>DATNLS010000160.1:0-9865 GCA_035602775.1 Candidatus Acidiferrales bacterium | reverse complement strand
ATTTATCTCTGTACCCCGGCACCTGCGGCCATACCGATGTTAGGGAGGTGGCTTTTATGGAACGGGTTGAAGTGGTTGGTGGCAACGTTTTCGTCATTCGGACGCGCCAGTTGAGTCCCGATTGGTGGTGCTGCGATCTTTATGAGCGAGTCGAAACCGAGGCTGGCGTCGAGGCGTTCGTGCTCGAGGATTTCGGCCAATCGGAGATCGAAGCTATCGGCATGGCGCTCAGTGACGCGCACGAGCCCAACCATGTCCAGCATCACCACCGCTGATTCGCGAGCTTCAGATTTTTCTGCTCGACGGCAATATTTTCTGCTGTTCGTAATCAGCATTCACAGTATCGATTGAGTCCGCCTGCTCGGGCGACTTGTCGTCGCGGATGCGCACGATGCGCGCGAATCGCAGCGCCATTCCGGCGTCGTAATTCGGGCTGCGTTGAATATCATTATAGGCAACCTCGACGACGACCTCCGGACGAACCGTCACGACACCGTGCAATTCGGCCGTCTTGAGCGCGAGCAGCCGCTCGGTCATCGCGCGGAATTGTTCGTCGTTGAGACCCTTGAAAGTCTTGCCGAGCATCGCGAACCCGCCGCTCGGGTCGCGCGCCGCGAGATGATAGTTGGAAAGCCAGCCGTGGCGGCGGCCGTAACCCCACTCCGCCGCGACGATCACCAGGTCCAGCGTGCGCGTGTGCTTTATCTTGAGCCATCCGCGGCCGCGCGCGCCCGGCGTGTAAGCGCTCGCGAGCGACTTCGCCATCACTCCTTCGTATCCGGCCGCGACCGCATCGGCGTAAAACTTCTCGGCCTCGGCGAGATTCGGTTTTATGATGCGCTCGACTATTTCCAGCCTGGCTGACGACTGCAGCTCTTCGAGCATGGAAATTCTCTCGGCCCATGGGCGATCGATCGTCAAGCCATTGTCTAGCGCGAGCACGTCGAATATGTAAAGTTTCAGCGGCTGCTCGGCGCGAGCTTTGTCGATGTCGCGCGTGCGTCCAAAGCGGCGCATCAGATCCTGAAACGCCGCCGGCCGCCCCGAAGCGTCGACGCCAATCACCTCACCGTCGAGAATCGCGTGACGCGCGCCGATTCGATTCACCACCTCGACGACATCTGGGATGCTCTCGGTGATCTCGTTCAGCCGGCGCGAGAAGATTCGTACGCCGCCGTCAGCCGCATGATGTATCTGCACGCGCGCGCCGTCGAGCTTGTGCTCGAATGACAATTCCGGGCCAAGCGTGGCGAACGCTTCGGCAATGTCGGCGACCGGGACCGCAAGCATCGGCTTGAGCGGCTTGACGGCGGCCGAAGATTTTTCTACGACTGACTTTTCGGCGCCCGGCGATCGGATCATTCGCACCACCCGCCCGAGGTCAGCCTCCAACATGTGAATCCGGCGCACTTCGCTGACCGGCCGCGCACCCATCCGGGCAATCGCCTCGAGCATCAGGCCTTCGCTGACACCGTGGCGCATCTCGCCGATCAGAATCTTCGCGATGTATTTGGCCTCGAACGCCGACGCTCGCGTGAACAGTTCGCGCAGCGCGTCGAGCTTGCGGTTGCGCGCATGGCGTCCCTCGATCGCGGCGATTTCGGCGAATTTGTCGTTGAGCTCGCGAATCGTAAGCGTCGGCTCAGGGTCGGCCGCGCGAAGCTTGAGCGTCATTTCGATTGCCTCGCCGAAATCTTCGGCGGCAGTGAAGATGTCCTCGCCCTGATCCGCGCTGTCGGTCATCTCCGCGACGATTTTCCAGACTGCGCGCCCGCTGATCTGCAGGCGCTTTTCCTCGCCCTGCTCGACCGCGCGGCCGACCATGAATCGCGCGGCGATTTCCGCCTCGTCGATTTCCAGCGCGGCGAGAAACGTGCCGACCGTCTCGGCCATCTGCAGCCGGCTCTGAGTCTGGCTGAGCGACTGGCAGACCTCTGCGAAATCGTAAAACGAGGGCACGTACGAGATTAAGTCCGCCCACGCCACCGCGCGCAAGCGCCGCGAGGCTTTGCCTACGCGGCCATTGGGTGCGACTTCACGAAAGGCAAAAATACTTTCAGGAATTCCTCGCGCGCGTCCATGAACGCGTGTCCGACGCCGGGGATTATGTGCAATTTCGCGCCGGGTATCTGCGCCGCGATTATTTCCGAGTTCTTCGCCGGGATCAGGACGTCCTCGGCGCCGGTCACGACCAGGGTCGGCGCCTTGATTTGCGGCAGGCGATCGAAGGTCTTCAGCGTGTAGGTCGCTTCGAGCTGGCGCTGGAATGCAAACGGCGGCGTCGGATACTCGAGCAGGCGCGGAATCTCCGCCTCGAGGGCGGCGCGATTCTCCGCGATGTACTTCGGCGTATGCCCGAGCGGCCATCCGCGCCGAATAACCTCCTCCGGTGAAACGCCCTCGCGCGGAGCGGTCAGAACTTTCAACGATTCGGGAGGCGGCGGCACCGAATTCGTGCCACCCGCCGTGGTGCATCCGAGCGTGAGCGTAGCCGTCCGCTTCGGATGCCGCAGCGCGAACTCCTGCGCGATCATGCCGCCCATGGAGACGCCAAAAATATGCGCGCGCGGAACGTCGAGCTTGTCGAGCACGCCCGCCGCGTCATCGGCAAACATCTCGATCGAATACGGCGCGTCGGGCTTGTCGCTCTGCCCGGTGCCGCGATTGTCGAACGTGATCACGCGCAACGTGCGCGCCAGTTCGGTCAGCAGCTCGGGATTCCACACCGCCGAGCTCGCGCCGAGGCCCATGATCATCAGGAGCGGCTCGCCCTTCCCGGCAACGTCGTAGTTGAGTTTCACTTCGCCGACTTGAATCTTTGGCATTTCGATATCCTCACTTGTTAGCGCAGAATCCTCGCTTCTGCAGGTAATCGACGGAGTTGTCGGTCAGCGGCGCGTCCGGCGTGGCGTCGGCTCGGTAGACCGAAGTATGCGGCGGATCGTAATAGCACATCAGCTTTATATTCTGGCCCGCAGGAATTTGAAATTCGATCGAATCGGGAAGATTGGGCGGCCCGTAAGTAGGCATTGGCATGGTCGCCTTCTGCTCCGCGGGCGGCGGTGCCCCTCCGTCTTCGGTCTGGCACATCTTGATCGCATCGATTCGGCAACTGCCGGGCGCGGCCAGCGACATCTGCATGTTTGGCAAGCCCGGCGGTTGCGCGTTCGTGCTCGAGCACGACGCGGTACAAGTCGCGACTGTCAGCAGGATTGCCAGCGCTACGGCAGGTCGCGACAGGTTGTTCGCCCGCATCATCAGGACTCTCGCCCACGGTTTCAGGCTGCGGTCGAGGCAGTCGCGGTCACGTCGCCTCGCGCTGGCTGCTCGAGTTCAACCTTGCGGCATCGAAGGATCAGCTCGCTGCGCGCGATGTAAGCGATCTCCTCGATCACGATGCCGTAGCGCGTCAGGATCTCGCGGAGCGAAGCCAGCGTGTAATGCGTAATGTGCTCGTCCTTGTATCCGCCCGGCATCAGAAAGCCGTAGGCTGGTTCGATGATCCGCCAGCCGATCGTCGCGTAGTCGGGCGTGCCCAGGATCAGCATGCCACCGGTCCTGAGCACCCGGCGCATCTCAGTGAAGATCGACTCGTCGTATCGGATGTGTTCGATGACCTGCGAGCTCATTACGCAGTCGAACGAATCGTCCTTGAATGGCAGCGCGAAGGCCGATCCGTTGACCAGCGGAATTTCGTAGCGGCGCAGAAAACGCAGCTTCGCGTAGTTGAAGTCCATGCCGACCACGTTGTTGAGGCTCTGCACGATCAGGCTCGAGCCGCATCCCGCGTCGAGCACGCGATCCGCCCCGCGCGCCCATAATACCGTGATGCGATGGCGGCGGCGCTGCCAGTAGCGCTGCGGCGGAATCAGGCTGTAGAAGGCGCGTTCGTCGTAGTCGGCGGACGCGAGCGAGTTGCGGATTTTCCACATCGACAGCGACGAACGGAAGATCTTCCAGCCGAAGCTGAAGAGCTTGGCGTGCGATCGGCCCGCGCCACGCGGGAAATATGTGAACGGAACTTCGACCACGCTGAATCCGCTGGCGTAGGCTTTGACCAGGATTTCCTCCTGCACCTCAAAGTTCGCCGACGTGAGAGTCAGCTCCTCGAAGACATGCCGGCGGTACAGGCGATATCCGCTGGACATGTCGAGCACCGGTATCGAGAGCATCCGCCGCAACACCTGGTTCAGGAACCAGCTGGTCGATCGGCGGATGAAGTCTGAGTAAGCGACGCCGCCCAGCACGTAGCGCGACGCGACCACGATGTCCGCGCGCTTGCGGGCGCGCCACAGCTTGACGACGAAGTCCGGATCGTGCGACTGGTCGGCGTCGAGCGTCAGCAGGTAGTCGCCGTGAGCCTCGGCAATCCCCGTCTCCAGCGCGCCCGCGTATCCGCGCTTGCGTTCCTGGACCACGCGCGCGCCGAGTTCTCGCGCCACTTCGCCAGTGCCGTCCGTTGACGGGCCGTCGATCACGATGATCTCGTGAGTAATCCGCTCGCGGTCGAGCAGCGTGATTAGCCTGGGGATCAGTACCCGCAGGTTTTCGGCCTCGTTCATGACCGGTAAAATTACGGAGATATCCATGCGGGTTCAGTTTCCTTTATGCTTCAACAAAATGGAATATGACCACTTGCGAACGTCGCGCGTCGGGCGCTCGCGTAGTAACCTCTTCAGGCGGATGAGGACGGGCGTGCGGAATAAACCAATCTCAAAAATTATTGCGTTTGCGGCGATGGCGATTCTGGCGGCGACTCCATGCTTTGCGCGGGTGATACACCGCCATCCGGTCGCGGCACAACCGCACGCAGACGTCGCAATCGTGCCGCTGTCGTCGATTCACGTACTCGGCGACCGGCCGGCTCCGTTCGCGCTCGACGCCAAGGCCGCCATGATGATCGACGCCGACACCGGCGCCGTGCTGTACGCGTACAACGAGCATGAGAAGATGCAGCCCGCCAGCCTCGCCAAGATCATGACGTTCTACCTGACCCTCGACGCGCTGAAGGCCGGCAAAATCTCTCCCACGACCGACATTACAATCAGCGAAAATGCCTGGCGGCTCTCGATGAACGACACCGTCTCGCGGATGTTCCTGGGCGTCGGACAAAAAGTCGCGGTGAACGATTTGCTCTTTGGCCTGATGGTGTCGTCGGGCAACGACGCCGCGGTGGCGCTCTCGGAATACCTCGGCGGCAGCACCGACGGGTTCACCACCATGATGAACGACAAGGCGAAGGAGATCGGGCTCAAGGAGACTCACTTCAACAATCCCGATGGATTGCCGGCGGAAGGCGAGTTCACCACCGCTGCCGACATGGTCGCGCTCGCGCACTCGCTCGTGACGCATCATCCGGAAGCGCTTACCTACACCTCGGCCAAGGAATTCACCTTCGACAAAATCTCGCAGCCCAACTTCAACCGGCTTCTGCTTCACGACCCACGCGTCAACGGAATCAAGACCGGCCACGTTGACGAAGCGGGCTATCACCTGGTCGCATCGTCGACCTCAAACGGCATGAACCTGCTGTCGGCCGTGCTGGGCGCGCCGAGCGAAACGCTACGGATGAACGAATCCGAGAAGTTAATCGACTGGGCGTTTCGCACTTTTGTCAGCTACCGGCCCGATCTGAAAAAGGCGATTCCCGCGACAATCCCGGTGCACGACGGCGTCGCCGAGACCGTTGCGATCGGGCCTAACGGGAACGCAGCGTTCACGCTCGGCCGCGGCGAAGAGACCCGGGTGACCGTCCAATTCGAGCCCGCGGTGAGATACGTGGATGCGCCCGTGCAACCCGGCACGCAAGTCGGTGATCTGACGGTGCTGCTCGCCGGCAAGCCGCGAGCGACGATTCCAATCGTAACCAAAGCGGGCGTCGAGCGCGCGGGATTCTTCGGCCGCATGCGGCAGAAGTTCAGCCGCATGCTCTAGCCGCACTACGCGGTTAATTCTTCGAGGATCGCCTTCGCCTCGCGCAGATCGTTCGTATCGAACCCCTCGGTGAATTGCGCGAATGCCGGCGCCAGCGCTGCGTGAGCCTCGTCGCGCCGGCCCGTCTTGATCAACAGCCGCGCCAGGCTCGTCGCCGCGCGCAATCGCCACGCGTTTGCTCCCTGACGCACCCCAATTTCGATTGCGCGCCGGAAGCATCGCTCGGCTTCAGTGGCGCCGTCGGGACGGAGAAGAATCGCCTCGCCGCGAATTCTGTGAACTTCAACCTCGAGCAGGCGATGGTCCTTCTGTTCGATCCGTTGTGCAATCTGGTCCAGCGCGCTCAGGCATTCGTCCGCTCGTTTCATCGTGAGATAAACTTCCGCCAGCATGATAAATGAGAACGTGTAGATCAGGTCGGCGCCGCTGGCCGCCAAGTTCTCTACGGCTTTTTTCAGCATCGCGAGGCCAGCCATCATCGCCGCTTCATCGCCGCGATACTCGCCTTCGCCGGCGATCGTGCGCGCCAGGCACATCTCTCCAGCCGCCAGCCAGAAGGGAAGTCCGTTTTCGCGCGACAGTTCGATCAGTGCCTCCGAACGCGGCCGCACGTCAGCATATTCACGCCGGAAATGCATCAGCACGATCGCGTACATATTCGCGAATGCGACGCTGAAAGGACGGCGAAGCTGCAGCGCCATTTTGTCTGCCTCGTCCATACGCCGCTTCGCCTGGTCCGGGTATCCAGCCATGTGAAGCGCCCATGCAAGATTACAGCGTGACGGTGTGACCGGCGTCTGCAACATCGGCACGAAGCGCGGCAGATCGCGGTCGAAGGCCCCGGCAGCGATCTCCAGATGTTCGCGTGCCGTTGGAAATTCCCCCATCCAGAGACACGAACCTCCCATCGAGTTATGCGCCACTCCCGTCGCCAGATCGGTCTTCATGTGCACGGCCATTTTGAGCAATTTATCCGCGATGACGCGGCTTTCGCGCATCTGTCCGTTGGCATGATCGAAACTCCACAGCCCCGCCAACACGCCGAAGATTTCGGGTGTCTCGCCGGCGCTGCGGCAGAGTTCCTGCGCGCGCTTGACGTTGATCGCCAGCTCCGGCGACGAAAATCCCTGGACCGCGACGATCAGCGGCCCCATCGTCATCTGGATCTTCAGCTCTCTATGATCACGCTCGCGCGACTCAGGCATCGTGGCGATCAGCCGCAACGCCTCGCGCCCATAGCCGATCGCGTCGTTGTACGCCGACCGCGCCCCCGCCTGCTCCGCCGCGCGATGCAAATATTCGACCGCCTTGGACGCGTTGGCGCCGCGGCTATAGTGATGCGCCAGCTCGGCCAGATGATCGTCGAGCGTCGCCGCGAACGTCTCCTCGAGCGCCGCCGCCGTGCGCTCGTGAATAGTCCGGCGCCGATGCATCAGCACCGAATCGTAGGCGACCTCCTGCGTCAGCGCGTGCTTGAAGATGTATTCGTTTTCGGGAAACGCCGGTTGTTCGTAGATGAACTCGGCCGCCTGCAGGTTCGACAACATCGGCACCAGCTCGTCATCGGGCTTGCCGACCACCCGCCGCACCAGGCCAATTGGAAATTCTTTGCCGATCACCGCGAGCGATTGCAGCAGGTCCTTGTCCGGCGCAGCCAGCTTGTCAATTCGCGCAGCCAGGATTCCCTTGACGGTTGACGGAATCTGGATCGACGTGAGCGGGCGCGCGATCGTGACTGTGCCGTCGCGCACCAGCACGCCCTGATCGAACAGCACCTGCACCATCTCTTCCATGAAGAACGGATTGCCCTGGGTGCGCTCGATGATCGTCGCCTTCAACGAACCGAGCGCGCTGTCGTCACCCAGCATCGCCGACAGCAGCTCCGCCGCGTTGTCGCGCCCCAGCGGATCGAGCCGCATCTGCGTGTAGTAGGTTTTGTTGCCCCACTTGTGCCGATACTCGGGCCGATAGTTGACCATCAGCAGGATTTGCGCGGTGCCAATCGAATCGGCGATCAGGTTGAGCAGCGCTTCGGACTCCGCGTCGACCCAATGAAGGTCCTCGAAAATAAGAATCAGCGGCTGGTTGAGGCTCTCGCGCACGATCAGACTCTTGACCGCATCGCGCGTGCGGCGGCGCCTGATCGAAGGATCCATCTCGTCGAGCCCACTGTCGCCCGCGGGAATTCCGAGCAGCGCGAACAGATGCGGCAGCGTATCTTCGAGCGCGCGGTCGAGCGCCAGCACCTTGCCGGTAACCTTCTCGCGCCGCGTGCGCGCGTCGTCGCGATCGGCAATTCGAAAATAGCTCTTGAGCAGATCGACCACCGGCAGATACGCCGAGGCTTTGCCATGCGAGAACGAGAACGCCTCGAGCACCAGGCATTCAGCCTGCCGGCGCATCTTGAATTCGTAAAACAGGCGCGACTTGCCGACTCCCGCCTCGGCCATCGCCGCGACGATCTGGCCGTGGCCGCTGCGCGTCAGCTCGAGCGCGTTGTCGAGTTGCTCGAGCTCGGCGCGTCGTCCGACGAACTTCGACAGCCCGCGCGACGCCGACATCTGCAGGCGCGTCCTCAGCGGGCCGATTCCCATCACTTCGTAAACGTTGATCAGATCGCTCACGCCCTTGATTCGCGCCGGGCCGAGCGGCTTCAAGTCGAAGTAGCCGGCGGTGAGTTTCTGCGTCTGCTCCGTGATTACGATCGAGCCGGTCGGCGCCAGCGTTTGCATCCGCGCCGCCAGGCTCATCGAATGCCCGATCGGCGTGTACTCGGTATGCGCGTCGTCGGTCCGAATCGAGCGCACCACCACCTCGCCGGTGTTGAGTCCGACCCGGATTTCGACCGGCGGATTTCCCGCCGCGCGCAAGTCGGCCGAATACTTCGCCATCTCTTCCTGCACCCGCAGCGCCGCGTAGAGTCCGCGTTGAGCGTGGTCCTCATGCGCGACCGGCGCGCCGAACAGCGCGAAAATTCCGTCGCCGGTGGATTGCACGATGTAGCCGTCGTAGCGATGCATTGCGTCGATCATCAGCTTCAGCGCGGGATCGACGATCGCCCGCGCCTCTTCGGGATCGAGCCCCTCCATCAGATCCATCGATCCCTTGATATCGGCGAACAGCGCCGTAACGGTCTTGCGCTCGCCGCCCGCCTCGTCCGCAGCCGCTTGCTCCAGTCGCACCCGAACCGCAGGCTCGACCATCGATGACGCAGACTTGGCGCTCGCGCCGGCTTCCCGAGCCACCGTCAGCGCTACGCCGCATTCCCCGCAAAATTTAGATTCAGGAGGATTTTCAAGTCCACATCGCGGACACCGATTGCGGAGTGCGGTTCCGCAATTGCCGCAGAATTTCATCCCGGCCGGATTATCTGTCCCGCAAGAACATCGCATCGGAATTCAGTTTAGCCCACTTTATCTAATGTGAAACCCGCGGTGGGTTTCACGCTTCCTTCGGCAGGGCTGATCCCTGCACCCAGTAAATAAAGAGAGGATGCGGGACTTCGTCCCTGTTTAGAACTGGTCTCGGTGAGGAACTTCATTCGCGGGGGCGGGGCGAATATTTTAGCTACATGCGAAATTTCGTCATCACTAAGGTTGGCGGCCCGGGAGCGATCCTGTTCGGCGCTGTTTTCCTTCTAGCAGTTGCGCTCGGGTCACATCGCGCAGAGGGACAGACTCAGCCGTCGGTGCCTGACTCTCTCAAGCCGCCCGCAGGCGAACATCTGCGGGTGCACGCGCACGCATCGGGGCAACAGATTTACACCTGCGACGGATCAAAATGGATTCTCAGCGGACCCGATGCCAAGCTCTTTGATGAAGCGGGAAAACAGGTCGGGACTCACTTCGCCGGGCCGACCTGGCAATGGTCGGACGGCAGCCAGGTAACCGCGAAACCTGTAGCCAATCCGACAGTCGATCCGGAGTCGATT
>DATNLS010000013.1:0-4431 GCA_035602775.1 Candidatus Acidiferrales bacterium | reverse complement strand
GCCAAATTGATGGAGACCTTTTATCAACTCGGCCTGAAGGCGTTCAACGAAGACCGGACGATGATCGAAGCGCAACAGGCGAACATCAATCGGTCGCACGGCGCCGCGATGCTCACAACGGCCTCAGACAGCGCTCTGTCGCAGTTCAGAAGAATGATGGACAAACTGATCAAGGAGGAGGCGCAAGGGATTGCGGTGGGTGCATCATCGCTCGACGAAGGTGCGCGCGCCTGATGGCAGCGGCGGGCATCGTTGAAGTAGTCGGCCGCGCAGAGCGCAACAAGCGCGACAAGCGCGCACGGCTAATCGCCGCCGCGCGAGAACTGTTCCGCACCAAGGGCTTCGAGCAAACCACCACCAGTGAGATTGCCGAGCGCGCCGACGTCGGAAAAGGGACGCTCTTCTTCCATGCTCGATCGAAAGACGAGCTGCTCGTCATGGTGTTCCAGGAGGATATGGGCCGCACCATCAATCGCGCCTTCGCGACTGTCCCCGAGGCGTCACTGCTTGACCAGGCAATGCACGTGTTCGACGCGATGCTGAAGCAGGATCAGCGGGAATTTGAGCTGGCGCGAATTTTTGTCAGGGAGCTCGCATTCGTGAAAGGCGATCACCACGGAATCGACGCGGTCACGCAAGCGTTCTTCAGCCGTATGAGCGTGTTGATCGAGCAGGCTCAGCGGCGCGGCGAGATCAAGGCCTCGGTCGATCCCGCGCTGCTCGCTTACAATATGTTCGCGCTTCATTTTTCGTTCCTGGTCGTTTGGCTCGGTACCGGATTGCGGACGCCCGATCCATCCAAGCCCTCGATGCGTCAAATGCTGGAAATGCAGCTCGTCGGGCTACTCGAATCGCCGGCGGTAGTAAGAGTCGGCAGTCGTAACGCGAGACTCTCGGAGGTTACCAAATGGAAAGCGCCAAAGTAGCGGGAGTGGAAGTCTCAACCGCGCACTTCATCGACGGCAAACGCGTCGCATCGAAGCGGACCTTCCAGGACTGCTCGCCGATCGATGGAAAACATCTCGCCGATGTGAGCGCGGGCGGTGCCGCCGAAATCGATTCGGCAGTGGCCGCGGCGCGGCGCGCGTTTCCGAAATGGGCCGCGCTCGGACCCGACGGACGCCATCGCATACTGAAGAAATTCGCGCAGACAATCCTCGATCACGGCAAAGAACTCGCGGCGGTCGAGACTACCGACAACGGATCGTTGCTGATGGGCAATCTCGCGCGCGTGATTCCGCGCGCCGCGCTGAACATCGAGTTCTTTGCGGAGCGTGCGCTGAAGTTGGGGCACGAGCAAATCGACTCGCCCGAGGTGGTCAATCACGTGCGCTTCGATCCTGCCGGCGTCGCGGGCCTGATCACGCCGTGGAACGGTCCCTTCATGCTGACGACGTGGAAAGTCGGGCCCGCGCTGGCGGCCGGCGACACAGTCGTCGTCAAACCACCGGAATGGGCGCCGCTGACCTGCTCGATGTTGGCGGACCTGGCGACCGAGGCCGGCATCCCCGCGGGCGTGCTCAACATTGTGCAAGGCATCGGCGAAGAGGCGGGGGCGGCGCTCGCGGCCCATCCCGATATTGACCGGCTGAGCTTCACCGGATCGACCGACACGGCGAAGTTGATCGGCCAGTCCACCGCGCGATCGCTCACTCCGGTTAGTTTCGAGCTCGGCGGCAAGTCTCCTTATATAGTGTGCGCCGACGCCGACCTCGACGCGGCCGCGCAGACCGCCGCCACCCAGTACCTGAATGCGGGCCAGGTTTGTCTCGCGGGCACGCGACTGCTGGTTGACGCGTCGGTTGCCGATGAATTTCAGAGCAAGTTCCGCGCGGCGGCGGGGCAGATGACGGTCGGCGACCCGCGTGAGAAGAGTACGCGCGTCGGTCCGCTCATCACGCCGGAACATTACAAGCGCGTCGAAGGATTCGTCGAGCGCGCGGTCAAGTCCGGGGTCAAGCCAGTGTGGGGCGGCAAGCGATCGAGCGCCGGAGAACTGTACTTCGAGCCGACGCTGCTTGACGGTGTGCGACAGGACCTGGAGGTCGTGCAGCGCGAAGTATTCGGCCCCGTGCTGACGTGGCAAATGTTTCGCGATGAAGATGAGCTGATCGAACTCGCCAACGGCACTCACTACGGTCTGGCCGCGATGGTTTTCAGCAGGAATCAGGAACGCGCGATGCGAATAGCCAGTCGTGTGACCGCCGGCACCGTGTGGGTGAACTGCTTCTTCGTGCGCGAACTCGCCGCCCCGTTCGGCGGCAGTCGCGATTCCGGCATCGGACGCGAAGGCGGCAACTGGAGCTTCGACTTCTATTGCGACGTCAAGAACATCGCCGCGCTGAAAGGATCGTTTGACTGAAGCGCGGCATCAACGGAGTAATCGGAGAATAGCCAATGAGTGTACTTGACGGTCCGAGAGAAGAATGGCGCCGAGTGCTGCACGAGGGACAGCCGAAGTGGGTGCGTCCTGATGGCGATCGTCTTTTGTTGGGCGACGGGCGACATCTTGGCGACGCGGAAGCGACCTACTTGCCGCCGTGCGATCCGACCAAGATTCTGTGCATCCATTTGAACTACGATTCCCGCCGTGTCGAATTCAAAGCGCCGATGCTCGAGACCCCAACCTACTTCCAAAAGCCTGTCACAGCGCTGAATTCTCATCGCGGAGTGCTGTGCCGTCCCGTCGGCCACAAGTATCTGAACTACGAGGGCGAAGTCGGCGTCATCATCGGCAAGCCCGCGCGCAACGTCAGCCGCGAGGATGCTTGGGACTATATCGCCGGGTTTGCGCCTGCCAACGACGTCGGATGCCAGGACTATCGCGACACCGACGCCGGCTCGATGCTTCGCGTAAAAGGTCAGGACGGTTTTTGTCCGATCGGTCCCGGAATAGTCAGTGGAGTAGACATTCGCAAATCTACTTTGCGCACCTATATCAACGGCAAAGTAGTACAAGAGGGAGCGATTTCGGAAATGATATTTCCGATCGACTACATAGTCGCCGACCTGTCCAGATTCATCACCTTGCTTCCCGGCGATATCATACTATCCGGCACGCCGAAGAATTCGCGCCCGATGAACGTCGGCGACCTGGTCGAAGTCGAAGTCAGCGGAATCGGGCGGTTGTCGAACAAGGTTGTCGAAGCACCTGCGCCCGTGCATAAAGTTGGTCATCAGCCGACCGATACCGATTCGGTGCGGCGGGTCGCGCTCGGTTCCGATTGGGTTCGCACTGACGCCCGGTAAACGCTCGGAGGAAATATATGATCCAGGTAACTGAGTTAGGCTATTTGGGGATCGGGGTGAAGGACCTCGACGCGTGGAAGAATTTTGCGACTGGCATCGTCGGATTCGAAATGGCCGATGAAGGCGAGTCGGATCGATGCTACCTGCGAATGGACTACCTGCATCACCGGATCGTCGTGCATAAAGACGGCAGTGACGACCTTGCGTACCTGGGATTTCGCGTCGCGGGCGCCGACGAATTCGCGCAGATGCAGCGTCAGTTATCCGAGGCGGGAATTAAATTCCGGATCGGCTCGGTCGAGGAAGCCGACGAGCGTCGCGTGCTCGAAGTCCTCAAGCTCGACGACCCCGACGGAAATCCAATCGAGATCTTTCACGGGCCGCTGATGCAGTTCGACAAGCCGTTCCATCCGGGCCGCGCGATGCATGGGCGATTCAAGACTGGCACCGGAGGCCTCGGTCACTGCATCATTCGCGAGCGCGACGTCGACGCGGCCCAGCGCTTCTACGCTCAACTTGGGATGCGCGGCGGCGTCGAGTACAAATTTCGCGGCGGCAAACGAACCATCGGGCTGGTCTTTATGGATTGCAACGACCGCGACCACACCGTTGCCTTCGGAATCCCAGGCGCCGATCGCCGCCTCAACCACATCATGCTCGAGGTGGACAACCTCGACGACGTCGGCCTGACCTATGACCTGGTGCGCAAGAACAACGTTCCGGTGACGATTACGCCGGGCAAGCACTCGAACGATCATATGTACTCATTCTATTTCCGAAATCCCTCGGGATGGATGTTCGAATACGGATGGGGCGCGCGCCCGGCTACCTACCAGTCGGAATACTTTGAGGGAGACATTTACGGGCATCAGATGCAGCCGGACGCATTCGGCGGCAGCTTGACTAAGTGAGAGCGCCGCATTTGCTGGCCGACGAGAGCTGCGCGGGGCGGGTGCCGGTTCCGTATCGCCGGTAGTACCTTGAATCCGGCGGGCAGACCGATTAACACCTGATATACCTATGGAAAATCTTGAAAATTTTCGCAAAGAGACGCGCGCGTGGCTGGAGGCGAATTGCCCCGCCGAGATGCGCCGCGCGACGCAGACCGAGGAAGACGCTTGCTGGGGCGGCCGGCATTGGAAATTTCAATCCGACGCCCAGCGCCAGTGGCTCGAACGCATG
>DATNLS010000346.1:0-11175 GCA_035602775.1 Candidatus Acidiferrales bacterium | reverse complement strand
GGACTCGAACTGGCGAGCCGATCACGCAGTTCGACGGCGCTTAGTTGATGCACCTCGTTGAGTTGCGCAAGTGTCGGAAACTTCATCGCGCCGGCATCGAGATCAGATTGGTTCGGTTGCAGCGCCTCCTGGATACCGTCGGGCAGAGGCAAGCCGAGGTTGTTCATCAAGTTGATATAATCGTCGCGCGTTTTGCCGGCCAGCCGCGGATTTGAGCACTTTTCATCTCGAATGGTGGATTGCGTATGTCCGCGATAATCGTGCGCCGGGAAAACCATGGTTTCATCTGGAAGCGTGAACAACTTGCGCGAGATCGAATCGTACTGAGCGCCCGCGTCGCCGCCCGCGAAATCGGCGCGTCCGGTTCCGTGGATGAACAATACGTCACCGGTGAAGACGCGATCCTTCGCGAACAGGCTAATCGAATCCGGCGTGTGGCCCGGAGTATGGAGGACGCGCAGTTCTTCACCGCCCACCTTCAGCAGTTGACCGTCTTCGACGTGGATACCGACGTGTGGCGCCGGCGCCAGACGATGCATCGCGACGGGCGCATCGGCCAGCGCGCCCAACTCCATCGCACCGCTGCGATGATCGGCATGCGTGTGAGTGTCGATGATCAAGTCGAGACGCAATCTGTGATAACTGAGGACCGCCAGGTATCGTTCGACCTTGTCGCGGACTGGATCGATGATGGCGGCCTTGCGGGCATCTTCTGCTATCGCCAGGTAAGTCTTGCACTTGCCATGATTCAGTTCGCGAAAATCCATTTCCGTCCGTGCCTCGTCAGTTTAGTTACTTCGCGCGCTCGCGGAGTTGGCGGGCGGCGCCGGCGAAGAAGTTGCGCGCGATGAATGACCGCTCGACCGCTGCCATCGCTTCCAGTATCTCGGCGTTCAAGGTGATCGCTTCGGTGTCCGATGGGTTCGCATTCAGCGCTATCTCTGCCAGGGACAGCGCGCGTCTTAGCTGTGACGCTTCCTTGAGGGTGCGCGCCCTTCCAAGGATCGCTTGCCGGCCGCACAACGCCATGATGTCGCCGCCGCGATCCTTCCGCGTCGCCGGGAACATTTGCGACGGCTCGCCCGACCACCATCCGGCGTATCGGCGGATAACGTCGCGCACGACGAACGGGACGCATCCGTAGATCGGTTGCAGGTACGGTTTCGCCGCGAGTTCCGCTGGAATGGAAATATCAGCTTCGACTATATCCACCGGCCATTCGCCGGCGTTGAGCCGCCGCACGACTTCATCGTGGACGAGACGCAATGCTCGCGCCGTCTCACTCAGCACTTCCTTGCAAAGTTCCTCGCCGCGATACGCCGGCCCATGCCCCGGCAGAATGTAGCGCGGCCCGCGTTTCGCGATTGCCTCGAGCGTCTCCGCCCATTCAAGCGTGTAGCGCTGCACCTTGTTGGGATTGCCCGTATTCGGCATCGACGAGACGATTAGATCTCCGACCATCGCGAGCCGCCGGGTCGGCATCCAGACCCAGGTCGCGTCGTTGGTCTCGCCCATCGCATGATGCAGCTCGACCGGCTCGCTCATCAGGTCGAGAAATTGTTGATCGCGATAAACCAGGTCCGGGTAGCTGAACGACTCGGGCTCGAAGAGGCCGTCAGTGGCGAACGCGCCGCCGAACTGGAGCCGGTTGATATGCGACTGCCATCCGCGGGTCAGCGCGTAGCGCTTGAAGCGGCCGGCGACATCCTCGTGCGCCCAGATTTTCGGCCGCGCGTGCCCGCGCGTGAGCGCGTCGGCGATGAACGCCTCGGTGCCGAACGCGTGATCGCCGTGGCCATGCGTATAGATGAGAAACGCGAACGGCTCGTCGCTGACCTCGCGAATCGTGCGCACCGCCATCGCGCCCATCAGGCGCGAGCTGGTATCGACGACGATCATCTCGCCGCGCCCATACGCGAACGCGACGTTGGCGAAGCCGTGGAACATCGCAATTCCAGGCTCGATCACTTCGAGCTGTCCCATCATCGGGTCAAAGACGGGCAAGTTGTTCGAGCGCGGTGGATTAGGCGTTGAACTCATCTTCTGTCTCCATTCGGACGCGGGTCGCTTGGAACGAATCTATCGTTTAGACTTTTCACTTGAAATGAAAGCTGAACTTATCGGCTCCAGCTCGCCGCACTACGAGCTCGAACGCCTGCTGGCGTTGCAACATCACGATCCGCATTCGATCCTCGGCGCGCATCTCGAGGGCAAGCAGCTGGTGGTGCGTGTGTTTCGCCCCGACGCGTCGTCGATCAATCTGCTGGTGCCGGGCGACGCGCCGCGTCCGATGCGCCTGCGCGATGCCGGCCTGTTCGAAACCGCCGTCGAGAATCGGGTCTCGATTTTTCCCTATCAGCTCGAGCTTCACTTCCCCGACGGCGAATCGTTCACGACCTACGATCCCTACTCGTTCCTGCCGACGCTCGGCGACCTCGACCTTCATCTATGGGGCGAGCAGAAGGACGACCGCGCCTACGACAAACTCGGGGCGCACGTGCGCGAGGTGTCGGGCATCCGCGGCGTGTCGTTCGCGGTGTGGGCGCCCAACGCGCGCGGCGTCAGCGTGGTCGGCGACTTCAACCGGTGGGACGGGCGCGTCCACATGATGCGCACGCTCGGTAGCTCGGGAGTGTGGGAGCTGTTCATCCCCGGCGTCGGCCCGGGCGCGAACTACAAATACGAAATCCGCACGCGCGACGGCAATTTGCTGTTGAAGAGCGATCCGTTCGCGCAGCGGATGGAAGTGCCGCCCGCGACCGCCTCGATCGTTCAGCAATCCACCTTCCAGTTCCACGACGCGGATTGGCTTGCAGAGCGGGCGCGCCGCGAATGGATCAAAAGCCCCATCTCGATCTACGAGGTCCATCTCGGCTCGTGGCGCCGCGTGCCGGAGGAGGGTAATCGCCCGCTCACGTATCGCGAGATGGCGCCGATGCTCGGCGACTACGTGACCAGCATGGGCTTTACGCACGTCGAGCTGCTGCCGGTGATGGAGCATCCGTTCACCGGATCGTGGGGCTACCAGGTCAGCGGCTACTTCGCGCCGACCTCGCGCTACGGCAGTCCCGACGACTTGCGCTACCTGATCGACGAGCTGCATCGCCGCGGCATCGGCGTGATCCTCGACTGGGTGCCCGCGCATTTCCCCAAGGACGAATTCAGCCTCGGCCGCTTCGACGGCACGGCGCTGTTCGAGCACGCCGATCCGCGCCAGGGCGACCATCCGGAGTGGGGCACCTATATTTTCAACTACGGCCGCGCCGAGGTTCGCAATTTCCTGACCGCCAGCGCGCTCTACTGGCTCGGCGAGTTCCATGCCGACGGCCTGCGGGTCGATGCGGTGGCGTCGATGATCTACCTCGATTACGCGCGGCGCGAAGGCGAATGGATTCCCAACGCGTTCGGCGGGCGCGAGAACCTCGACGCGATTTCATTTATTAAGAAGCTCAACCAGGACGTGTACCGCCTCAACCCCGGCGTAATGATGATCGCCGAGGAATCGACCGCGTGGACCGGCGTCAGCCGCCCGGTCTTTCTGGGGGGGCTCGGCTTCGGCTTCAAGTGGGACATGGGCTGGATGCATGACACGCTCGAGTACTTCACGCTCGATCCCATCTACCGCCGCTATCATCATCGCGATCTCACCTTCGGCCTGCTCTACGCGTGGAGCGAAAATTTCATTCTGCCGCTCTCGCATGACGAGGTCGTGCACGGCAAACGCGCGATGCTCGCGAAGATGCCCGGCGATCGATTGCGGCAATTCGCCAACCAGCGCGCGCTGTTCGCCTACATGTGGGCGCGTTCCGGCAAGAAGATGATTTTCATGGGCCAGGAAGTCGGCCAGTGGCGCGAATGGGATCACGATTCGAGCATCGACTGGAACCTGCTCGAATATCCCGACCATCGCGAGCTGCAGGTCCTCGTGCGCGATCTGAATCACATCTACCGCGACGAGCCTGCGCTGTGGGAGTCCGACACCGACCCGGCGGGCTTTCGATGGCTGGAGGCCGACGACGCCGACAGCAACATGATTGCTTTCATGCGGGTCGCGGCGAGCACCGGCCGCCGAATCATCTGCGTGGGCAATTTTTCGCCGGTGCTGCGCAGGCGTTATCGCGTCGGCGTGCCCGGCCCCGGATTCTATCGCGAGATTCTCAACACCGACTCGGCAGTTTACGGCGGGACCAACGTCGGCAACATGGGCGGCGTCGAGGCGGCCCCGATCCCGTGGCACGGATTTGCGCATTCGATCGCGATCGAGATGCCGCCGCTGGCGGTGATCTGGTTCTCTGTCCCGTAGCCGCGCTATACAACTGCGCAATGGCCGACGACGAGTCTCACCAGCGCTCGCATCCTGAATCGCCCGCCGATCGCCGCGAACGCGAAATCATCCGCACCGAGCGATCGATACTCGCCAGGCTGGCGCGAGCGATCAAAGTCGCCGACCTCATGGCGATCCTGATGGTGCTCGCGACTTTTTTCAGCGCCTATGCCACCTGGCGCACAGCGCTCGTCACTACCGCTATTTTCGCCGTCGCGGATCGTCCATTTCTCGGCGTCGAGCGGGTTAGCTTCCAGGTAACCGACCCGGCGCGTCCGATGATTATCGTCAACTACAAAAATTTCGGAAATATTCCCGCGCTCGAAACGATCGTGAGTGTTCATGCGGTGGTCGATGGCAAAATGGTCAGACCGGTGGCGGACGCGATGTCGGAAATAGATGCGGGAATCGTGTCGCCAAATGTACCGCATTACTTTTACATCGCGCTGCCGGCTGACAAGTACCAGGCGGCAATTACCAGCAAATCAAACCTGCAAGTCCATGTCAGCGCGGTCTACAAGGGACCCGCTCGCGGGACGGAGCTCTGTTACTTCGAGCGCTTCGCGTACGAGCCCCGCTTGAATATCTTTCAGGCCTCGGGCGGCGACGACCGATGCGGCACCGAAATCTTCTGATTCTTGCCTGATCTTCGCGCGGCTTTCCCTCTTTAAGGCAGCCCGCTCATCGTGTATTAAGACCTTCAGCGCGTGCTCGCCTACCGCGCGGCTTGGTTGTGATTCGAAACAGGCGGACGCCCGCCTCAACCCAGTTGTAAGGAGAACACGATGCGCACCGGAAAAGTTGTCAGCTCAACAATTCACGGACGACGACTGCGAATGACGATCCCGGCCGCGGCGCTGGTGGCGTCGCTTGGGATGCTAGCGATGGGCGGATGCTCGTCGCAGAACGCCGACGTACCTCCCGCGAACCCCGTCCAGGTGAATTTCGCGCTCGACAAGTGCCAGCAGCTCGACGCGAACCTTTACAAATGCCCGGCCATCGATCAGCCTATCTGTACGCCGGAGTTCGTTCGCACGGACGTCAACTGCGTACGCGTAGGCCCCAAGGGCAGCATCTTCGTGATGCGTGGCGGCGCGAATCCGTGACCTAGCCCGGAGTAGGGACAACGTCGGATCGCTTGCTTGATTGTCCCCCTTCCCACTATGGGAAGGGGCTAGGGTTAGGTTGTGCGGATCTCCACGAATCTCGGATGCCATCTGGCCCTCGTTGCGAATCGCGTGCTCATCTGACAATTTTTTAGATGAGATGCGCTGTCCCATCTGCAAAAAGCCCGCTGACCTCTCGCCGCGCAATAAATTTCGTCCCTTCTGCTCCGAGCGATGCCAGATGATTGATCTCGGCACCTGGGTCTCGGGCGACTACGAGGCGAACGACTCGAAGCCCGCCGACCACGAGCATCACGACGATCTGAAAAAGCGCAGGCTCCTCAATTGAATGATTCCGCTGCGCGGATTCATCCAACGTCGGTGGTTGGCGACGGCGTCGAGTTGGCCGCCGGCGTCGAGGTCGGCCCGCTATGCCTGCTCGACGGAAAAATCCGCATCGGTGCGCGCACCCGTCTGATAGGTCACGTTACGATTCTCGGCATCACCGAACTCGGCGCAGACAACGTGCTTCATCCGGGCGCGGTGATCGGCGACGAGCCGCAGGACCTCGGCTACACCGGCGTCGCGCGCTCGGTGAAAATCGGCGACCGCAACGTCTTTCGCGAGTACTCCACCGTCCATCGGGGCAGCGAGCACGGCGACGTCACGATCATGGGCGACGACAACTTCATGATGCAGAATGCGCACGTCGCGCACGATTGCCGCATCGGCAACTCGACCATCATCGCCGGCGGCGCGCTGCTCGCCGGATGGGTCGAACTGGGCGACCGCGCGCTGGTCTCCGGCAACTGCGTGGTGCATCAGTACACCCGTATCGGACGGCTCGCGATGATGCGCGGACTGTCCCGCACCAGCCGCGACGTCCCGCCATTCTGCATCATGGACGGCACCCACACGCTGCGCGGCATCAACGTGGTAGGCCTCAAGCGGGCCGGCATCCCGTCAAAATCAATTCACGCGCTGCGTCACGCCTTCACGAACCTGTTCGGTACCCGCCAGAATCTGAAACTTGCGATCGAGCGCCTCGAAAAATCCGGCGATCAAACCCCCGAAGTAATCGAGATGCTCAATTTCATCAAAGCGTCGAAACGCGGCGTAGCCTTCGGCCCCCACGACAAGCTTTCTGACGATTCCGAATCCTGATTCTTAGTAACTGGGTGCAGGGCTCAACCCTGCCGAAGGAAGCGTGAAACCCACCGCGGGTTTCACTACAATTACTCTGCAATGCGCATTCGTCCACGATTTTTCATCGGCGGCGGCTTGATTGTCGTCGCGATCGGCTACCTTATATTCAGCTCGATTCGCACCACCTCCGAGTACTACCTCACCGTCCCCGAAGTGGCCGCGCGCCAGGCCGAGCTCGGCGGGCAGGCGATTCGCGTCGCCGGCCGCGTCAAGCCCGGCAATATCGGATGGGACCCGAACTCTCTCACGCTCAAATTTGAAATCGCGCCGATCCCGGACCTCGACGCGTCCGGTGCGCCCGTCAAACCCGTCTTGGCGTCCGATCCCGTCTCGTTCCGTGTCGTGGCCGCAGGCGAGCCCAAGCCCGACATGTTTGCGCCCGGCCGCGACGTTATCGTCGAGGGCAAACTCGGCGCCGACGGCGCTATCGTAGCGACCCAGGTGATGACGAGTTGCCCTTCCAAGTACAAGCCTAAGCAATCACAATAACAGCGGGTTTTTTTGATGCCGCAACTTGGGAAGCTCGCGCTCGCGATCGCGCTGATTCTCGCCGCCTATTCGATCGTCGCGAATATCTACGGCGCGCGCCGCCATCTGCCCGACTTCGTCGTCAGCGCCCGCCACGCTGTGTGGGCGATGTGCGCGATGGTGACGATTGCGGTCGTAGTGCTGTGGATTGCGCTGCTGCGCAGCGACTTCTCGCTCGAGTACGTCGCCGCATACTCGAGCACTACGCTCCCCAGGGTTTACAAAATCACTTCGCTATGGGGCGGGCAGCAGGGCTCGCTGCTGTTCTGGACCTGGCTGCTGTCGATCTTCACGTCGATCGCCGCGTTCCAGAATCGCCGCCGCAATCCCGAGATCGCCCCGTATGCGCTCGCGGTGCTGGCGGGTGTCGCGATCTTTTTCCTGCTGATGCTGAACTTCGTCACGCGCCCGTTCGATTTGCTCGCGACGATTCCCGCTGAAGGATCCGACCTGAATCCGCTGCTCCAGAACTACTGGATGGCGATACATCCGCCGTCGCTCTACACCGGCTACGTCAGTGCGACGGTGCCGTTCGCATTCGGAGCCGCTGCGCTCATCAGCGGCAAGCTCGACGACGGATGGATCCGCTCGACGCGCCGCTGGGCAATTTTCTCCTGGTTCTTTCTCACGCTCGGCAACATGTTCGGCGCGCGATGGGCCTATGAAGTCCTCGGCTGGGGCGGCTACTGGGCGTGGGACCCGGTCGAAAACGCCGCCTTCATGCCGTGGCTCGTGATGACCGCGTACTTGCATTCGGTGATGATCCAGGAACGCAAGGACATGCTGAAAGTCTGGAACCTGTCGCTGATCGGGCTCGCCTTCGGACTGACGCTGTTCGGTACGTTCATCACGCGCAGCGGCGTCATCTCGTCGGTGCATTCGTTCACGCAATCCGGCCTCGGCCCATACTTTTTGAGCTTTCTGATAACGGTGACGCTCGCCTACACCGCGCTTTTGATTTTCCGCTCGAAGCAATTGCGCAGTCCCGCCGAATTCGAGTCGTACCTGTCGCGCGAGGCCGCGTTCCTGTTCAACAACCTGATGCTGGTCGGCATCGCATTCGCAGTTTTCTGGGGCACAATCTTTCCCGTGCTGTCGGAAGCGGTGCGCGGCGTGAAGATCACCGTCGGGCCTCCCTTCTTCAATCGCGTCAACGGACCGCTCGCACTCGGACTCGTGTTCCTGATGGGGATAGGTCCGCTGATCGCATGGCGTCGCACCACCACCAGCAACCTCATCCGCAGTTTCGCCGCCCCGGTCGCAATCGGTGTCGCGACCGGAATCGTCGCCGCCGCGTCCGGCCTCCGCCAATGGTACGTGCTGACCGCGTTCTCTCTAGCGGCGTTCGTGCTCGGGACCGTGCTGGTCGAATTCCGCCGCGGGATGAACGCGCGCCGTCACATGGTCGCCGAGCCGCGCGCGAAAGCGCTGGTCAATCTCGTCGCCAAGAACAACCGGCGCTACGGCGGCTATATCATTCACGTTGGCACGATTGTCGCGTTCGTCGGAATCGTCGGATCGTCGTTCTTCCGCACCGAAGTGAAAAAGAGCGTGCACGTGGGCGACAGCTTTACGATCGGATCGTACACGCTGCGCTTCCAGGGTCTGGATGAGGCCGACACGCCGCATCTCGAGAGCGCGACCGCGCGCGTCCAGGTGCTGAAGGCCGACGGCCGCGAGATCACCGTGATGTCGCCGGCCAAGCTGTTCTTCAAACGTCCGCAACAGCCCGCGACCAAAGTCGCAATCCGCTCGACGCCCGCCAGCGACCTTTACGTCGTGCTCGCCGGAATCGACGACGACGGCCAGACTGCGACCTTCGAGGTGTTCCTGACGCCGCTGGTTTTCTGGCTATGGGCCGGCGGCCTGATGATGGTGCTGGGTACCGTGATCGTAATGTGGCCGAACGTGCGCGAGCGCGCCGCAATCGCGACCGCGCTCAGTCGCTCGACGACCGACGCTGGCGAACTCGCCGACGCCGCGCCCGGGGGTGATTGAATCAGTGCGCGCGAGATTCACACTGGCAGTGTCGCTCGTATTCCTCGCGGCGGTAATATTCGTGTTTATTTCTCCTGAACTGAAAAACGTTTCACGTGAAACGTTCGCAGCGGAAACTACAACGAATTCAGAGGTCTCCGAGGGTCTGACCTGCCAATGCGGCTGCGGTTTGACCGTCGCCAACTGCAATATGCCGACCTGCGGCTTCTCAGTGCCGACGCGCGCCGCAATCGATCGCATGATAAACCAGGGCATGACCCGCGCCCAGATAATCGCCTTCTATCGTCGTCAGTACGGCGAGAAAGTTCTGTCGGCGCCGACCACTGAAGGCTTCAACATCCTGGCATGGACGATGCCGTTCATCGCACTCGCACTCGGCGGCGGCATGATGGTGCTCGCGGTCGGCCGTTGGCATTCCAATCAGCCACCGGCGCCGACAGACTCGAAGACCGGCGCGCAGCCGGTGGCATTCGATCCTGAACTGCGGCGCAAACTTGAAAAGGAACTCGAGGAGCGCAGATAGTCGGTGTTCATCCTCGCCGCCGCTTTGATCGTCGCCGGAGTCGCGCTTTTCGTCGCGGCTCCGCTCGGCATCGGGCTGGCCGGCGCGCGCGCGAAATCCGCCGGCGAGTTGCAGGTCGAACGCCACGAGCATGAACGCGCGCTGGCGGTGCAGGGGCTTAACGAACTCGAGTTCGATCGCGAGATGGGCAAGCTGTCCGAGGCGGACTACGAATCGATGCACCAAGCGCTCGAGGATCGAGCGTTGACCGCGATGGCCGCGGTCGAGAAGATTCGCGAGCAGGCTGACAAAGCCGCCAACGCGAAGAAGCCGAGCATCACTCCCGTCACCCCATTGACGCAAGCAATCCGCCGGCCCTCACCGGCCCCGCGCCGCATCGACTCCGTGCCGACCCTCGTCTTGCACACCGAACCACCGCGCCCGCCGCAACCCACGCCGCCGCCGTCCTCGTCGCAGTCGCATAAGATCAGTTTCTGTCCCGAATGTGGAATGCGCGCCGCGATCGACGCGAAGTTCTGCGCGCAATGCGGCATCGCGATCCGGCCGCTGAGCGGTGCGATCGCGCGGACCGAGTAATGTCGGCGCCGGTCGTCGAGACTCACGGTCTCGCCAAGACCTACGGCCTGGCGCCAGTGCTCCGCGACGTGGACTTGGCGCTGCTGCCGGGCGCGGGCGCGTTCGTGGTCGGCGCCAACGGCAGCGGGAAATCCACGCTGCTGCGAATCCTCGCCGGACTCGAAGCGCCGAGCAGCGGTCGCGCGCTCGTCTTCGGGCAGGACACGCGCAAACTCGCGGCGCGCTACCGCCGCCGAATCGGATTGATGGCGCATCAGAGTTTCCTCTATCCGAATCTTACCGCGCGCGAGAATCTCGAATTCTTCGCCGATCTGTATTCGATTGCCGACCCGCGCGCGTCCGCCGATAAATGGCTGGGACGGATTGGGCTGGCCGAGGTTGCCGATACGCGCGTGCGAACGTTCTCGCGCGGCATGGAGCAGCGGCTGTCAGCGGCGCGCGCGATGATTGCCGAGCCGGCGTTGTTGCTGCTTGACGAGCCGTTCGCATCGCTCGACCATGACGGCGCAGAAATTATCGCTGGTCTGATTCGCGGTGCGATCGAGCGCGGTGCATCGGTGATAGCAACGGCGCATGCGGTCCCCGAAATCGGAGGTGTCGAGTTTACGGCGTATGAAATCTCGCGCGGCCTGCTGAAGGAGCACGCGCACAAGGAGGAGGTCCGGCGCGGCGGGCGGCTCCGCTCGCTGCTCGGCAGATAAACCGTGTCCGGATTTGCCGCCGTACTCCGCAAAGATCTGCGGCTCGAGCTGCGCAGCGGCGAGAGCACGCTGGCGCTGCTCGCATTGTCGATGCTGGTGCTGGTGGTGCTGGTGTTCGCGCTCGACGCTGGGCGCGTGCGCAGCGTCGACGCTGCGGCAGGCGCGCTGTGGGTCGCGATCGTCTTCGCGGGGATGCTCGGGGCGAATCGCGCG
>DATNLS010000295.1:0-6307 GCA_035602775.1 Candidatus Acidiferrales bacterium | reverse complement strand
CGACCGATCGCGCGGATCGTATCGGAGACCGTCTTCTGCACCACCTTGGCCGCCAGGATTGGCACCGCGTCGCGCTCACCGAACGTATCGGCGGGTCCGTGCGAGCATCCTGCCATCGCAATTAGTGCGATCGCCGGGGCGAGCGCTATCGCGCGCCATCGTTTCAAACTGAAATTGCCCTTCAGATCTCGAATAAATTAACCGCGCCGCCGGGCCATAGTTACGCCCCGGCAAAGTAGTGTCGCGGATACTATCAGGCTCGCCCGAGTCACGAAAATCCAGCCGGTGAACGGAACCGTCGCTTCCGGTCAGTTTTTCTATCTCCTCGCCCTTACGAGGATTCTGCTTCTCTCTTTCGATGTCCCCCTTCCCTCGATGGAAGGAGTTACTCCCGACTATCCTAACCTCTTCCCGCGCGGGAAGGGGTTAGGGGTTAGGGCTTAGGTTGTCGGTCTTCCCCTAAGCGCTTGCAGAACCACTACCGCGCGGCCTCGGACACTAGAGCAGGGTGATGCGCCGGCAGCCGGCAGAAGCCGTCGCTCTCGATCTGCAGAGCGCGATTGAATCGCGCGCGCATATTCTCGAGCGCGATGGTCGCAGTCAGATCGACGATTTGCTCGGTATTAAAATGGCGCTTGAGTTCCTCGAACACCTCGTCGGGAACGTCGACCGAGGCCAGCGTCATCTCCTCAGTATAGCGGAGCGCCGAGCGCTCGGCCGGCGTGAACAGCGGATTCTCGGTGTACTCTGCCAGTGCCGCGAGTTTCTCATCGCTGATTCCAAGCCTGCTGCCACCGGCAGCATTGATGTCTATTCAAAAAACGCAGCCGACCATCTGCGCGGCGCGCAGACAGACCATCCGTTTCAAGATTTCAGGGGTGACCTTGGAACCCTCGACCGACTGCATAAAGATCGACATCGCGATCGTGATGCCGGGACGATACGCCCACGCCTTGATAGGATTCAGCACTTTGCCGACCCGCCGCTTCAGCATCCAGGTAAGCGGCCTCAACATCCAACTCATCTGATTTTCTTCGAGTCCTTCAATACGCATTGGATGAACTCCAGCTGAGCGGCGCGCTCGGCGGCGCGGGATTGTCCGACTAACTATACAGATATAATGCTGAGGCGATTAGGCGAGGCAAGCAGCACGAGCGCGATCAATTGCCACGGCGTCCGAGAGATTGGCGCGCTCGCCGATCCTAACAACCTAACCCCTTCCCGAGCGGGAAGGGGAACCGGATTTGGAGGGCAGCCGCTAGATGCTCAGATGATACAGCTCCGCCACGTTGTCATGCAGCACCAGGTTCTTCTCGTCCGCGGTCATTCCGACCGTGTGCTTGCTGATAACGTCCTGCGACCACGGCCAGGTCGAATCGCTATGCGGAAAATCGCTGGCCCACATCAGCCGTTTGATGTTGCAAAGATTGCGCACCTGGAATGCTACGTAGTCGTCCTGGAAGGTGGTGTAGACATTCTCGCGGAAATACTCACTCGGCATCTTCGACAGCGTGCCCGCCGGTAGCCAGTAGCGATGCCGGTCATACGCATGATCCATTCGATACATGTAGTGCGGCACCCATCCGGCGTCCGCCTCGACGCAAACTACCTTCAACTTCGGATGGCGCTCGAAAACTCCGCCCAGAACGAAAGTGCCGATGATGTCCTGGCATCCGCGGATGATCGACAGGAAACTGTTGAGCTTGGGCCCGCGGGTCTGAAAATTGTCGCTGCTGCTGGTCAGGATGTGAAAGCTGAGCGGCATCTCGAGGTCGATCGCGGCCTCATAGAAGGGCGCGTAGATAGGACTGTCGTAGTCTTCGAGCGCCGGGTTACCCGGCATCATGACGCCCTTAAGCCCGAGCTCCTTCATCTTGCGCAGATCCGAGATTCCTTCCTCGACCGAGCGCATCGCAGTCTGCCCGGTCCCTATCAACCTGTCGGGATGCGCGGCGCAGTACTCGCCTATCCAGAGGTTGTAGGCGTCGAAGCAGGCCTTCTTGTAGTCAAAGTCGCGATGGTTGCAGAGGATCATGCCGACGGTCGGGTAGATCACTTCGGCGGCGACGCCGTCGCGATCCTGATCGGCCATGCGCGCGTTGGGATCCCATCCGCCGCGATGCATTTCCGAAAACTTTGCGCCTATCGTCCTCAGCTCGCTCGCATCCTTGCCCGCGGCCGCCGCCAGCGCGACGTTGATCGGACGCGGGAAGTCCTTGACGATGAACACATCGCCCAGCTTCTCGTCGTGGACCATGTGCGGAGCGGTATCCTTATACTTGTGATCGATTCGATCGATGTAAGTGTTGGGTGGCTCGGTGATGTGAGAGTCCGCGGAGATAATTGGCTTCTGCATCGTATGCCCTCGATTGCCCGTTGCGCTTGAATTTCTATTACTAAAGCATTGTGGTCTTTACAACGCCGCGGTTCCATACCGATCGGTCTGGACCGCGTGGAAGCGCGCGCGATATAGGTAGGGAATCGAGGGACACTGCGATGGACTACGATCTGAAGATCACGGGCGGCACGATTTGCGACGGTACTGGCGCGCCTGGACGCGCCGGCGACGTTGCGATCAAAGATGGCAAAATCGCGGCGGTCGGTGAAGCGAAGGGCAAAGCGGCGACGACCCTCGAAGCGAAGGGCAAGGTCGTCGCGCCGGGCTTCGTCGATATTCATACGCACTACGACGCGCAGGTGATGTGGGATCGCATGATGACGATCTCGCCGTGGCACGGCGTCACGACAGTCGTCATGGGGAACTGCGGCTTCGGCGTGGCGCCGACGCGCCCCGAGCATCGCGGGCTCATCATGCGCACGCTCGAGAACGTCGAAGGGATGAGCCTGAAGGCGCTCGAGACCGGGCTCGGCTACGAATGGCCGTTCGAGAGTTTCGAGCAGTACATGGACACGATCGAGCAGCGCGGCACCGCGATCAATCTCGGCGCGCTGGTCGGACACACGCCGATAAGACTCTACGTCATGGGCGAGGAAGCGACCGAGCGTTCCGCCAGTGCGGACGAAGTGGCTCAGATGAAGACCCTCGTGCGCCGCGCAATGGACGCGGGCGCGATCGGCTTCGCCACCTCGAAGTCGCCAACCCACGTGGGCTACAGCGGAAAGCCGGTGCCGAGCCGCATGTCGGACTTCGACGAGATAAGGTCGCTCGCGTCGGCAATGGGCGAGGCGGGCCACGGAATCATGCAGGCGACGATCGGACGCGAACTGTTTCTGCGCGAGTTCGCCGAAATCGCGCGCGAGATTCATCGCCCGATTACCTACACCGCGTTGCTTGCGGGCATGAACGGTCCCGGCGGCCATCGCGGGCCGCTCGAGGCGTCGCAGAAACTGTGCGACGAGGGGCTCAGCATCATACCGCAGGTAACCTGTCGTCCTTTGAACTTCGAATTTCAGTTCAAGGCGCCGTTTATTTTCGAGAGCATGAGTGTGTTCGCGCCGGTCTCGGCGGCCGACTTCGAAGGCAAGAAGAAAATCTACGCCGACCCGGAATTCCGGCGTGCATTCAAGGCCAAGGCGGGCGAGGGCTCGCGCGGCGCATTCGCCAACCGATGGGATCGCACGGTGATTTCGTTCTCGCCGGATGATCCGTCGCTCGAGGAGCGCAACCTGAACGAAGTGGCGCGCGAGCGCGGCGTCGATCCGATCGATCTCGCGCTCGATCTCGCGCTGGCGTCGAATCTCGAAGCGCGCTTCAGGATGTCGATCCTCAACAACGTTGAAGATGAAGTCGCGGAGCTGCTGGCCGGTCGGCATACGGTGTTGGGGCTGTCCGACGCGGGCGCGCATGCGAGCCAGCTTTGCGACGCATGCTTCTCGACCTACATGCTCGGCCGCTGGGTGCGCGAGAAGCGCGCAATCCCGATGGAGCGAGCAATCTGGATGCTGAGCGCGCGACCGGCCGAGGTATTCGGCATCACGGATCGCGGACGGCTGATGCCGGGCCTTGCTGCCGACGTCACGATTTTCGATCCCGACAAGGTAGGTGCGAGCAAGCTGCGGCGTGTGTACGATCTCCCGGCGAATCAGGACCGCCTGGTAGCCGACGCGGAAGGAATCGACGCGGTAATAGTTAACGGCACTGTCATCCGTCGCGAGAACAAGGATCGAGTCGCTGCCGACGGAGTGTTGCCCGGCAGGTTGCTGCGTCACGGACACGCCAGGCTGTAGCCCGAGTCCTAGGAGAAGGTCTGCAGGGGGAGCGTGCGCCGACTCCTATCCGCGGCTTCGCCTAACCTAGATCCCTGAATTGCAATTCCCGCTAACTCCAGCAATTATAGCTGTAGGATACATTGCGGTTGCAACTAGCGAAGCATGGGGACCTATCCGGGGACCTAAAGGAGCACTTACTTGGAGATCGATAAAATCGTTGCGGACTTGAAGAAGGAACGGGACCGGCTGGTACGAGCGATCACTGCTTTAGTAGGAGCGAGTGGAGCAACTACCGGTGCCAAGCGAGGCCGCAAGCCCGGTCCTAAGGCGGCTGCTACCAAGCAAAAGCGGCGCGGCGGCATCTCCAGGGAAGGCAGAAAGCGGCTGTCGGAACTCATGAAGAAGCGGTGGGCTGAGCGCAGAAAGAAAGGAATGACGAAGCTCGGCAAATAGCGGTCCGGCCGGTTCGATACCCGTCTTAAGTGTGCGGTTGATTCACGACCGTCGCGTCCGCACAATCTTCAGATGGTGAATACAGTACAGCACGCGTTCGATCTTGCGGCGGAGGATTACGACCGCACGCGGCGTCGCCTGGTGCCCGGGTTCGACGACTTCTACCGCGCGGCAATCGATCTAATCCGCTTTCCGCGCGAAAGCACGCTCAAGGTTCTCGACCTCGGCGCCGGCACGGGTCTCATGGCGGCGTTTATCGCGTACAGTTTCCCGAATGCGCGAATCACGATGGTGGATATCTCGAACGAGATGCTTGAGCGCGCGCGTGCGCGCTTCGAATTGGCGGGTGAGCGCTTCCGCTTCGAGGTTTCCGACTACGGCGTCGATCGGATCCAGGAAAAGTACGACGTGGTGGTTTCGGCGCTGTCGATACATCACCTGAGCGACGAGCAAAAGCGCTCGCTGTTCGATCGCATCTACGGCGCGCTCAACGATGGCGGAGTGTTCGTCAACGCCGAGCAGTTTCGTTGCGCGACGCCGGAGCGGCATAAGTTCCATCACGAGCGATGGGTCACGCGGGTGCGCGAATTGGGTGTGGACGATCGCGACCTGACGGCGGCGCTCGAGCGGATGAAGTTCGATCGCGCGGCAACGCTCGAAGAGCAGCTCGAATGGCTGCGTGAAGCCGGTTTCCGTGATATCGACTGCGCCTACAAGAATCTGATCTTCGCGGTCTACTGCGGCCTCAAGTAGCGCTCAGCATGTGAATCGCGTGATCGGCGGCGGCGAAGAACGCCGGGTCCGGATTGAGGGCGTGCTCGCGCAAACAAACCTCGGTGAATTTGATCGCGTGTTCGTCGCCGCACGCAATCGCGCGGTCGATCAGTTCGTCTTCGCCCCCGGCTTTGACCTCGCCTCTATAGCCGCGCGAAAGGTCTGCCTGCGTGCCGAACGTTGCGTACATCGCAGCCGCGCTTTGCCATGCGTATGCGAGTGCCGCGTGCGTGGTCCCGTCGCGCAGGTAGGGAAGGAAAGGGCGCAGGGCTGACGGGCCAGTCACGGCGTGCACGAAGGCGATCGTCGTGTAAGTGTCGCGGGCATTGGCGAGAAACACGCGCGCAAAGGTAGCAGTCAGATCGGAGAGGAAGGCGGACGGGTCGCCGCCGGGATCGACCGCGTCCAGCGTCTCCACGAACGGCGGAAAGGAATCGAGTTGCGCGATCGCGTCGGTAAGCGCGCCGAAGTTGCCGCGATGAATCCCGGGGGGAATCAGCTGCACGCGAGCGATCGCCTGTGACGGCATCGCGCGAGCTGGACGATGCCGCTCGGCGGGAAGCGGCATGTAGTCGGCAGCCCAATAAGCAAGACCGTCCGCCAGTTCGCCGCGGCGCGCGAACGTGTCCTCGAGGGTGAGCGCACGAGTCGCGTGCCCGGTGCGAATCACGCCGTGCGTTGCGGCCGCCATCAGCCCGGGCGCGAGCCGTGCCGCCCAATCGTCGAGCACGAGTTGCCACGGCCGCTCCTCGAGCTCGTTGCGAAAGAACTCGAACCAATCCTGGGTGCGGCGCAGGTCGCCGAGCGCGGCGCGCCAGTTCTCATTCGTAAGGCGCGCGACCCGGGCATGACGCGGCGCGAGCGAGTGCCGGTAACGCTCGAACCACGGCATCACGGCGTCGCCGCGGCG
>DATNLS010000116.1:0-9371 GCA_035602775.1 Candidatus Acidiferrales bacterium | reverse complement strand
CCTCGACTGACTATTCGACTGAGTATCGATGCCCGCGAAACCTCCACCGGCCGCAGCCATCGTGGCGATAGCTCTCGTCATCGCCGTCCTGACTTTTCATCGACTCGGCGCTGGCGACGTATGCACCGGCAACGAGGCGGTCGAAGGCGTCTTCGTGCAGCAGATGGTCGAGCACGGCCACCTGCTGTTCCCGGTCGAGAATGGCAACGTCCCGATGTACAAGCCGCCGCTGTTTCACTGGACTGCGGTCGCGATCGATCGCCTGGCCGGAATCCGCAAAGTGACCGCCGCAAATCTGCGCCTGCCGTCAGCACTCTACGCGATCGCCGGCGCGCTGCTCGCGATGCTCTTCGCGTACAACATCCTCGGCCTCGAGGCCGCTGCTCTCAGTGGACTCTGTCTCGCCGCGTCCTACCAGTACGTCAGCCAGGGCCGCTATGGCCGCGTCGACATGACGCTGTGCTTCTTCGAGACGCTCTCTCTGTTCGCTTTTCTGAGGTGGCTCCCACGCGACGCAACGCTGTCCGGCCCTGCCGCGCGCTTCGAATCCAACTTGGGAGCGCTCTACCTGATGGCGGTGGCGCTCGGTCTCGGCGTGCTGGCCAAGGGCCCGGTCGGCGCGATTCTTCCCGCTGCTTCGATCCTCATCTTCATGCTCGCCGAGCGGCGAGCCCGCCAAATCCTCACGATGCTCGATCCCGGCGCGATCATCCTGGGCGCCGCGATCGCGTCGAGCTGGTATCTCGCCTGCTACTTCGGTGGGCGCTTCGCCTTCCTCAATCGCCAACTCGACACCGAAAACGTCGGCCGCTTCTTCGGCACTCTCGGCGCGATGGCCCCCTGGTACTACCTGAAACCCGTCCTTCTGAATTCCGCCCCGCTGAGCCTGCTCCTCCCAATCGCCGCCGCATACGCATTACTCAGTCCATTAGTCACTTCAAGAAACAGCGATGCTGATCCAAATCCTGCCTCTCCCCCTGGGGGAGGTCGTGTCGCTGAAGGCGACACGGGAGGGGTTGTACGCTACCCCACAACTTCAGAACGCGCCCGCGCCGCCGTCCGCCTCTTCGCGATCTTCTACTTCGCCACCGTCATCTTCTTCAGCATCGCCGCCTACAAGCGCCGATCCTACCTGCTCCCCGTATGGCCCTCAGCCGCGATAATTCTCGCATGGTGGATCGTCAGCGTCCCTCCGCAATCATTCCGCCGCGCCGCGAGCTGGGCCTTCGCCGCGCTATGCGCTGTGCTCATCGTCTTTAACTTCATCTATATCCCGCGCGCCGAAGTTCGTGCGTGCCGCGACGATTCATTTCGTCCGGCCGCCGAAGAAATCGCCCGCGTCGTCGCGCCCGCCGACCCTCTCTACCTGTACGGATTCCACGAAGAAGTCGCGCCGCTACTATTCTATCTCGATCGCGACGCGCCGGTGCTGCAGGGACGCCTCGGCGACGCACCCCCCGGCTTCATCATAATGCCCGCGAGCGTCTGGAAGACGCATGAGGGCGAAGCGCTCGACTTCGAGCCGGTCCTCACCTCCGACCACGGCAACCGCCACCTGGTCCTGATCAAACGCGGCAAATCCTACGCCGCGCGATGAAAGAGAGAGGAACTTAATCGAAATCAAACCCGCCTGGGTTTCAAACTTCCTTGGGCAGGGGTAACCCCTGCACCTTAGTAATAGGAAAAGATGCGGGACTTCGTCCCTGTTAGAAGTTAGGGCTTAGGTTCCTTTCTTCGCGCGCCCCACCAGCTTGTACCGCTCGCAATCGATCATGTGATCGTTCACCATCCCGGTCGCCTGCATCATCGCGTAGCAGATCGTCGAGCCCACGAACTTGAACCCGCGCGCAATCAGCTCCTTGCTCATCGCGTCCGACTCGTCGGTGCGCGCCGGCACCTGCTTCATCGCACGCCATTTGTTGATTCGCGGCCGTCCATCCACGAAGCGCCAGATGTAGTCGTCGAAGCTGCCGAACTCCTTCTGCACTGCGATAAACGCCTTTGCATTGCCGATCGTGGAATTTATCTTTAACCGATTGCGAACGATCCCCTCGTCCGCCAGCAATCTCACCACCTCGCGCTCACCGAACTTCGCAACTCGTGCCGGATCGAATTCCCTGAATGCGCTCCGATACGCTTCGCGCTTGCGCAGAATCGTATCCCAGCTAAGCCCGGCTTGCGCCCCTTCGAGCGTGATAAACTCGAACCATCGCCGATCGTCATGTACCGGGACGCCCCACTCTTCATCGTGGTAGCGAATCGCCAATTCATTGCGCGCCCATGCGCATCGCATCTCGCTGATCCTCATCCGCGCCGACAAGCGTCGCGGTAGATACTAGCAACCTAACCCCTTCCTATAGTGGGAAGGGGAACCGGATTTGGAGAGTAACCCTTCCCGAGCGGGAACCGGAACCAGTTTTTGGAGGTTGGTCCTCCCAAACCCCTTCTAACAGGGGCGGAGCCCCGCATCTTTTCTTTATCACTGGGCGCAGGGCTCAGCCCTGCCGAAGGAAGCGTGAAACCCAACGCGGGTTTCACATTCAATAAAGTGATCTCCCCTCTCCCCCTCACGCGCCGCTGGCGCTCTTCCGCTCCGGCTCCTGCTCCGATTTCTCCGCTGATTGCTCCGCGCAGCGCCGCTTCATCTCCGCGAAGGCGTCGTCGACGAATGCCTTCATCAGGGCAACGTCAGGCATCACGCGCGGATCAGCCATCATTCCGAAGTATAGACTCTTATAGTAACTGAGTATTGCGACTGCATACCCCATCGTCGCGCCGAGCGGCACCAGCGGTACCATGTCGAGGCATACGTGACCGTTAATATATTGCGGCACCTGCACGCCCGGGACGTTGGTCGCGATAAAGTTTATCCCGAATGCGGGCAGCGCGTAGCCGTCGGGCCGCGGCCTCCAATCGGTCCACTTCGCCATCCGTCCGGCGACGTCCAGCATGGTGGTAGCCACGCGCGCGGCCGGCCCGATCATGCTCGGTGGAATCGCGTCGCTCATCCCCATCATGGCTTCCAGAGCCTGCGCGGAGCCCGCCGCCTTGATTCGCTCGGTTTCCTCGTGGATCAGTTTCAGCCGCTCGACAATATCCATCGGCGCCGCCGGCGCAGTCGGGAACATCATCGAGACGCGATTCCCGAGCGAACTCTTTTCACTTTTGTGCCGCACGTTGACCGGACATCCAATACACAGTTGCTGTCCGTCGACGGCGTACCCGTGGTGGTGTAAATAGCGTGCGGCGCCCTCGGTCAACATAGCCAGTACGACATCATTCACCGATCCGCCGAACGCCGATCTGATCGCGCGAAAGTCCGCGAACGATTGACTAGTCCACGCCACCACGCGGTCCTGCGAGACCGGCGTCGAGTTCCACGGCGTCGCCACGATTCGCCGCGTCGCCAGCTCCGTCATCACCCGCGACGCCTCGCCCAACTGCCGCGCGCGCTCGGCCACCGACGCCGGATCCTCGATCGCTTCGACCGCCGCGTCGATCGTCGAGTTGACCGCGCCCTGGATCTGGTCGCGCACCGCCTCCGCGAATCGCCGTATAAAGCTCGACGGCCTGGCCGCCACCCACGGCTCCGGCGGCTGCGGAATATCGGGCGGCTCCGCGCGAAAGTCGTACATCACTTTCAGCAACTCGACCCCCGACACGCCATCGACCAGGCAATGATGCACCTTCCACATCAGCGCCGTGCGATTTCCGGCCAGGTTATGAAACGCGTGCAGCTCCCACAGCGGATGCTTACGGTCGAGCGGCTGCTTGAAGATGCGCATCATTTCCGCCAGCGCGTCGGCTTCACTCATCGCGTCGGGCAGCTCATGCGCAAACACGTGATTTTCGACCGCGAACTCGGGGTCATCCTCCATCATGGCGTGCGCGAAATTCAGCGGGACTTCGATAAGCCGCTGCCGATAGCGCGGCACGAGATGCATCCGTTCCTCGAAATGCCCCAACAGAGCGTTGAAATCGACGCGTCCTTCGAACAGCCCGATCGAGCCGATATGCAGCGGACCGCTTTGCGATTCGCCGTAGATAAAGGTCGCGTCCTGGGTCGACAGCCGATAGCTCGACGTCGATGGAAGTGCGGATTTTTCGGCCATTCTAACTCACCTCCGAGTGGGACTTCCCTGGCGTGGGCCCGCGCGGCGCGACGGCCCGTCCCAGTCGGGAAAACCTGGAAATGACAAATGCCGCAGATTGCAAAGTTTGGCAGGCATTGTCGCTGAAGCGCAAGCCGAATTTTTTCGATGCTACGCTTGCCGGAGTTCCCGCGCTGATCAAGGATAGCGCTTCGCGCGGGTTCAGTGCGTCTTACGAGTATTCTCGACGGCAGCGCTTGCCCACATCAGTTGCGCGGGAGGTTCTAATGACCGAGCAGATCAAGACTAATCGTCCTTATCCAATGCAGCTTAAGCTGCGCGACGGCCATAGCGCCGCCATCCGCGTGATGGAACCAAGTGACCTCGATCTCATCATTGATTTCGCGCGCAACCTGCCCGCCGACGATCTGCTCTTTCTCCGCACCGATATCACCGATCTCGCCGTCGTTGAGAATTGGATCGACAACATCAAGCAGGGACACACGATCACGTTGCTCGCCGAGGTCGAAGGCGAGCTCGCCGCGTATGCCAGCGTCCATCTCGAGCAGGCGCGATGGACTCGGAGGGTTGGCGAAATCCGCATCATCACCTCGTCGCGATACCGCGGTGCGGGACTCGGCCGGCGCTTGGCCGCCGAAGTATTCGATCTAGCGCGCTCGCTCGGGCTCAAGAAGATAACTGCCCAGATGACTACCGATCAGACGTCCGCGCGCGCCGCCTTCGAGCACCTGGGCTTCCAGGTCGAGGCAGTACTGTCAGACTGGGTCGAAGATCGTCGCGGCCGCTCCCGCGATCTCCTGATAATGACCTACGACGTAGCCGGCTTCTCCGACCGTATCGTCGCGTAGAAGCGAAAATCACTTTATTGAATGTGAAATCCGCGGTGGGTTTCCCGCTTCCTTCGGCAGGGCTGAGTCCTGCACCCAGTATTAAGAAAAAAGATGCGGGACTTCGTCCCTGTTAGAACGGTAATGGGGAAGGGGTGCGACCGTCTGATTCCCTCGCCCGTTCGTCGGGAGAGGGTTAGGTTGAGGGACCGCTGTGCGGCGCGATTGTCTGTTGCGCGGCACATTCCCCGCTACTGCGTCACTACCAATATCCTGAATGTCTCCGGCACCGGCACGGGCCGCGGATGCGCAGGTGTGCTCCCAGGCGGAAACGTCAGGTCCGCAGTCGGCAGATAGATCATCACGCCAGTAGGATCGACCGCCATCGTCCGCGCGCCCAGCTCGGTCTTTAGCACCTGCGCGAGTTCGAACTTGTCCGGCGACACTTCGCGAATAATCGTCAAGCTGCCGTCGCCGCAACTCGCAAACGCGAGGCCGTCGCGGAAAGCGGTCGCATCGACGAACGCGCCGATCGGAAAGTTTGCCACGATCGTGCCGTCGACGGCGTTCATCACGACCAGCTTGTTGTTGCGACATCCGATAAACAGGCGATGGGTCCCGCGGTCCATCGAAATCCCGGTTGGCCGCGTCCCAGGCCCAGTCGGCCAGCGCGCGATGACCCTCATCTGTTTCGTATCGACCACCGCCACTTCGTCCTTGTCCGCGATATTGACGAAGACCTTGCCATTCTCGTCGGCGACCGCGAACTCCGGCGCTCCACCGAGATCCACCGATGCGGCCGGCGTGCCTCCGTTGGGATTCACGTCGGGCGCGAAAGCTACCAACCGATGCGCATCGCCGCACATCACGAGCACGCGATTGCTGCCGCGATCGTAGATGATACCGTCGGCGTCAGCGGCCGCCGCCACTTTGCCCAGCGTCGCTTGAGTCTTCAGATCGAAAATCTGCACCGAGCCGCTACCGCCGTCGCTGATAAATCCGCGTCGCGCGTCGGGCACAATTGCCACGCCATGAGACCTGACCTGCCCGCCGATATCCGCGATGAGCCTCTCGGTGAATACGTTGATCACCATCGTATGGGTCGTGCGGGTGACGTACAGAACCCCATGATGGAGCGTCGCGTAGTCCCATCCCCCCTCGCCGCCAAGCTTGAAGGTCGCAGCCAACTTATAGTCAACGGGCACTCCCTCCGCCGCTAGCGATGGATAAGCAGATAGCGTCAAGGACGCGGCTATCATCGCGAGACCAAGAAGCCGAAATAAATAATTTTTCATATCAGCCTGGAAACCGAATCTTGAATCGCAAGCAACCTCACCCCTAACCCCTCTCCCTTCAGGGGAGGGGAACAGAGAAACGCGCTGTGCACCTATCGGCGCAACCCATCCGGCAACCGAAACGCTCCATCCGCCTCGCACGGCAACTCGTCCACTCGCACCACCGCATCCACGTTCAACTCGCCATACAGATGGGGAAACAACGAACCAACAGTTTCACCGCGCATCATAGCAGGCGCCTCATACTTCAACTCCGCCTTGAGCCGCGACTCATCGATACACAGCACCACTAGCCCGTCCTGCCCGCGATAAAACCGGTTAGCAGTATCGATCACCTGTGCCGGAGTCGAGCAATGAATAAATCCTTCCGCACGCAAGCTACCGGGCGCATAACTCTTTCGTTCGACAGCTATAGCCCACTCAGTCCGCTTGACGATATGAAATATCAAGTCAGTTTACCCGCATCGCGCGCGATTCAGATAGGAGCGAGCGCGACGTTGCGCGGGGGCGAAGCCCCGCATCTTTTCTTATCACAGGGTGCAGGGCTCAGCCCTGCCGAAGGAGGTGTGGAACCCACCGCGGGTTTCACATTCAATAACGTGATCTCCCCTTCCCCTCTCACGCGCGCATCGACGCGCGCGCATTTCCCAGCAGCATCTCCGCGACCGCGGTCAGATCGTTATCGTCGTAATAATCGATTTCGATTCTTCCCGGGCTGCGTCCGCGCCGTTTGAAAATTCTGACCTTGCGCTTGAGCGCGCGTTGCAGGCCTTCGGCCAGCGCGTTCAGATTGGCGTCGCCACCTGATCTGGCGGTGGCGGTTTTCGTATTGCGCGGGCGATTCGCGGTCGCCATTTCTTCGGCGCCGCGCGCCGAGATCCCGACTGACGCGATTCGACGCGCCGCCGACAGCTGAGCGTCGGGTGATCCGATCGAGAGCAGCGGCCGCGCCTGGCCCGCGCTCAGCTCTCCCTTCGCGATCATATTCAGAATCGGCTGCGGCAGTTCCAGCAGTCGAATCGAGTTGCCGACGTAAGGACGGCTCTTGCCGACGCGCGCTGCGATCTGGTCGTGAGTCATCCCGAAATGGTCAACGAGGCGAAAAAATGCGAGTCCTTCTTCGACCGCGTTCAAATCCTCGCGCACGATATTCTCGACCAGCGACATCTCGAGCGCCGCGCGATCGTCGAGCTCGCGCACGACGACTGGAACTGTCTCGAGACCTGCCGCGCGCGCCGCACGCAGCCGCCGCTCGCCTGCGATCAGCTCGTAGCGCACTCCGTCGGCGTCGGGCGCGTCGATTCGCCGCACGATCAACGGCTCGATAATTCCCTGGCTCTGGATCGCGCGGGTAAGTTCGGCGAGCCGATCTTTGTCGAAATTTATGCGGGGCTGAAACGCGCCTGCCGTGATATGTTCGACCGGCGCCATCTTGAATTGCGCGCCGCTGCTGTCATTTGCCCCTGTTTCGATTCCCGCGGGCGCACTGCCGATGAGCGCATCGAGCCCGCGTCCCAATGGTTTCCGCATCATTGTGGTAGTCCTCTAGTTTCGATCATGGTCGCCGCTTGTTCAGCATCGCGGTTGAAGCAAGGAACCTAACCCCTAACCCTTCCCGAGCGGGAAGGGGACGGATCATTTGAGGAACGCGCCCTGCGACCTTGTTTCTGAATACTGGGTGCAGGGGTCACCCCTGCTGAAACCCACCGCGGGTTTCACTACAATCAAGTTCCTAGCTTCCACTCCCCTGCCCACGCGCGACTATTTCCGCCGCGAGCGCACGGTACCCGTCCGCCCCCGATGACTTCGGCTCGTATTCGAGAACGGACAGTCCATGACTCGGGCTTTCCGACATTCGCACGCTCCGCGGAATCACGCTGCGAAAAACTTTTTCAGGGAAATGCTTTCTAACCTCGTCTGAGATTTCGTGGCTCAGGCGATTGCGCGAGTCGAACATCGTGAGCACCAAGCCCTCGAGTTCGAGCCCGGGCCGGAGCGCCGCCTTGACCCTGTTGATCGTGCCGAGCAGGGAGTTCAGCCCCTCGAGCGCGTAGTACTCGCATTGCATCGGCACCAGCACCGAGTCCGCCGCGACCAGCGCATTCAAGGTGAGAATCCCAAGCGACGGTGGCGTATCGATTAGAACATAGTTATATTCTTGTCGGATCGGCTCCAGGAGCGCCCGCAGGCAACGCTCACGACCCTCCATCGTCACCAGCTCGATCTCGGCGCCAACCAGATCGTCACCCGCCGGCGCCAGCGACAAGGTCGGCCGCACGAGACGAACGATTTCCGCTATCGCGAGACCGCCGACCAAGGCTTGGTAGATAGTCTTGCCCTCGACGCGTGCGGCCCTGACGTCCTCGGGAGTGCTGATACCAGAAGTGGCGTTGCCCTGCGGGTCGAGATCAACCAGCAGGATCTTGAGTCCAGTGTCGGCCAACGCGACCGCGAGATTAATCGCCGTCGTAGTCTTGCCGACGCCGCCTTTCTGATTTGCGATAGCGATTACCCGCCCCACGACAACCTACCCCACAACCCGAGCCCTCAAGACTGTTTCACGTGAAACATTCGGCCCGCCAAATCATTAAATCCGCGCGATCAAATAAAAGCAAATCGCGTGATCCGATTTGCGCAACTAGCCGAATTTATTGGATTTTTGTGACCGAACGTTTCACGTGAAACGTTCCCGATGCGCGCGAACGAACCCTAGCGGCGAATCCAGGTCGCCGACACGCGATGGATCGTTTCGCGGCCGTGTCGCAGGTCATAGACGCCTTTGGCGGCGTCGGAGAGCCCCGCCCGAATCGCGTTCGCCTCGGTAGTCGGCGGCAACTCTTGGTCGTCGCTGAGATACAGCATCAGGACGCCTTCGACCCGCAATGCGCGCCCGGCGATTTCGAACAGCGCGTTAGGGTCTCCCACCGCTCGCGACGTGACCACCTCATAGCCGTCGCGCACGTCGAGCTTCTCGGCGCGGATACATTCGACGCGCACGTTCTGCAGCCCCATCTCAATCGCGGCCTCACTCAGAAAGGTAGCCCGCTTGCGCCGGGCCTCGACCAGCGTCACGCTCGCGTTGAGCGCCGCCGCGATCACCAGTCCTGGGAAGCCGGCGCCGCTGCCGATATCGAGAA
>DATNLS010000004.1:0-3634 GCA_035602775.1 Candidatus Acidiferrales bacterium | reverse complement strand
GGTTCTGATTGATGCGCGCCTGGATCTGATAGGGACCGTAAAAAAGCCGGTCCTTGGAAAATGAATACTCGAACAGATGACCGTAGTCCGCGCCGTCGCAGCGCGCCGCCATCCACGCGATCATGTTGTCGCGTCCCGACGGCACCATCGGCAGCATCAGCATGTATTCCGCCTGCGCCTCGCCCGGCAGCCGCATGATGACGTAGTAGGGCGTCATCGGGACCGTCTCGCCGGCGTAGTTTTCGCGCGGGAATCCCCACAAGTCCTCGCGGTTATAGAAGACCTGTGGATCGGTCATGTGATAGGTGCGGAAAGTGTCGGCCTGGATCAGAAAAAAATCTTCCGGATAGCGGATGTGCGCGCGCAGACCGGGCGGCATCGCCGACATCGGCTTGAACATCGCCGGAAACACGCGCTCCCAGGTCTTGATTATCGGGTCGTCGGGATCCGACACGTAAAAGTCGGTGTCGCCGGTGTACGCGTCCACCACCACCTTGACCGAATTGCGGATGTAGTTGATGCCGTCGGCATTGCGCTGCGAGTAGGGGTAATGATCGCTGGTAGTGTAGCAGTCCACGATCCACACCATGCGGCCGTCCAGCACCACCGCGTAGGGATCGCGATCGAGACTGAGGAACGGCGCGATGTACCCGATGCGGTCCTTGATATTGCGCCGAATCATGATCTTGCTGTTCGCCACTATATTCTCGGTGACGAGCAGATTGATGTCGCGAAAGAAGATGCTGAACAGCAGGCGGCGAAAAAATCCCGCCACCGGCACGCCGCCCGATCCCGCATAATACGAAAAGACGTTGTCCGCGCCCTTGGGATAGTCGAACTCCGGCGTCGCCGAATCGACCACCGCATAGTTGTCGCGCGCCTCGCCAAAGTAGAGCGCAGGCTGGGTAACCTTGAGTCCCACGTCCGACACCGCGGGGATATCCTTTATATAGAATACTGGCAGGCCCTCGGTGTCCTTCTTGTTGACCGGGCTCATCGCCAGTCCCGCGCCGTGAGTGAACTTGAGATGCTGATTGACCCAGGTCTGCGCGGTGTCGGGCAGCGCGTCGATATTCATCTCGCGCGGCGACAGCATGACCTCGGTGTACTTGCCCTCAATCCAGTAGCGATCGATATCGACGTCACGAAAGTCGTAGTAGGTGCGAATTTCCTGCAACTGGCGGTAGGTGTCGATCAGAGGACGCGGGTCCCACAGCCGGATGTTCTGGACCGTCGTCGCATCCTGCTCGAGCGCCGCGGGCGTGAGCGTGCCCTGACCCGCGAACGGTTTGACGTCAACCGTGTCGAGCTTGTATGCGTGCCGGGTCGCCGCGATATTGCGCTCGAGGTAGGGCTTCTCGACCCGCAGCTCGTCGGGCTTGACCCACAGGCGCTCGATCACCGGCTGGATAAAATTCATTATGAGCGCGGGACCGAACACGATTACGAACGCGGCGACCGGAATCCGCAGTCCGCCCTCGCGCGCGTTGTAGATGCACATCACGGCAGCGCCGAGCGACAGCGCTACCAGCAGCCACAGGCCCGGCTGCCACAGGATTCGATCTACGTAGCGCAGTCCGAAGACGACCCCGTCGGTATGCTCGAGCAGGTCGAAGCGGCCGATCCAATAGTTCATCGCGCGCTGGACGAAGAACAGTCCCAGCAACACCGACAGATGCGCCGCCGCGCCCGGCGATACCCGCGGCGGCGATTCCTTGAAGTCGAGCGCACCGCGCGCCCAATAGACCGCGATCGCAATCCCGGACGCCAGCACGATCAGCATGAGGAACAGATCGCGCAATTCCTCGAGCAGCGGCACGGTGAAGATGTAAAAGCCTATGTCGTTGCCGAAGGCTTGCTCGACGATTCCGAACGGCACTCCGTAGAGTCCCTTCAGATAAACGTCCCAGCTCGCTGCCTCGCCCTGCGCCGCGAACAATGCCAGCACCGCCGCGCCGCCGGCGACGATCACGCGCCACGGCACGCGCTCGCCGAGCGCGCGAATCAGCTCGGGCAGATTGACCTCGACCATCTCGTCGGGGCGGCGCACCACTCGCAGCCGCTCGTGATTGCGGCTCCCGCCGATCGCGACCAACCCGCTTGTGAAGATCGCGACGAACGCCACCAGCCACACGACGAGGAAGATCGCGATTTCGGCGCCGACGGTTGTATTGAAAACGCCGCCGAAGCCGAGCCGCCCGTACCACAGGTAGTCGACCAGCAGCTGATCGAGGAAGCTCAGCGTCAGCAGCGCGACGATAACGACCGCCGCGACGACGATCAGGATATTGCGGGGCCGCATCAGCGTGTGGTGCTATTCGCCCCGCCCGATTTGGAGGACATGCTCGCGCACCACGTCGGGCGGGCAGAGCCAGATGAACACTTTGAGGGAGAGATAGCCGATGACCAGCCAGTCGAGTTCGCCGACGATGGGGATCATGTCGAGCTCAAGCGCCGGCGGCGTCACCATCAGCGCCAGGCCCATCCACGGCACTGCTTTCGCCAGCATCGGCACCCGTTCATCGGTCCACAGCCGATAAAACAAGCGGACGAACTGCGGCAGGTACATTACGAGCCGGCTGAGTTGCATCGGCCCCAGGAATTGCATGCGAAGTATCTTCGAGAACATCAGCTTGACCCGTGAGCATCATACTCTAACACAGTCGCGCCGTCGAAGATGTCTTAAGGTGGGTATCAACCGAGAAGGCTCTAGTTCGCCATGCGCGGATCGTCGCCCGCAATGCATTGTGAAAGGTTCAAGACACGACGTAGATCGTCCCAGTAGTCTTTGTCGAAGTAACTGTCGGGAGGAATTTTCTGGTTTGGCCACTCTCGCCGTAATTCCGCGCGCACTTTCGGCAACTGCTGCTTCATCTCCTCACGTTGCACAGGATCATCGATCTGCCGCAACGCCGCCGAGCGCCCATCTTCGCAAGCGCTTTTCGTCGGCATAGGCCCTCTCCGCGCCCATTGTGATAGGGGCGAGGATAGATTCGGTTCACGCGAGTTCGGCAAAGCATGGGGCGTGACGAGATACCAGCCCACAAGCACAAGCACGGCAACGCGGCGTCTCATTCTGTTGCCATCGAATTGACTTCGTCAAAACTCATTTTGTAATGGCCGCACTCTAACACAGCGCCCCGCCGCGATGATGATGGAGCCTTCGTTTTTGTTACAATAGCGCAGAGCGAGGAGGATCGAGCGGAGTGAAGAGGCATATGGCGCTGGGCGATTTTCTGGTCGCGTACCTGCGCAAGATTGGCGTGTCGCACGTCTTCGGCATCCCCGGCGACCTCGCGCTCAAGCTGTTTTTCGCGCTGGGCCGCAAGCACGGGATGAATATCATCACGCTGTCGCACGAGCCGGGAGTCGGCTTCGCGGCCGACGGCTATGCGCGCGCGACCGGCAAAATCGGCGTCATCTGCGTCACCTACGGCGCAGGCGGCCACAACATGGTCAATCCGGTCGCGGGATCGTTTTCGGAACGCGTGCCGATTTTGATCTTCTCAGGAGGCCCCGGCGAAGAGGAGCGCAAGCTCGGCACCCTGATTCATCACCAGGCCCGCGAGATCGAATCGCAGCGCCGCATCTACAATGAAGTCACTTGCGCCTCCGCTGTGCTGACCGATCCGCG
>DATNLS010000293.1:0-2077 GCA_035602775.1 Candidatus Acidiferrales bacterium | reverse complement strand
GTTTCAAGGATCACCTTCAGCAGAGCCTTTTGGGCGTGCACGGCTTCGGCGACTGCCGCGATATCGGACCGAACCAGCTCGCGATTGTCCGATTTCAGCGCTCCGATATTCATCACCATGTCGATTTCGCGGGCACCCAGCAGCATACATTCGTTCGCTTCGAAAACTTTCACGCTGGTGAGCGTCGCGCCGAGTGGAAAACCGATCACCCCGCCGACCTTGACGTCGCTCCCCTGCAATTTCGAGACGCACGGCGCGATGTTCCCGGCATTGACCATCACGGCGCCGAATCCGTATTCGCGCGCCTCGTCGCACAGGCGCGCGATTTGTTCCAGTGTCGCTTCAGCCTTCAACAGCGTGTGGTCGACGATCTTCGCCACCGCTCGCCAGTCGCGCAACAGTGTTTCCGCGTCCCATTTCGAATTTCGACTCGACATCGCCATTAGATGTTACTACGCTATCTTCTGATTTTGGCGGCGTCGCGTCCGTCGCGGCGGCCGCCGCGCAAATTTCGAGTCGACCGATGGCAAAACGCGACCCCCACAGCAAGATTCGGGCCCGGCTGACAGCCGCGGCCAACCGCGCCATGAAGAAGGCGCACGCGCCCTATTCGAAATTCAAAGTGGGTGCCGCCCTGCTGACCACAACCGGCCGGATTTTTCTCGGTTGCAATGTCGAAAATGCGTCCTACGGCATGACCAATTGCGCCGAGCGCACTGCGATCTTCACAGCTGTGGCGCAGCTGGGGCCGAGCATGGAAATTCGCGCCATGGCCGTGGCCAACGATCACGACGCGGCCTGTTCCCCCTGCGGCGCCTGCCGCCAGGTGATTTACGAGTTCGGCCCGAAAGCCGTGGTTTTCTTCCGCGGCAAATCGGGGAAGGACACCGAATTGCCGATCACCGATCTGCTGCCCGAGGGATTTCGCCTAAAGTGAGCAAGCCCGCCGATCCCGCCGGCGACGGCGCTTTCCGCGCCATTGACGTGATTCGCAAGAAACGAGACGGCGGCGAGCTTTCGCGGCCAGAAATCGAGTTTCTCGTCCGCGGCTACACGGCGGGGAAGATTCCGGACTACCAGGTATCGGCCTGGCTCATGGCCGCGCTGCTCAAGGGGTTGACGCGTACGGAAACTGCAGCGCTCACCGACGCGATGCTTCATTCCGGCGAGACGCTCGACTTTTCCGAGCTCCCCGCCGCAAAAATCGACAAACACTCGACCGGCGGAGTGGGAGACAAGACTTCGCTCGTCTTAGCGCCGCTGGTCGCAGCGGCCGGGCTTTATGTGCCGATGATCAGCGGACGCGGCCTCGGCCACACAGGCGGCACGCTCGACAAGCTCGAAGCCATTCCCGGCTTCAACGTGAAAATTTCGCTGAAGCGATTCCGCGAAATTCTGCGCACGTGCGGTTGCGCGATGATCGGCCAGACGGCAGAAATCGCGCCGGCCGACCGGCTGTTTTATTCCTTGCGCGACGTCACAGGCACGGTCGAGAGCCCGTTCTTGATTTGCGCGTCGATCATGAGTAAGAAACTCGCGGAGGGCATCGACGGCCTGGTGCTCGACGTGAAGACCGGGTCGGGGGCGTTCATGAAAACCGATGGAGAGGCCGCGTTTCTGGCCGAGCTGATGGTGGAAACCGGCCAACGCATGGGCAAAAGGGTGGTCGCCCTACTCACGGACATGGACCAGCCGCTCGGGCTGAAGGTGGGCAACGCGCTCGAAGTCGAGGAAGTGATCGACGTGCTGAACGGAACGGGCCCCGAGGATTTGCGCGAACTGTGCCTCGAACTGGCCGCCTGGATGATTCACTTGGGCGTGCAGGCCGGCACGATCGGCGATGCCAGAAAGCTGGCCGTCGAGGTAATTCGATCCGGCGAGGCGCTCAAGAAATTCCGCGAGCTGGTGAAACTGCAAGGCGGAGACGCGGCCGCGATCGACGATCCCTCAAAATTACCGCGCGCGAGATTTTCGACGGACGTCACGAGCCCTTCGAGCGGCTGTGTCGCAGCGATTCAATCCGAAGATGTGGGCACGGCATGCGTGATTCTGGGCGGCGGCCGCGAAAAGAAGGAGG
>DATNLS010000277.1:0-5251 GCA_035602775.1 Candidatus Acidiferrales bacterium | reverse complement strand
CTGGTGCTCAACTTGCTGCTTGGTATCGGTGCCGACCTCGACGTTCTGGATGCTGGCGACGCGTTGGTCCGCGCCGAAGATTGCCGCCTTGCCCGGCTCGAGCCACACATAACGCAGCACGGTGGCGCCGTTGTGATTGGGATCCGCGACGTCGTCTTTCAGGTCGGGCTGACCCATCGACTGCACCGTTTGCGCGGGAGTCATACCGGGAGTCAGCGTCCCACTCGTGACTGTCGAGCACGCGACCACAAAGAGAGGTAGTATCGCGGCGCCCGCAATCGCTACAAGTTTCCGCAGGATGATCATCGGCAGCTCAAGCCTCACTTCGCGCTAACATACCGTACGCATCTCTAACAATCGACAGTATCGCGTAACCTGTCGTCATTTTATTGTGGACGAATTTACAATGCTTGGCGCGGGCTCCACAATTGCGGGAATCGCCGCCGATGCCCCGGATGGCGCCGGTTGCGAGTTGCACGCGCCGGCCGGCGAGTCCGTCAGCATCACCTGCTGCGCGCCGGCCCCCGGCACGGGGCTCGCCAGCGGATGCGTCAGATTGTAGAAGCCGTTGACAAAGCGAATCCCCCAGCCGCCGCTGCTTCCCATGAATCCGGTGAGCTGGTTGTAGAGCTTGGGATCGTTGACCAGCATGCCGGCAGTACCGCGGCGCGAGTTGATCTTCTGCAGGATGTCCTTCAAGTCGCGCGACGATTGACGCAGGTTGGGCAGCACGTCGTCGGAGAATTCCTTGTTCTCCATCAGTTGCGGAAGAATCCCGTTGGCCTTATCGAACCGCGCGATCAGCGTGTCCATCCGCGCGCTGGTCTCGCGAATCTTGGTCGTGGTCTGCTCGATATTGTCCAGGAACTGCTTGCCGTTGGTCTCGTCGCTCAACATCGCGCCCACCAGCCCTTGGCCCCGGTTGACGCGATCCATCACCTGGCTCAGCGCGACCGACAACTTGTCCACGTGATCGAGCGTAATCTCGATCGATTCGAGCGTCAGCCGATGCTGCGGCTCGTTGGCGTCCTCGCCGCGGACCAGCTCGCTGAGCAGACCGTGACCGGTTTCAATCGACGCCAGTATTGAGCGCAGCGAACCCGAGATCGCCATCACGTTCGCGATCAAATCGTCGGTGCCTTCACGCTGCAGAATCGCCTCGTAGTCGATTGGATTTATCGAAGCGAGCACGGTGTCCGGCGACGCCGCCGGCGCCGCGGCCGTCCCCGGCGTCAGCGCGACGAACTTGTCACCCAGCAGCCCCATCGAATGGATCTGCATGATCGAATCGGTCCGCACCCGCTCCGCTGCCGATTGCTCGACCCAGATTCGCACGATCACGTAACCGTTCTCCGGCTCGGGCGGAAACATGATCGAATCGACCGCGCCAATCCGCACGCCCGACAGCGTCACCGGCGCTCCGGTCTCCAATCCTTCGATTCGCTCGAAATGCGCTTGCAGGATTTCGGTGCGGGTGAAGAGTTGCGCGCCATGCCCAATCGTCAGGATCGCGAAGCCCAGGATTCCGAGTCCGGCCGCGATCAGCGCGCCGACCCGCACTCGCGCGTACGTGGAATCAGCCACGCTCGCCTCGCAATCCGCTCGCCGTTGTCATAGCGCGATCTCCACAAATTCGCGCATCAGCTCGTCCCTGGTCGCGCGCACTTCCTCCGCCGTGCCGCTGAATCGGATCCGCCCCTGGTCCAGCAGCGCGAAGCGGTCGCCCACCATGAACGCGCTCTTCAGATCATGCGTCACCACCACCGACGTAAAACCCAACTGCCGTTGCAAGTCACGGATCAGCAAGTTTATCTTGTGCGTCACCAGAGGGTCCAATCCCGTGGTCGGCTCGTCGTACAGCACCGCCTTGGGCTGCAGCGCGATCGACCGCGCCAGCGCGACGCGCTTTTTCATTCCGCCCGATAGCTCCGCGGGATAAAGATGCTCGACGCGCGTCATCCCCACCATGTCGAGCAGTTCGGTCACCCGTCGCGCGATCTCGGGCTCGTCCATCCCGCCATGCTCGCGCAGTGGGTAGCTGACATTCTCGAACACGGTGAACGAGTCGAACAGCGCGCCGCCCTGGAACACCATCGCGACTTCCTTGCGGACCTCGGCCATCGCGTCCTCGCTGAGATCGTTCAGCTGGCGCCCCGCGACGATCACCTCACCGCTGTCGGGCCGCTCGAGGCCGTTGAGATGCCGCAGCAGGACGCTCTTGCCCTCGCCGCTGCCGCCGAGCACCACCACCGTCTCCCCTTCGAAGACCTCGAGATCGATGCCCTGCAAAACCGGCTTGCCGGCGAAGCTCTTGCGCAGCTGCCGCACCTCGATAAATTTTTTTCGTCCGTCGTTCGGCATCAGATCGATAGAAAAAACTTGGTCAAAAAGAAGTCCGAAATCAAAATCGTGATCGACGCCGCCACCACTGCCGAGGTCGTCGCCCGCCCGACGCCGTCCGCGCCGCCGCTCGCCGACAGGCCCTTGGCACACGCGATTATCGCAATCTCGAAGCCGAAAAACACCGACTTCCCGAGTCCGCTGAACAGGTCGCCGAGCTGCGCGTTTTGAATTAACGAACTGTAGAAGTAGTCGGCGCTGACGCCGAGCTGCGTGACCGCAATCACCAACCCGCCGAACAACCCCACGCCGTCGGCCAGCACTGTCAGTATCGGCACCATGATTACGGTTGCCAGCACGCGCGGGACCACCAGTTTCTTGACGGGACTGGTCGCGAGCGATCGCATCGCGTCGATCTGCTCGGTCACCTTCATCGTGCCGATCTCGGCCGTGATACCCGCGCCCACCCGAGCGGCGACCATCAGCGCGCTCAGCACCGGGCCCATCTCGCGCAGTAGCGAGAGTCCCATGATACGGCTGACGTAGATCTTGGCGCCGAACTTCGCCAGGAACTGGCCCATCTGCAGCGCCAGCACCATCCCGGAAAAAATCGCGGTCAGATTGACGACGTTGATCGATTTCACGCCGACCGCGTCGAGCTGATCGAGCAACAGGCGCCACTCGAAAGGCCGCCGCACCAGGTACCGGAAAAATTCCCCGGTCAGCACTCCGACTTCGCCAAGTTCATCGAGGAACCGGTATATTCTTTCCAGCATCGCGCCTGTTCACGCGAGCGTAAGCGAACCCAATGCAAGCAGCAACACAGATTTCCGGCGAAGGAGGGGAGGGTTCTGCGGATCAAGCAGAGTGACCGAATGAATAACGACGACAACGAATTGCTCTTCGTCTACGGCTCCCTGATGAACCCGGCCGACCGCCTCGGCCTGCTAGGCCGCCCCACTAACGCGACCCCGGCGCATCTCCCCGACTACACACGCGGCAAAAAGCGCTACTACTTCGTCGCGAAACAACCTGACGCCGTCACCAACGGCGCAATCCTCGAAGGCCTCACCGCGCAAGACCTCGCGATCCTCGACCAGTACGAAGAAGTGCCAACGCTCTACACCCGCGAACGAATCGAAGTCGTCGCCGCCGACGCAAGCAAAATCGAATGCTGGATTTATCTACCGACTAGTTGGGCGAAAGACTGACCAGACGGGCTTTTGCGATGTGGCCCAGAACCCTCACCTACCGACCGCGGTGCGGTCGGCCGCCTCTCCCGTAAAATAACGGGAGAGGTAAATTCCCGCCGCCCTTCCCCACACAGGTTCCAAACAGGGACGAAGTCCCGCATCCTTCTTTTCCTTTCACTGGGTGCAGGGGTCACCCCTGCCGAAGGAAGCGTGAAACCCACCGCGGGTTTCACATTCAATCAAGTGAATTGTTCTCCCTACCCCTTCACTTCCGGCGGCATCGACCTCGGCTGTTCCCCCCGCTTCAGCCCGAACTTGTCGATCCTGTATTGCAGCGTCCGGTAGCTCATCGCGAGCATCTTCGCCGCCTTCGCTATCACCCAATCGTTGCGTTCGAGCGCTTGCAGTATCGCGTCGCGCTCGAACGTTTCGAAATTGAAGCCCTCGCTCGGAATCTCGTAACGGTCGCCGCGCTGACGTTCGCCGCCGCGCCCCGGCGTTTTGCGCGACAGCACCTCCTCCGGCAAATCGCGCGGCGTCACCATATCTGTTTCGCACAGCAAGATCGCTCGCTCGATCGCCGATTCGAGCTGGCGCACGTTGCCCGGCCACGAGTAGTCGAGCAACACTTCCATCGCCTCGCGCCCGATTTCTTTCCTGCGTCCTTCCGCCAGATGCCCGAATTTTGCCAGTGCGTGATTCGCCAGCAGCGGGATATCGCCGCGACGCTCGCGCAGCGGCGGCATCGTGACCGTCACGACGTTGATTCGATAGTACAAATCCTCGCGGAAACGCCCCTCGCCGACTTCCTCCGCGATATTGCGATTACTCGCCGCCACCAGCCGCACGTCGATCCGAAACGAATCGTTGCCGCCGACGCGCCGCAGCTCCTTCTCCTGCAGCACGCGCAGAATCTTAGCCTGCATTCCCTGCGGCAGGTCCGCGATCTCGTCGAGGAACAGCGTCGATTTGTCCGCGCTTTCGAACAGCCCGATCTTGCGTTCATTGGCGCCGGTGAACGCGCCGCGTTCATGCCCGAACAGTTCGTTCTCGATCAGGTTATCGGGAATCGCCGAGCAATTGATCGCAACGAACGGCCGCGCCGCGCGGGGCGACAGGCGATGGATCGCCTTGGCGACGACTTCCTTGCCGGTCCCGCTCTCACCCTGGATTAACACCGTCGAATTCGACGGCGCGACGCGCCGCACCAGCCGGATCACTTCCTGGATCGCAGGATCCTGCCCGATGATTCCCTCGATCTCGAAAGTGCCCTCGAGCCGCCGCTTCAGCAGTTGATTTTCCTGCTGCAGATTCGCGAACTCCGCCGCCTTGGCCACTCGCGTGACCAGCTTCTCGCGGTCCGTCGGCTTCTCCAGGTAGTCGAACGCGCCCGCCTTCATCGCCTGCACCACGCTGTCGGTCGATCCGTGCGCCGTCAGCACCACCACCTGGCTGCCGGGATACGTGCCGCGCACATTCGCGAGCAGCTCCTCGCCCGACATCCCCGGCATCATCAGATCCGTCAGCACGACGTCGAATCGCGACAGCGCCAGCAGCTCGATCGCGCGCTTGCCGACTGCCGCCTCCTCGACCAGGAAGCCCTCTTCGCGCAACGTGTCGGCGGTTATCTGGCGTTCGAGGTCGTTGTCTTCAACGACCAGTACTGAGGCTTGCGTCATGGTGTCCCTTTACCACCGCGCTCGGCGGGAAGGTGAAAG
>DATNLS010000009.1:0-11225 GCA_035602775.1 Candidatus Acidiferrales bacterium | reverse complement strand
TCGCGGAAGCCGTCGGATGGCGACGAGGACGACCGCAAGCTTTTCAAGAACGGTCCTACCCTGCAAAATTAAATTGAAACTGAAGATACCTGCAGTCGCGCTCGGCGCGTTGGTCTCATTTGCGTTTGCCGTATCCGCGCTCGCGCAGTCGCCGATGCCGGCGTCCTACTCGCCCAACGATGCGACCGCTTCGGTGAAATCGATCATCGATCAGTCGATCGTCGTGTTCAAAGATCAACACATCTCTGCGGCCGAGCGCGAGCAGAAACTTCGCGCGATTGCCGAAAGCCACTTCGATTTTGCCGAGATGTCGCGTTCGGCGATCGGCTATCACTGGAAGACTCTCACGCCCGCGCAGCAGAGCGAGTTCGTGCCGCTGTTCACGACCTTTATCGAGGACGCGTACCTGTCGCGAATCGAATCGTACTCGGTCGAGAAGATTAACCAGCAGATACAATCCTCGATGATTCAATTCACCCGGCAGACCACTGACGGCCCCGACTACGCCGAGGTTTTCAGCACGGTCGTGTTGCAGGATCAGAAGGATCCGATTCCCGTCAACTACATGATGCGGCTGGACGCGGGCGAGTGGAAAATCTACGACATCACGATTGACGCGATCAGCGTAATCGCCAACTACCGCAACCAGTTCAATCGCGTGCTGAACACCGACGGCTACGACAAACTTGTGAGCCTCATCCGCCAGAAGACCGCCGGCCTCCAGACCAACTAGTGATTACTTTCCCGATCCGGACGCGGTCACGTTGTGCGACGGATGCTTGGGGTCGTCGCTCATAATTGTCAGCGTTTGTTCTGGAGTCGCGCCCGCGGCGGTCGGCTTGAATTGGACGGTTACGTTTTCGGTCTTACCCTTGGCAATGTTGAAGGTGCCGCTGCCTGAGCTCACCGTGAACGGCGACGCGAGCGTTCCGACTGTCACCTGAAGCGAGCCCTTGCCTTTGTTCTTGATCTTGAGCTTTTTGCTCTTGGTCGAATCGACCTTCACCTTGCCGAAACTCAGGTTGCCGGAGACGCTCAACGTTCCGAACGGCGGCGTGGGAGTGGCAGTCGGCGTCGCCGTCTGAGTTGCAGTTGCGGTTTCGGTCGCGGTCGCGGTCGCGGTAGCCGTTGGTGTTGCGGTGGCAGTCGCGGTCGCAGTCGGCATCGCGCTGGAAGTGGCGGTGGCTGTGACAGTGACAGTCGGAGTTGCTGACGTACTTGGAGTTCCCGACGCGCTCGCAGTCGGGGTGATGGACGTGGTCGGTGACGGCGACGTGCTCGGTGACGGCGACGTGGTCGGGGTCGCGCTGTTAGTGGCGGTCGCAGTCACGGTACTCGTCGCAGTGGCGCTGATAGTCGGAGTTGCGGTGCCCGATGGAGTCGGTGTGGCAGTGGCGGTCCGTGATGCGGTCGCTGTCGTAGTGGCACTGGCGGTTGGCAATGGGGTCGCGCCGGGACTTTGCAGACGGGCCTCGGCGATCCAGGTACTCCAATTCGGGGTCGGCTCGCTGGTCGGCCCGGAGTATTCGGCCGCAACCCAAATCGCAGTTTGATCGGAAGGGTCAACGCCGGCGCCGGAATAGTCGCCCCATGGGAACGCATTTGAATTGTCGCTCTCCGGATTCGGGCTGTTGTAGCTGGCGGCTCCGGCCTGGACGAGCACGGGCGTTCCGAGCGTGTTGACCGGGTCGGTCGCCAGACGGCCGTCAACGTAGGCCGACGGGAATTCGGAGGACGACGATTGCGTGAAGGCGGTGATCAGATCGTCGAAGTTGTCCATGTCGATCGAAGGATAGTAGTCGTGGAATTTTTTCGTGCCGAACGCGAAATCCTGGTTAAGGATTGGGCTAGCGCCGCCAGTTAGCACCTCGACGTACTGCATGCAGCTTCGCGCGGTCGAGTCTCCCGCCGGCGTGCAGGTATCGTTTCCACAGCCCCAGAGCAATCCGTCGCGATAGACTGCCTCCTCCAGACGGGCGTCGCCGGTGTCGATCGGGTTCGACGAGTCTCCCTCCTGGCCCGCAACCGGCGGATCGGAGAACGTCGTGATCGGCAGCACCGTGTTCGAGACGCTGGAGCCGCCGCCGACCATGCTGGCGGGAACTCCCGTCACCGACCAAACCGTCAGATGGTCTTGCGCGACGCCAGTGTCGTCCGGATCCGAAAGCATGAAGAGCGTGGAAGTTGATGAGCGGCTGGTTGCGGGCTGGACTGTGAAATCGTCGGGATCTTGATCGGCACCGTAGAAATCCAGCCCGGCGGGGTTCGCTCCGGCGATCAGATCCGCTTTATTCCAGACGATAAACTCCATGCCGAGGTAAGGTTCAGTCACGTCGCCGCAATTGGTTGGTTCGCACTGAAATGAGTTGCCGCCGGTGACGACCTTGTCGTCGTTAAATCCAAGCGACGGCTGATCCGGAAAGACCCCCGGGGTCTCGAATTGGTAGACATTGAAGGGTTGCGTCGGATCCGAACTGGTCGAAACCGCAAGGTAGAAAAAGCCGTTTTCGGCGGTGTTGATGTCGTCGGTATCGAAGATCAGAAACGAAATAAACCATCGCCCGGAAATCGTGTCGTAGCGGACTCTCGGATCGCTCGAAAATATCGCCGGATCCACATCCATCAAGGTGTTGAGATTCAGGGTCGATATTATATTCCCGCTCTTGTCGAAGATTCGCGCCACGATGTTGGTGACTTCGACGACATTGCTCGGCCCCACCGCCACTTGCGTATCCGGCGGTTCGCATCCGGCGCCGCATTGGGAGTCCGGAAATGCCAATCCCATGAAATTGGTGGTGAAGGCCGGCATGGTGGTCAGCGGGAGCGCCAGCGATGAAAGGTCGGGGAGCGTCGCGCTGGGGGACGTCACGGCGTTGCCATGACCAAAGAATTTGGGAAGGACGCGCACTCGGTGCGTTCTCCGTGCCGCGCTCGCAATCGTTGTCGCTGGCGGCAGCTTCATCGGATCGACAATCGCGATTCGTACGGCCGAGCCTGGCACCGGTTGCGGTGCGGTCGTGGATCGAGTTTCCGCGCCGCCGCCTGCGCGTGCGGGGAGCGAAGTCCATGATGCGACGAAGGCGAAAAACAGAAGAACGGCGAACGCCACGGCGGCGCGTCGCGGCGTCACTCCAAAATTTTTGCGGTCACTCATCGACTACCGGCGCCGATATAATGTATGCGAGAAGAGGGCGCTGCTACAATCCATTTCTTTGCCCGAATGCACGCCGAAGTGAGGTTACGCGATGATTTTGAAAGTTGCGCGTCTCGGATTTCCGTCGCTCAGGACCGCGTCCAGCCCGGTGCCGCCCGCTCGAATCAAAACCAAAGAATTTCAGCAGCTGATCGACGACATGATCGAGACGATGTACGAATACAGCGGCGTCGGACTTGCCGCCCCGCAGGTCCATCTGCCGATTCAGCTTGCGGTGCTCGAAGTGCACGACCATCCGCGGTATCCCGATATGCCGGAGGTGCCGCTGACGGTGCTGGTCAATCCGATCGTGACGATTCTCGATCGAACGCCCATCGAAGATTGGGAGGGATGTCTCAGCGTGCCTGAGCTTCGCGGGCGGGTGCCGCGATTCAAGCGGCTGCGTGTGACGGCGCTCGGGCGCAATGCGGAACCGGTCGAGATCGATGCGTCGGATTTCCACGCGCGCGTGATCCAGCACGAGACGGATCACCTGAAGGGCGAAATCTACCTCGATAGAATGCCGGATATGCGAGCGCTGGGGTTTTTGCAGGAATGGCAGCGCTACCTGCTAAAACCGGAGCCGGAAAAGAAGGAGTGAGCGGGACTCGGAACCCAACCCCCTCCCGAGCGGGAAGGGAACGGGATGTGGAAAAATCTTCCCCCACAACTTCCTAACAGGGACGACGTCCCGCATCTTCTCCTTTCACTGGGTGCAGGGCTCAGCCCTGCCGAAGGAAGCGTGAAACCCAGCGCGGGTTTCACATTAAATCAAGTTCCGACTCTTGCCTCGCCCCTCACTTCGGCGGCGGCGGGATCACCGGCATCTTGCCGGTGGCTTTGAACTCCGCGATCGCCTTGCGCATCTCGTCATTCTGAGCTGCCAGGATGTTTTGCTCGTTCTGGACTTTCGACAGCTGGGCCTTGAGCTGCTCATTCTCACTTTGAAGCTTGAGCAATTGATCGTTGAGCTGCGAAACCTGCTGCGTCTGCTGGTCGATCTGTGTGCGATAGCCGCTCGAATAGAAATAGAACAGCAGCGCCGCGATAATCGCGACGATTAATCCGCCTATCAGCAATCGTCCCATCGATGCACCGTTCCTTCGCAGCCTCGTGCCGACAGATTAGCCTATCGGCGCGGGGAAAAAAGTGAATTGACTTCCTCGTCGAGCCGTCTCTAGAATGCCGTGGATCGGCGAAACCCGCTTCTGGTCGGGCGCCATTTGCAATACATTGACAATTATGCCCGAACCCACGGCGGCCTAGAACGCGGGACGGGTTAAATTCGCGCGCGGCAGGGGCTAAACAGGCTTCATGATAGAGGTCCAGGAGTTAACCAAATATTTCGGCGCCACGCTGGCCGTAAATCACGTTTCGTTCAAGGTCGAGAAGGGCGAGATCATCGGATTGCTGGGCCCTAACGGCTCCGGCAAGACGACGATCATGCGGATACTGACCGGATTTTTCCCGGCGACCTCGGGACGCGCGATGATCGGCGGCCTCGACGTCGCGCAGCATTCGCTCGAGACGCGGCGGCGCGTCGGCTACCTGCCGGAAAATATGGTGTTGTATCCCGACCTGAGCGTCGATGCATTGCTCGAGTTCGGCGCGCGCGTGCGTGAGATCGATCCGCGGACCACGCGCGATCGAATCGAATTCTCGCTCGACACCTGCGGGCTGAGAGACGTCCGGCGCAAGCTTATCGGCAAACTGTCCAAAGGTTACCGTCAGCGGGTCGGAATAGCGCAGGCAATCCTGAGCGATCCCGAGGTGCTGATTCTCGACGAGCCGACAGTCGGACTCGATCCGCGGCAGGTGGTCGAAATCCGCGAGCTGATCCGTTCACTGGCGGGACATTCGACCGTGCTCCTGTCGACCCACATCCTGCCCGAGGTCAACATGACCTGCCGGCGCGTCGTGATTATCGATCGCGGACGAATCGTCGCGCAGGACACGCCCGAACAACTGACCGCGAAACTCCAAGGCACCGATCAAACGCTGATTACGGTGGCGGGGCCGTCGCCGGCGGTGCGCGAGGCGCTGGCCGGCGTTAACTTCGTGCAACGGCTCGAGGATCGGCCGGTGGACGCCGGCACCAACGGATTGTGCTCGTTCGTCGCGTACTCGAGCGGGCATGGCGAGGAAGTGCGATCGGCGCTGGCGGCGTGCGTCGTGCAACATGGATGGGGCCTGCTCGAGGTCAAGCCGATGGCGCTCAGTCTTGAAGATTTGTTTATGCGGCTCGTCACTAAGGAAGAGCGCGTTTGATGTCTAACGGGGCAGCTACGATCGACGTCGCGGGAACGGCAACCGAAACCCGGCGCGCCGCAATCCGCGCCGCGGGGACGGGCTTTTCGGTCGGCCGGATGCTCGCGGTGACGCGCAAGGAGTTGCGCTCGTACTTCGCCTTTCCGCTGGTATACGTGCTGTCGGGCGTGTTCCTGGTGCTGGCGGGATACTACGCGTACACCGACCTGGTCTTCTTCGTCACGATCGCGTTCGCGAAAGATATCATCCAGAACTACTGGCAACTGCTGTTTTCGGATATCCGGCTCTGCATGCTGCTGACGCTGCCGTTCATCACGATGCGGCTGTTCGCCGAAGAGCGGAAGCTCGGCACGATCGAATTGCTCTACACCTATCCGCTGCGCGACGGCGAAATACTTGGCGGCAAGTACCTGGCGTCAGTCGCGATCTTCGTCATGATGCTCGCGCTGACCGTCTTCTACCCAGTTTATATTTACAGTATCCATTGGTTCCCGCTGTTCCCGTTGTTCGCCGGCTACCTAGGCTTGCTGCTGCTGGGGTGCGGTTTCATCGCGTGCGGCGTGTTCATCTCGTCGCTGTGCGAGAGCCAGGTGATGGCGGGGATGGGCACGATCACGCTGCTGCTGTTCTTCTGGATTCTCAACTGGAACGAGGCGGCGTTCACCAACTCGTGGCTCGAGCTGATGCGCGCGTTTTCGTTGTTCGATCAGTTCGGCGGCTTCGCCAAGGGCGTGATCGATCTCGATCACGTCACCTACTTTATTTTCTTCACCATGTTTTTTCTGTTTCTGACGCAGCGCTCGATGGAGGCACGCAAGTGGACGGGCCGGCGCTAAAGGATTCGTCCGCGGCCGAGCGCCGCTCGATCTGGATGAACTTCGCGGTGCTACTCTACACCGTGATCGCGTTCGGCGCCGTGCTGTTTGTCGCCAACGCGATAATCTCAACATTCAACATCCGCTGGGATTTGACGCCGCAAAAGCAATTTTCGCTTTCCGATTTCGACAAGCGCGTGCTCGGCGGCCTGACCCAGAACGTCAAGGTGATGGCGTTCGTGCGCACCGAGGATCCCGCCTACCTGGAACTGGCGGACCTGCTGTTCCAGGCGGCCGCCTTCACTCCGCGCCTGACCTACCAGGTAATCGACGTCAACAAGGCTCCCGGCCTGGCGCGCGAGTACGGCGTGTCGAGCTACGGCGAGGTGATCGTGGAATCGCAGGGGCGGCGGCGCGACTTCGACAACGCGCGATCCGACGAGCTGATTCCGGCGATCCTGCAGACCTCGTCCGACAACAACAAGCACATCTACTTTACGATTGGGCATGGTGAGCGCGACCTGTTCAACTCCGATCGCAGCCTCGGCTACTCGGAATGGCGCGGCCTGCTCGAGCAGAACAACTATCAGATCGACAACGTGTCGCTGTTCGCCAGCGGCGTGCCCGACGACGCCAGGGTGGTGGTGTCGCTCGGACCGCAGAAGGATTTCCTGCCCGAGGAACTGGCGGCGCTCGCCAAGTACCTCGGCCGCGGCGGCCATTACGTCGCGATCATCGATCCATACGGATCGCCGACGCTGGTCGATTTCCTCAAAAAATATTATCTCGATTTCGTTCCGCAGGTCGTGGTCGATCCAGCGTACCGGCTGACCGCCAGCGAAATTCTCACCACCCAGATTCCGCTGCGCTCGGAAGAAAATCCGATGAGCCGCTCGATGACGGCGCCGGCAGTGTTTTCGTTGGGACGTGGCGTGATGGTGACCGCTAAAGTTGGCGCGATCGCACCGGACGATTTAAAGATCGCGCAAGCAGACCAGTTCCTCTCGTCGTCGCATGAGAGCTGGGCGTCGGGCGATCCCAATGCGTTGACGACCGGAATCACCGAGTACCAGGCAGGCCGCGATCTCAAGGGGCCGATTCCGGTGGCCTCCGAGATTGACTTCGCGCCGGCCTCCAATCCGCACATCCCGCTACAGCAGATGACTCGCTTGGTCGGTATCGGCAGTTCGGCGTTCGCGTCGAACCAGTTCCTCGAGATGCTGGGGAATCGCGATCTGGCGGTGAGCCTGATCAACGAACTGGCGGGCGACGAGATGCTGATTGCGAGCCGCGAACGGCTCAACAAGAACGAGACCGCCGCCTTTTATGTGAGCGACCAGGAGGCGCGCCATCTGCTGGTTTACGGATCGGTGGTCGAGCCGGCAATCCTGTTTCTTATCGCCGTCACGGTGCTGGTGCGCCGGAGGTTTTTTGCGTGAGCGTGCGTCCGGCAATCTACTACACGATCGCTTTTTTTATCCTGCTGCCGATTTATTTCTGGATTCAGCCGAGCGTCAAGCCGGCGAGCGCGCTGGAGGAGAAACAGGAAAGCCTGCTCAAGCTCAGTGGTATCGACGCCATCTCGATCGTGAGCGGAACCGAGTCGTTGCGTTTCCAGAAATCCAAGGACGGCGCGTTTTACGAGCTGACGGCGCCGCCGGGAAAGTTTGTCCCGCGTGACCTCATGGATGCGATGGTCTCGCTGCTGACTGGCGCGAAATCAGTCGAAGTGGTCGCGGAAAATTCCAACGACCTCGCGCAGTTCGGTCTCGACCAGCCGAAGTCGGTGGTGACGATCGAGGCGCCCGGCCAGCCGCAGCCGATCAAGATAGCCTTCGGCAACGAAAACCCCACTCACACGGCGATCTACGCGCAAATCGAGGGCGTGCCGAAAGTGTTTCTACTGGGCGAGAACATCGAGTACTACCAATCGCTGATGTTTCAGTGGATCGAAGGCAAGCAAGGCAAGAACGCCTAGCGCGCGTCGTTCACGACTACATTTTACTACAGCGGCGCGCTAAAAGCTTCAGACTGCAAAACTTTCGCGCTTTCACTCTTACACGGAGGCACTTCCAAAGAGCCGACCGCTAACATCCAGTTAGACGAGTCCGCTAAACTATTGGATAGCTTTCTTAACTTCTCGACACAAGAGGACAATCGGATTACATGGCTGACTAATTCCACGAATGCAACTTCCTACGCCTGGGAGGCAGGGGGCGAGTCCGATGAAAGAGCCGTTCGAAGTCCAAAGCGATGCTTTTTCTATAAACCTGACATTTGCCGTGGTGCTATCTTTTGCAGTCGCGATCGCGGTCCCATTAACGGCGGTCTTTGCTCAGACGCCTGAAAGCGCGATACCGGAGAAAGCGCCGCCAGGATGGAATGCGGACCAGCAGCAGTTCTGGACGGCTCGACGGAATGCTTGCATCGCGCTCGCCAAGAAAACGGCCGAGTACCGCGCTATGACGCCGGCGCAACAAGCAAAGCTTCCCAAGATGAGCAAACTGCAAGCCCGCGAGGGCTATGAAGAATGGGAGGACTGTGCGCGGATGGCTCCGCACCCTGACTTCAGCCATATGATGAGCCCCCCAAAAAGCGCGGCCGGGTTGCCAGGCAGTCCACTTCAGATCCCTACGCCCCAGCCGACGCCTGACGATTCTGGCCAAATTGAACCGCGCCGCTGAAAGACCCGGGCGCGGCAAGTTTCCTCGCGGATCTCGGCGTCGGAGCTTCCGGGATAGGTCTCGGAGCATACTCTACGAAATGCACGGGAAACGCCACAAATGTCAATAATGGATGGCAGTTATTTGTCCCGAAGCAACAGTAGCGAAAGCTTACGAGTGTCGACAGGCACACATTTTCGGGCGGACCCTCCTAGGTGGGCAAATAAACTCGTTCTCTGCCGGGTAACCGACCGCCGGCAGTAGGCTTAGAGTGCCGCTGGCTTAGAAAAGCGCTATACTCTTTTCCTGCAGCAACCGCTCCAGCGCGTGCAGGAAATGATCGTAGTACTCGCCGGGAGCGGAGGTGCCGTCGCGGGCGCGGATTCTATCTGACGCGCCGACTTCGGCAATCAAGCGATCGCGGAATTCGTCCCAGGTGAAATGGCCGCGCTCGGAAAGCTGCAGAGCGATTGCAAACGCGCGCGCTTCCCACGGCGCGCTGAAGACGTGATCGGGATCGAGCCGCGCCGCCTCGATCAACTGGTTCAGCGCCGCGGTGCTCATGCGCGCGGCGCCTCGACCTTCGCCACTCCGACCATCGAGTCTCGCGTGACGATCGCGGCGAGCTCATCTTCGCTCATCCGCGCGGTCCCCTTCGGCCGCTGCGGGATAACCAGGTAGCGAATCTCCGCGCTCGAATCCCACACGCGGACTTCGACCTCGCGCGGCAATTCGAGTCCGAAGTCTTCGAGCACGCCGCGCGGATCGCTGACCGCGCGCGATCGATACGCGAAGCTCTTGTACCAGACCGGCGGCAAGCCCAGCACCGGCCACGGGTAGCATGAGCAGAGCGTGCATACGACGAGATTGTGAACGCGTTCGGTGTTCTCCACGGCGACCAGATGCCCGCCCTCGGGTCCCGCGAATCCCAATTCAGCCACGGCGCTGGTCGCATCGGCGATCAGTCGCTTGCGATACGCGGGATCGGTCCATGCTTTGGCGACGACGCGCGCGCCGTTGCGCGGCCCGACGCGGGTCTCGTAGGTATCGACGATCGCGTCGATCGCGCCTGGATCGATCAGTCCCTTCTCGGTCAGAAGGGCTTCCAGAGCCTTCACGCGCGCTGCCGGCCCGCTGTCGTCAGTATTATGATGATCGCTCATGTCTTTTCAGTATCTACCCGTATGGTGCGCTTTCGCACGTTTCGCGGCCTTCGGCTTAGAGTTCGACGCGATCGGTTCCAGGTAGTCTTCCCACAAATCTATATACACCCGATCGCCGCTGTGCGCCTTGGTTGATTTGCCCCACAACTCGCGCGCATCGAAGGCGACGGAATAGCAATGTTGCGGCTTGGTGCCCGCGTGATGCGCGTTGGTATCGGGAAAGACGAACACGCCCCAGTCGCGCGCGATGATGCCACTCTTGCCGCGCACGTAGCGCGGGATGCGCGTGTGTCCCGCAGGATTCAAATTGCGCGCGCGCACGCGAGCGCCTTTGGCGAAGCGGGCGCGCGGCGGTTTCGATCCGGGTTTGTCCTTGACGGGAGCGGGACCGCGGGCCGCGATCGCATTTGCGATCAGCTCCGGATCGATCGCCGCATCTTGCTTTGCGAGCAGTTCCTCGCGCGTCACGACGCCATGCTCGACGAGCAGCGTCTCGACCGCCGCGAGCCATCGTTCGTAGTAGCTCGACGCCAGGTAGCGCGCGGGTGGAATCCGTTCGATCGCGTGACGAAACTCGTCGATGTTCACGTTCGCCGCGCGTATCGCGAAGCTCACCAGCGCATACGCGCGCCGTTCCCAGTCGGCGTGAAACACGGGTTCATTCTGTTCGCGCACGACCGGCCCGAAACCGTCCATCCCGCCCATGTCATGCACTCCGTTCATCGCCGCGATTATCGTGGAGGGCCGCTGTTGCGAGCAAGCACGATGTGTTGTCCCGCTGCGGGGTGCGTCGCAGGATGACAATCTGACGAGCCTTGTTAAGCCTAGTGTCGCTCTGATAGCCTTCAAACGGATGGAATCAAACCGGCAATCGCGTCAACAGCACGCTGTCTGGCCGTTCGATCTGCGAGTCTTCGCCGTTGTCTCCGGGCTCTGGGGTCTGTGCCTTGGGCTCAGCGCGCTTATCCCGGTCGCCAATGTTGAGCTGGTCGATCCGATCGAATCAATTTTCGCCGGCGTGCGATTCAACGGTGACGACGCGCGCGTGGTACTGCTCGTGCAAGCGGGAATTTTCGTGGCGATCGCGTTCGGGATTTTTTTGCATCAACGATGGGGCCTGTTG
>DATNLS010000032.1:0-6173 GCA_035602775.1 Candidatus Acidiferrales bacterium | reverse complement strand
CGAGATGCTGGACGTTACGCGGCTCGAGAGCCTCGAGCCGACACTCGCCGCACAGAAAGTCACCGAGGCTATCTCCGCGATTCTCGACGACGAAGGCCGGCTGCTCACCGACACCGACAAGACTCACCTTATTGAAGAAATCAAAAACGAGCTGCTCGGACTCGGGCCGCTCGAGCCGCTTCTGTGGGACGATGAAATCACCGATATCCTGGTCAACGGTCACAACCAGGTTTACGTCGAAAAGCGCGGCAAGCTCCACGCGACCGAAGTTAAGTTCCAGGACGATCAGCATTTGATGTTGATCATCGATCGGATCGTATCGCAGGTCGGACGCCGGGTTGACGAAGCCTCGCCGATGGTTGACGCGCGGTTGCCCGATGGCTCGCGTATCAACGCGATCATTCCGCCGCTGGCGCTCGACGGCCCGTCGCTCTCGATTCGCCGATTCGGCCGCAAGCGCTACAACATCGATGATCTGGTCGACAAGAAAACCATTGTGCCCGAGATCGTCGAGTTCCTGCGCACGATCGTGCGCGCGCGCCTCAACATCCTGATCTGCGGCGGCACCGGCTCCGGCAAAACGACGATGCTCAACTGCATGTCCTTGTTCGTCCCGGCCGACGAGCGAATCGTGACGATCGAGGACTCGGCCGAATTGATGCTTCAGCAGCCGCACGTGGTCAGGCTCGAAACGCGGCCGGCCAACGTCGAAGGCAAGGGCGAAGTCAGCCAGCGCGACCTGGTGAAGAACACGCTGCGTATGCGGCCCGACCGCATAATCGTCGGCGAAGTCCGCGGCGGCGAAGTATTCGACATGTTGCAGGCAATGTCGACCGGTCATGACGGCTCGATCGCCACCATCCACGCCAACACTCCCCGCGACAGCATGGGACGCCTCGAAATGATGATGCTGCTGTCGGGTGTGCAGATTCCGCAGCGCGCGATGCGCCAGCAGATCGCGTCGGCGCTCAACATCATCGTCCACGTATCGCGCCTCTCTGACGGCTCGCGCAAAGTCATGCGCATTTCAGAGATCAGCGGAATGGAAGGCGAGATGGTGATGATGCAGGACTTGTTCGAGTTCAAGCGCACCGGTATCGGACCCGGCGGCGAAGTGCTTGGGGCGTTTCTAGCCACCGGGATTCGATCAACCTACTCGCAGCGGCTCGAGGCTGCGGGCTACAAACTCGACGGCAAACTTTTCCGCCAGACTACCGGATAAATACCTATGGACTTTTTATTGGCAAGTGGCATATTCGCGGTCGTCTTCATAGGCGTGCTGGCCTTCACCAGCAGCCGCGGCACCGATGTCGAGCAACAGCGTGAGTTGGCTCGGCGCCTGACGCGTCCCGCTGACGAAATCGACATCGACGTCATGCGCAAGCGCCGCCCCGAAGAGGGTGCGATGCTGGGTGGGCTGTACCGGCTGAACCTGCTGCGCAGCCTCGAAGAAGCGATGTGGCAGGCCGGCATGTACATGAGGGTCGGCGACATGCTGCTGATCATCGTGTTGATGTTCGGCGCAGGATTGTTCGGCGGGAACATGATGTTCCACGACATGCTGATCGCGACCGGCATCGGCGTGGCGGCTGGCTTACTGCCGCTGTTCTACATCCAATTCCAAAAGAAGCGGCGTTTGAAGGCGTTTTCCAACCAGTTGCCGTTCGCGCTCGACCTCATCAAGTCGTCGCTCGAGGCGGGACATTCACTGCAACGCGCGCTGCAAGTCCTGGTGGCCGAGTTCGCCGATCCGCTGGGCAGCGAGTTCCGCACGGTGCTCGAGCAAAACCGGATCGGGCTGCCGCTGCCTCGCGCGCTCGAAGACATGCTCAAGCGAGTTCCGGAAGACGACCTGCGGCTGCTGGTCGTCGCGGTGCGCGTGCAAACGGAAGTCGGTTCGAGTCTGGCGCAGATTGTCGGCCGGCTCTCCGAAATCGTGCGCATCCGGCAGCGCTTGCGGTTGCAAATTCGAGCGCTCACCGCGCAATCGCGCTTTGGCGGCCTCGTCGTCGGTTGCCTGCCGATCGTGGTGCTATTCCTGTTCAGCCTGGTTCAACCGAGTTACACCAATCAGTTGTTCCACGATCCGACCGGTCAGAAGATTTTGAAATTTGCGATCGGCTCGGACCTGCTCGCTCTCATTACTATCAGGCGACTACTAAGGGTGAACTACTAATATGAGTCCGTTCATGATTGGGGTGGTGGTCTTTATCCTGGCTGGCGGGGCGTGCGTAGCTTTGTATCTCGCGTTCTCGCCGGAGAACCGGGCGGTCGATGATCGATTCGCAGACTTGGCGGTCAAGATGCGCGCCTCGCAAGGAGCATTCGACGGCGACAATCAGGATGACAACGTGCTCCGCATGCTTTTCCGATGGGCGGCAAAGCGTGTCCCACCGCCGAACATGGATAGTCCTACCGGCGAGAAGCTCCAGCAGACCTTGGCCCAAGCTGGATTTCTGAAGTCCAGCGCGCCGCAGGCTTATCAGGTCGCGCGCGTGATGATGGCGATCGGATGCGGCGTGGTCGGCCTGTTGGCCGGCGCCATCTTCTACGGATCGCTGGGTACGTCACTGCTGCTTGCAATCGGCGGGATCGGGATCGGAATTTTCGTTCCCAGCTACTATTTGGGACGGCGTGCGCGAAGCCGCCAGGGGAACATCGCGAGACAGCTCTCGGACGTGCTCGACCTGCTGGTGGTATGCGTCGAAGCGGGCATGGGACTGTTTGAAGCGATCCGAATCGTCGGTTCGGAATGCGAGCGTCAGGGGCAGGAAATCGGCACTGAGTTGAACCTGGTCGCCACCGACATTTCCGCCGGTGCGAGCCTTGGCCAGGCGTTGCGCGGGCTGGCCGACCGGACTGCGGTTGACGATATCAAGCCGCTCGCCGCGACCTTGATTCAGAGTGAGCAACTTGGCGCGCAGATCGGGCCGGCCTTACGCGCCAGCTCCGACGCTCTGCGGCAGCGCCGCCGGCTGCATGCCGAGGAAGACGCGCAGAAGGCGTCGATTAAGATTCTCTTCCCGCTGGTCATCTTCGTGCTGCCCTCGATGATCGCGGTGATTATCGGACCGGCAATGATCGAGGTTTTCAAAACGCTGACGAACCAAGGCGGCTGATTTCAGCGCTCGCCTGAGGGCAATCCAAAAATAGCCTCCCAGGAGGCCTCGGACCGGCGCGGCGCCGCGTGGGTCCGGGGCCTGTTTGTTTTTTTGTACTCGCGATTAGGCTCGCAACCGACTCCACCAGAGCATCCTGTCCCGGACAAAAGGAAACGGCCGCGGATTGCTCCGCGACCGTTTCCTAAAGATCTTACGTCGATCCCGCGGCGTCTTGGCCGCGGGATCCCGATGCTACAGACTAAGGCGTTTCATCAAACGATATAGCGTTGTGCGATCGACGCCTAGCGCGGTGGCGGCGTCGACGCGGTTGCCGTCAGCGGTGGCGAGGGCCGCTTTGATACGGACCGCGGCCGCGCGATCGAGGCTCTCTTGCAGCGTGCCCTCGTCCTGAGCGTCGGCGGGCTGCGCGGCGCTCGACGCATGGTTCGAGTCTGCCGTCGATACCGGAGCCGCCGTTCCGTTCGGCGACGAATCCGCACCAGCCGGTCGCGCGATGCCGGCGACCTGGACCAGGTCTTCGTCGGCGCCGTCGTCGTCGAAGGCGAACGCCTCGGGCATCAGGGTCTCCTGCCCGCTCATCACGACCGCGCGCTCGATGACGTTTTCCAGTTCGCGCACGTTGCCCGGCCATCGATGATTGAGCAGCGCCTCCTCGGCTTCAGCGGAAAGCATCAGGGGACGGCCGGCATCGGTGGAATGAAAGGCGAGAAAATGACGCGCCAGCGGCAGGATGTCTTCCAGCCGCTCGCGCAGCGGCGCGATCTTGAGCGGAATCACGCTCAGGCGAAAATACAGGTCAGCACGGAAGCGGCCGGCGGCGACTTCCTGACGCAGCTTGCGATTGGTCGCCGTGACTATGCGGACATCGACCTTGCGCGGCTTCGAGCCGCCAACTCGCAGCACCTCGCCGTCCTCGAGCACGCGCAGCATCTTGGCCTGGAAGTCCGGGCCCGCCTCGCCGATCTCGTCCAGAAACAGCGTGCCGCCCGAGGCGCGCTCGAAACATCCCGCGCGATCGCGGATTGCGCCGGTGAACGATCCTTTTTCATGGCCAAACAGCTCGCTCTCGACCACACCGTCAGCCAGCGCTTTGCAATTGATCGCGAGGAACGGACCATCGGCGCGATTGCTCCAGTAGTGGAGCATCCGCGCGACCAGCTCCTTGCCGGTGCCGGTCTCGCCTTCGATCAGAGCGGTCGTGCGCGACGGCGCGACCCGCCTTATCATCGAAACGAGCTGGCGGCTCTTAGGCGCCTCGGCGATAAACCCGGCGGCGATGCTGGCGACGTCGAGCTGCTCGCGCAACTTCCGGTTCTCGCGTTGTAGCGCGCTCATCTCGACCGCGCGGGTGACGACTGCATTCAACTCGTCGTTGTCGAACGGCTTGGTCACGCAATCGAACGCACCCCCGCGGAGCGCTTCCCTGGCAGACTCAGCAGCCGGCAGCGGCACGCTCATGACGACCGCCATGTCCGGGTCCTTAATCTGCACTTTCTTCAACAACTCCATCCCATCCATCCCCTGCATCCTCATGTCTGCGATGATTACGTCTGCGCCCTCGTGTTCGAGCACCGTGAGGGCTGCCTCGACCGTTGGGCAGGTTTCGCATTCGTAACCAGCCTGTGAAAGGACCACCGCGGCGCCTCGTGCAACATGGAACTCGTCGTCGACGATTAAGACCCGAGCCCTATTCTGTCCGTTGCGCTTTTGCACGCTCATTCCCAAGGCCCGCATTCCTATGGAGGGGCAAACGCGGCTTAGTGTAGCATTCTTGACCTCTCGGTAGGGGAGGTCAATAGGGGGTAAAACTGCTTGATTTAGCTGGATTTTTTGGCAAATAAGGCGTTGCGAAACAGAAACGTTCGCATTCACGGCCGATCATGATGGAGACATGTCGAAACGGGTGGGTGCGATGTAGCCACACCCTCGCCGCGCCTAATTCGAGGACGTGTTTCGCGAAGTGAGGGGTATCGGCAGCAGGCCTGGCGGCGAATTCAGGTATCCCAGCGCTGGCTCATGCTGATAATCGGTTTCGTCGCGAATCTGGCGGGCGTTGTCGCGCGCCTCGCAGTCGCTCTGGTCCTGTCCATGGCAGGTGGTGTTCGCAGCGATCTGCGTATCGGATGACGCGCATCCGTACAATCCGGCGGCCGCCGCCAGAATCGCGATGGCAAAGAGTCGTTTGCCAGTCATGAAACTCCCCGCCGGATAACGTAGCAGATTATTTGATCGCGTCGATACGACAGTATGCGCGTTGGCCGAAAAACCCCGGCGCACTGGCTATTCCGGTCGCGCGCCCGAAGACGCCTGAGGTCCCCAATCATTTGATTGGAAACAAACTCAGGCTCACAATTGTTATCGAGATAGTGCTCAAGATTAGTGAAGGGGAAAGACTATGCTCAAACTGACGACATTGGCGCTGGCATCGGCGCTGCTGCTCGCGAGCGGCTGCGGTGCGCAGGCTCAAAGGATGGCTCTGCAGCAGAGCTGCAATAGTGGCGATCAGAGTGCCTGCCAGCAGATTGCTCAGAACGCTGAGCCGGCGAACTATCCGCCACCTCCAAACGTCCGCGTATTTCCCGCGGGCCAACCGGCAGTTGGACCGGGGGGATCGTTCGGCGGCGGGCTCGGCGGATTGAGCGGGATCGGCGGGGCGAGGTAAGTGCCGGAGCCGGAGCCCTAGACGGACTGCCAAGGAACCTTGCGGACCGTCTGCGGAGGAATGGCTCCCCGGGCCGGATTCGAACCAGCGACATGACGGTTAACAGCCGTCCGCTCTACCGACTGAGCTACCGGGGAGTGTTTCGGTTTATCTGCGCTGAGCCTGAACTACACTCGATATACGCGGATCGCCGCGAGATCAAGAACCGACATTATAGCCGTAGATCGGCTGCGTGAATCAACACGAATCGCGCGAGTCCTCGCGTCATTCGGGGACCTTGGGGCCGCCGGAGACCTTGGCGCTGCCCTGCAGGGTTTTGTCCTGTACCTCGCCCATCTTCCGCACCGTCTCGGCCACGTAGCGGGCCGGTAGAACGCCGGCGAGGCCCG
>DATNLS010000236.1:0-12599 GCA_035602775.1 Candidatus Acidiferrales bacterium | reverse complement strand
ACCTACGGCGCTTATCCCTTGGCGCGCAGCAACCCGGCGAACTTGTCGAGCTCCTGCTGATTCAAATCCGACACCACCCAGCAATTCATCTCTCCAACGGTCAGTTGCTCGACGTTGTATCCATGCTCGGTCTCGATTCTCTGCGCGCTCGTAGCACTCCCGGCGCTCGGCCACATGAAAACGTTGATCACATGCTTGCCGTGCTGATAGACGAGCGCCGCGACCGCGCTCCCGTGGATATAGTCGAGACGCCCACCCACCAGTGGAAATCCGTCCTTCGCGAAATCGTTCACCGCTGGCGAGAAATCCAGCTTGCCGTTGAACCAGGGTTTGACCGTGTGCTGATCGGTCGATGCAACGTCCATCAGATGCCCCGCCATCAGCGATCGCACGTGACTCGCGACTACTTCGCCCGCGATTTGCTGGTCGAGGGACGGGCCCATCTTGCGCGGCGCGATAATCAGCGCGAGCATCGCACCAATCGCCATCGGCACGGCGAATCGAATGACACGTGGCATCCACGCTACGCGCTGCGCCCGATACCCACCTGACGGCTGCGCTGCCGACCGTGTCTGTGGCGATACGGCGATCGCACCGCGAATCCTCTCCCGCAATTCCGCCGGCGCCTCGAACCGAAACTCTTCACCGTTTAGCCGCGTACGCATCGCGCGGAGAGCCGCGTACTCGGCCACGCACCGCGGGCATTGCTCGATATGCCGCTGGACCTCGAGGTCGGCGGCGAGGTCAAGCTCGCGATCGAGATGTCCGTGCATCAGCACTCGAGTGTCGTCGCAGTCCACTTCAGCGCTCCTTTGCGATTCGTTCCTTGAGCGAACGAGCGAGCTTTCCGCGGGCTCGGGCCAGGCGCGACATCACTGTCCCAATTGGCAGGTCGGCCGCGTCGGCGATTTCCTTGTACGACAGTCCCTCGATATCCCGCATCACGATCACCTCGCGAAACTCGTCCGCCAGCTCATCGAGCGCCGCGCGAATCGTCGCGCCGTCGGCTTTGCGGACCGCCTCGGCTTCCAGGCCGCTCTCCTCGGTGGAACCGCCATGCACCTTCTCGTCGAACTCGGTAGGCGCGTCGGTCCCCCGGTTGCGCTTGAGCCAGGTAAACGCCGTGTTGCGCACGATCGCGAGAATCCACGCGCGCGGATCTCCGCCGCGAAACCCTTGCGCAAACCTGAACGCGCGCAGGTAGGCTTCCTGCACGACGTCCTGGGCGTCGTGGTCGTCACGCACCAGCCATCGCGCGAGGTTATAGGCAGCATCCATATGCGGCAGGAATGTGCGGTCGAAATGGGAGGCTTTGCTTTCGTCCGGCAATAGCTTTTTTCCGCCCGCATTCTCCCTTCAGTTGCAGACCATGGGCGCGGCGATTTTATTCCCGCGCGGTTTGCGGGCTCAATCGCGGGAATTTTCTCTCAAGCACCGAGTCATGTTCGGTGAAAGCGCACATCAGCGCGAGGTGATTCTGGATGGAAACAAAATTTGATCGTCGATCGTTCCTGCGCGTCACGGGCACCGCCCTCAGCATCGGCGCACTCTACAGCGTGTTCCCCGCGCTAACAAAGAGCGCAGGCGCTGAGGGAATCGTGCGCACTCTCGCCGAGCTCAACGGCGAAGCTCCCGCGCCGTTCTCGTTCATGCAGTTGAGCGACACGCACGTCGGATTCAACGGCCCGCCGGATCCGCTCGGCACCAAGGCGTTCGAGAGCGCAGTCGCCACCATCAACCGGCTGAAAAATCGCCCCGAGCTGGTGATAGTCACTGGAGACTTGACCCACGATGCCGACTCGCCCGACGAGCACGCGAAGCGCTTCAAGCTGTTCAAGGAAATCTCGGGCAGAATTGGCGGCGCGCAACTCAAGGTCGTGCCGGGTGAGAATGACGCCGGACTCGACGGCGGCGACATGTTCCGCGAGTTCATGGGCCCAACGCATTACTCATTCGACCATCGCGGCGTCCATTTCATCGCGCTCGACAATGTCTCCGCCGGACGACCCGAGGTAGGAGCCGCGCAGATCGCCTGGATGAAGGCCGATCTCGCGCGCTTTCCGAAAACCGCGCCGATAATAGTGTTCACCCATCGGCCGCTGTTCGACCTCAAGCCCGAATGGGATTGGTCCACCAGCGACGGCGACGACGTGATGAATGCGCTGGCGCCGTACGAAAACGTGACGGTGCTCTACGGCCATATTCATCGCGAGAATTTTCATCAGGCCGGCACCACGAAGATGTACGCCGCGCGTTCACTGATTTTCGCATTCCCGGATCCCGCGACCGCGCCCGCCAAAAAACCGATGCCCTTCGACAGAGCGCAGCCGTTCAAGGACCTGGGAATCCGGCGCGTCAACGGCGACGCCAACGGCAACGATTTGCAGCTCGAGGAAGTCGCGCTCGCAACGGCAGAGTTCTCGGGCACGGTCGGGATGGATCAGATGCTCAAACATGGCAACAACGACGCGAAGGACGAGTAAAAAATGAAAACGTCAACTATCAACAAAATTGTCAATACGATCCTGCTCGCGGGCGTATGCGAAATCGGTCTGGCCGCGGTACCAGTGATGATCAACCTCACTCGCGCGAGTGACAATCCGAAAGTGATCGAGATCGCGGCGAAGAAATTCGACTTCACTCCGAGTGAGATCACACTCAAAAAAGGCGAGCCCGTGATCCTGCGGCTGACCAGCTCCGATCGCGTTCACGGGTTCATGTCGAAGCCGCTCAAATTCGATACCGACATCCCGGTGGGCAAGACTACCGACGTCGCCGTCACTCCGAACACGGCTGGCGACTTCGCTGTTATCTGTGACCACTACTGCGGCACCGGACACGGCGGCATGCAGATGAAAATCAAGGTGGTCGAGTAAGCGGTTTTGCTCAACCGGTCAGCGCTACCGCGCAGCAAAATCCAGACGACTCGGTTGTGCGCCCCGACAATGAATTGATAGACAGATGGAGGTGATGGACTAACGATGCGAAAGCGCTTGTCATCTTTTTACGCCGAGGAAATGTACGCTGAAGACACCTCGAGCCCGTCGGCTGCGGTCGTCGTGCCGATGGTGGTCGATCTGATTCATCCGTCGAGCGTGCTGGACGTTGGATGCGGCCGCGGCGCGTGGCTGAGCGCGTTCAGCGCCAATGGAATAAGGAAAATCGTCGGCCTCGACGGCGATTACATCAAGCCGTCGACGCTGTTGATTCCTGCCGATCGCTTTCGTTCAACCAACCTGAGCGCCAAGTTCGATACTCCGGCGGAGAAATTCGACCTCGCGACCTGCCTCGAAGTCGCCGAGCATCTGCCCGAACGTCATTCGAAGTACCTGGTGGGGAAGCTTACCTCCGCGGCGCCGGTGATCCTGTTTTCGGCGGCGCCGCCGGGTCAGTGGGGCGGCGGCCATATCAACTGCAAGCCGCTTTCCTATTGGCGCAAAATTTTTGAGGAATCCGGATTCAGAACGCTGGATCCATTCAGGCCAAGAATTCGCGACGACCGTCGCGTGGCGTGGTGGTATCGACAAAACCTTGTGATGTTCGCGTCGCCCGATGCGATTGCCACGAATGCTGCGCTCGCCAAATGGGAAGTGCCAGTAGGCCTCGAATCCGAATGGGTTTATCGGTGGGTAGCTGACGCGCAAGCCGGCACCGCCGTACGGAGGCTGACTGGCAGGGTCATCCGGCGCGCCCGGAAAGCATTGCGGCCCAATTCCTGAATCGCGCTGCGTTAGGCCGGATCAGCGTGCGGCGCGTGCCGGCGCGGGATGAGATTGCTCCGCAGCGGCACGAGCGTCGGGCGGCGGCTGCGCTGCACCGAACACTTCGCCCCACCAGTAGTCTTGCTGCGGAATCTTGAATTCGTTGATCGGACGCAGCTTGCGCCCGACCAGCCAGATGAGGGTGTCGCCCGTTGGCTTCTGGACGATTCGTCCCTCGCCGCGAGTGGTGTAGCGCTGATACACGATATCGAACCCGTTCAGGGTCAGCGCGAGCGCCAAACCCTTGGGATCAAAGGTGTGGAAGCCGTGCCCGAACCATCCACTGACCGGAGTGCAGAGTAGGTAGTGCCCCCCGGGCGCAACCATGCGCAGGCAGTTTTCGATGCATTGGCGGGTGTCGAAGACGTGCTCCAGACAGCCCATGTCGATGAACAAGCGGTAGTGATTGTGCAACTCGGCGGCGACCGGCTGATTCATGTCGAGACGCAGAGTCGCGCGGCTGTCGAACCAATCGAGCACGTCGACGGTCTGCACGCCGCGCGCGCGAAGGAGCGCGCCCAAGTCGGGATAGTCGAACCCGTCCGGCAATTTCCAGGGCAGATTGTGCCGAATCCAATGGTAGAGCTTTATCGTTTTCTCGCGGGTCGAGAGCTGCGCAAACGGCTTGCGAAAGAAATCGGGAATGTTGATCTCGGTAACGCCCCACGAGAGAACCGGCCCACCGACGAAATCCGGCAGCGCCAATATTTCCTTATAGAGCGGAACGACTTGCGCAATTATCGGCACGGTCTGACTACGATTCTCCGGGTCGCTATCGCGCGGCCTTGCATTAGCGATCGACTACCTTGAGAACCATCGGCGGCTTCAAAAAGTAATTCGGCTCGAGCACCAAATCCACCCGCCCCGGAGCTTGCCGCTGGAAGTAGAAGACCTGGAAACTGAACTTCCAGGGGCTCCAATGTGCAGGACGCAGCTCGTCAGGCCCCGCAATCAATTTCAACGCCGGCGAGATTTGGGTGATGTGCCAACTGTCGTCATGGTAGCCGCGCAGCGGCAGCTTTACGACCAGTTGCTGGCCGACCGCCAGCTCTACAATCTTGCCGCTGTCCTCCCAGTTAGCGAACATCGCAACCGGGCGTGGCGGCCGCGCAGCCGACAGAGAAGACGGTGCGGCTAGGAAGAACCCCGCGACAATCGCAATCGCGAAACTGGTGAGTAGCGACGACTTGGGAAGCGATGGATTGAGCATGGTTGCACAAAGCCTCCTTATCAGAACTACCACAGGGGCGGGCTTGGGAAAAAGGCAGGCAGCCACTCGCGCCAGCAAACCGCTAGTTCGCGCCCTTGCGCCGCAACACGGCGGGCACGGTTCGCAGTAATATTTCGAGATCCTTGCCGAGCGACTGATCGCGGATGTATTCGAGATCCAATTCGACACGCTGGCGATACTCGGCGATCTCGCTGCGGCCGCTGACCTGCCAATGACCGGTCATTCCCGGCTTGGCGGACATGAAGAGCATCGCCGAGTCGCCATATTCAACCGCCTCGTTCGGCACAATCGGGCGCGGTCCGACCAGGCTCATTTCACCGATCAACACGTTCAATAGTTGCGGCAACTCGTCAAGGCTCGTGGCGCGCAGGAATTTGCCGATCGGAGTCAGGCGCGGATCCTCGCCGTTGGGCAGTTTGAAATTGTTCTGCAGGTATTTTTCGTACAGCGCCGGCGTGTCACGCAGCATCTGTTCGGCGTCGACGCGCATTGTGCGCAATTTCAAGAGGGTAAAGGGCCGCCCCTCGAAGCCAAGGCGCTTCTGCCGAAACAGCACCGGTCCCGCCGAAGTCAGTTTTACCGCGAGCGCTAGCAGGCCCATCAACGGCGACAGAACTATCAGCAGCAGCGCCGACAGCACGAAATCGGTCGCGCGCTTGACCGCCGCCTGGACCTGGCTCAACTCACCCTTGCTCACCGACAGCACCGGAATCCCGGCTACGTCGCCGAGCGACTGGCGGAACAGCCGGGTGTCGAGCAGGCTCGGGATAATGTGTACGGACTTGCCCTGCTTGAGGAGGGCCAGGACGCCTTGGGCACCCACCGGAGAATCGGCGCCGTCGTTCACGCCGATAAGGAATACGTCGTCAAATCCTGCCAGCGACGACGCATCAAGATCGGATCTCGAGTTCGTCCCGTTACCATTGCCGTTGCTGTGAACCGCACGCTTTGCCGGCTGGACGACTACCTGTTGATAACCCATCGGATGTGCGGCGGTTAGAAGCGCCGCGAAGTGATCGCAGGTCACCTCGTTTTCGCCGATCACTACCGCCGTCCGCCACTTGTGAGCGGATCGGCGCAGGTTACGCAGAAGAAGCGTGGACCCGAGATAGCGGACGAAGATCAGGACGCCGGACGCGCCGATGAAATAGCCGATGAACTGGCGGCTGACGTATTCAAATTTCAGCGAAAAGACCGCGGCAACCGTGATCAGCGCCCAAGTCAGCAGAGTCCGGGTAAGCCCCCGAGCAAGAAAGTTCAAGCGTTCTGTACGATGTGGTCGATAAGTATCGGTGAACGCGGTCAACGTCAGCCATGAAAGGATGGCCAGGACCAGGAGGGCCGAGTATTGCGACTGTGCGTCGGATGCTCGCCCAAGCGGGATTACGAGAATCCGGCCCCAATGCAGCGCGAAGGCGATTTCTGTCGCTACGAGATAGCCAATGAATATGCAGATTCCGTCGGCAAACCGCTCTGCGAACTCTCTGCTATTTTGTGGATTCAGCACAACCCCCGTCGGCCTACTAAGCAGCGCCCCGCATCCGCGGGCACCAGTCGCCTTAGTTCACCCTAGGCCCCCAAAAGCTCACTATCTTTACTACTGGCCTCATTGTGATTACTGGGTTACGAATTCGTTGTCAAACTACGAACGGGCTTGAAAATTCGGCCTCGATCTGTGTATTTTTCCCGCCCAAACATTGAGCATTTACCCAGAGACCCTTAAGCTTTGATACACCAACATTCACTAATGATCTTTTTAATCACTCGCTGATGAGCTTTTTTCGCGCTTGACTCGACACCAACTCAGCGGCTCGACTGAGTCTGCATGCCACGCGTCTCAGCCGTCCTTGCCGTAATACGAGACCAGGGGATCCTGAATCTACCGCGTATCGCACTGGATTCGCTGAGGCTTTTGGACTTTCACATCTTTGTGATCAATCGCGGAGATTTGCAGGCACCGCTACCCGTGCCCGAAGGCGTCACCATGTACGCCGACGCTTTGGAGCGCCTGAGCCGAGCGCGCGAAAAGCGGACGGACTTGCCCAATGAATTCTTTCGCGACCAGATCAGCGGCGCGTCAACGTGCGCGACACTCGAGCTCGACGGAGAATTAGCGAGCGTCCTCTGGATTTACGATTCCCCCGCCGAGCGACCGATAATCATTCTGGAACCCGGCGCGGCAGAGCTAACGACGACGTACACGATCGAGAAATTCCGCGGTCGCGGACTCTACCGCGCGCTGCTGTGGTTCGCGACGGAATGGCTGCTGCACAGCCGCCAGCGGATCGTCATGGTCGTCGACAGCCACAATCAAACTCCGATGAAGGCGGTGCACGAAGTCGGGTACCACGAGCTCGGAGTCATTCGGCGCCGCGCAATACGAGGGCCGAAGTTTTCGATCGCGAAAATGAAAGCACTATAGAATGCCGCTACGCAGGCTTTCGAAACATCGCGAGGATTACGCTCGATGCGAATTGTTGCGCGCCCGCGCGGATCAGCAGCCGGCTGGCCGCGAGTTCTGCCGCGCACAAGGGAGCGACGAAGTAAAATAGCGGGCGTGCAGGCAGCAACTGCATCGTATCGCTCGAAAGCCCCGCCTGGCGTGCGGCAGTGTCGAGGTCCGCGCAGGTGTTGACGCGATAGTAAGTCGGAAAGACGTCTTCTTCTTCGCGAAAATCCATGTAGCGAATCATCTTCATTACGAACTGATGGGGCAGAATGCGGCGTCCCAGGTCCGCGATACGCATCGCGTAGCTCGCGATGTTGGGAGTATGAATGATCACGCGGCCGCCGGGAGCCAGCACCCGCGCGAACTCGGCCAGCACCTCGCGCGGGCGTTCGAGATGCTCAGCGACATTATTAAGCGTGATCAGGTCGAGCGATTGGGTGCGAAACGGCAGGCTGTCGAGCGTGGCGCCGACCCGGACGCGAATGCTGCGATGCTTCGCGATTGCTTCTACAAAACGATCGCAGCACACCGCCAGCTTCACGCGATTCACCATCGCCAGTTCCATTTCCGGGGTCGTGACCTCGATAATGTGATGACCGCCTCCGGCGTCCAGCCATCGCATATCGGGCGTCAGCACCGACGCTATCAAGCGCGCATAGGTAAGCTGGGTGTATTCGCGATCTGGATGAATGCGGTCTTTCAGCCAGTAGTAGGAGCCGCGTCCCAGGTATCGATCGAGCGATTTCAGCATTCCGCCAACAAGATAGCTGGGTCGATGCGGACGCGCGATGCTTGCGGAGGTTTCAAGCCAATGCGACAGTGAAGCACAGTTATGAATCTCAGGAGCGCTGCCAAACTGGTGCTTCCGCAAGCCGTCGCAAACCAGATCCGGGTGGCGGCGTACCGCTGGACGCTCCGTCGATTCCGGCCTTACCAGGTCCGCCGGACGTGGGCCGGGTATCAATTCAATTTGTGGATTTCGGATCCGACCTCGGAGAGCTGGTACGATCGCGACTCGCCCGAAGTTCCGCCAGAAATGTCGTTCCTCGCGCAGCATCGGCTGCGTCCGGGCGCGACCGTGTTCGATTGCGGCGCGCATCAATGCGTCATCGCGATGGTCATGGCCAAATTTGTTGGTGCGAACGGAAAGGTGGTCGCCGTCGAGGCCAGCCCGCTTAACTATGACACGGCGATGCGGAATTGTGAGTTGAACGCCGCCTCCAACGTTACGGTTATCCACGCCGCCGTGTCAGACACGCTCGACCCGATCGAATTCAATGTACGCGGGAACGGACAAGTCGATGACGGCACCGGCACCTGGGGAAAAATCTCAGTGACCAGCGTCAGCGTCGATGAACTCGCGCGACGATATGGACCCCCTGATGTTCTATTTGTGGACGTCGAGGGATTCGAATCGAAAGTGCTGCGCGGAGCGATCGATACCCTCTCGCGCCATCGCCCCGATTGTTTTTTCGAGATGCACGTCGGATGCGGCCTGGAAAAATTCGGCGGCTCGGTGAAATCGATCACCGACTCGCTCGAAGAGCTTGGGTACGATCTCTGGATGAGCGGTCCGGGGGCCGACAGCTTTGTGCCGTTCTCGGAAGAGTCGCCACTCGTCGATACGCGGTTCTTCCTTATAGCGACCGGCGCCGCCTGATCCGTGACCGGTTTCCAAAGTCTGCGACTGCGATACCGAGTCATAGCGCTGGCCGTCGTCTGCGTCTTGTCGTTCTTGCCCGCCGGCACAGGTCGTTGCGATAGCGTGGTAGCCGGTGGCCTCGATGCGGTAGAACCGGGCTACACGTTGGGACCTAATCTTCTCGTCAACGCCGATTTTCGCTCTGGACTGAAGGACTGGACCTTCGATCCCTCGTGCTTCAGCCTCGACGGAACCGCCGACGCAAGCTTGCGTCTTCAGGAGCCGTGCGCCCAGCAATCGCCATTCGCCGAGAATGCGTTCAAATGCCCGCCGGGCCTGTACACGATCTCGGCTGAAGTAAAAACGCAATCGAGCATCACCGTGCCAAAGCGACTGGGGGGCGCCCGCGTCCGCCTGCTCGATGCGCCCTCCGACAAATGGGCGATGACGCAGGCGGTCGTCGGCACGACCGATTGGACCTCGACGGCGAAAGCTCACGCCGCGATCGCCGACGGCAGCGTCGGTTCCTTCCGCGCCGAAACCGTCGGTCCGGTCGCCGGCACTTCGTGGTTCAGAAAGCTTTTTCTCAGTCGCGAGCTCCCCGCGGCCCTGCAAACCTTTCTGCTCTATCCGAACTACCGCGGCATGATGTTCAGCGACCAAAGCTACATGGCCCAAATCTCGATCGAAGTTAATCCGCCGGCAGGCATGACGATGTCCCAGCTTCGGGTCGTGCTCGAAGTAAGCGATCCCGCCGGCAAGGTGCTTCTGACGAATCGAGTATCGCCGCCGGCGAACGGATCTGCGATTGCGACCCTCGACATGCATGACCTTCCGCTTGGCCGATATCGGTTGCAGGGCTACCTCGTGGGGCCCGACGACAAGCGAGTATTCGCGCCGTCGTCCTACACGATCGTCAAGGTCAGCAGCTCAGAACAAACATCGATGAAGACCTGGATCGATTCGGACAACGTCATTCACATGGGCGGCCGGCCGCGATTCGTGATTGGGCTCTACGATACGACCGGTTCCTCGCAGCAACCCGACTATTACACTGCGCGTCTGCACGATATTGCCAAGGCGCCGATCAACCTGATGATCAACTACTTCTTATCGACCGGCGACACCGACGTCATCGACGCGTACACAGAAGCGATGGCGCCGTTCGGAATTTACTACCTGGACACGGTGAGCGCGTTTTTCCCCGAGATGCACGCGTATCCACTGTCGGCAAGAACGCGACACCTCGACGCCGACGAGTTGATCACCCGCCACACGAAAGCATTGGAGCGCAATTCGCGCGTGGTCGGCTATTACGTGTGCGACGAATGCGCGAGCGAAGTTCAGCCGCGGACGTTCCATCAATACGCCCTGGTCAAGCAGAACGATCCGGCCAGCGTGACTTATGCCGTAAATAATTATCCCAACGAGTTTCAGTTCTGGCGCGACACCGTCGACGTGCTGGGCGTCGATCCCTATGTGCTCGGCAGTCGCCAGACAGAGAGCTATGTCGCCGATATGACGCGTAGCGTCGTCGCTGCGGTGCACAACGCACGTCCAGTGTGGACGGTGATCCAGTTTTTCCGGTTGACCGCGCTGTCGCATTTCCCAACTGAGAATGAACTGCACGACATGAGTTGGATGGCTATCACGGAGGGAGCGCGCGGCGTCTTCTACTGGTCATACGGATTGCGCGGGCTGGATTGGGGCAAGCGGGATCCCGTGCTTCGTCAGAAACGCTACGATGAGTTGGTCAACGTGACCAAAGGAATCAGTGCGCTCGAGCCGGTCCTGCTCGCGCCGGACAGCCCGGTGCTCTCGGCGAACTCGGCGGCCGGCACCGTTATCACGAAGGAGAAGGACATGCGCGGCGGGAGCCGCTACCTGATTTCGTACAATCACAGCGGCAGCAGCATCGACGCGAGTTTCACGCTGAATCGGCCAGCTCACGAAGTATCAGTTGACGGGGAGAATCGTTCGATCACCTTGGATCCGGGTGGCTCTAAATTCAAAGACGCCTACGCTCCATACCAGGCTCACGTTTACAAAATTGATTGACGGAATTCGCCATTCTTTCACTTCCGATCCGCAGTGCGCTATGGTTTCAGGTTGATCACTGATCGATCCGGGCACGATGACTGACCCAAAAGAATTGCGACTGCCTACTTTCATTCACGTAGGACCGCCCCGCACCGGCACCACCTGGCTGCACGAGGTGTTGACCGGTCACGTCGGCTTGCCGAGCGAAAAGGAGACGCGGTTTTTCGATGCCCGCTATGATCGCGGAGTCGAATGGTACTGCAATCTGTTCGGCGACTACCCGGCCGACTCACCGGCGGGAGAGATGGGCCCCACTTATTTCGCCAATGCGATCGCGCGGGAACGAATCAAGCATCACATTCCGGACTGCAAGATCATCGTCACCTTCCGCGAGCCGGCCGCCCGACTGTATTCCCTGTATCGGCTGATCCGGTCGGGACGCCATCCGGCAGAGAATACGTTCGACGAATATTGGCGCTTCCAGGTCGATTGTGGAGCGGACCCGTGCGGATACGCGACTCAGCTCAAGCGTTGGCAGGCGACGTTTGGAAAATCGCGGGTACTGGTGCGGTTCTATGACGATCTAAGCGCGAATCCGCAAGGATACCTGGACGCGGTCTGCGATTTTATCGGAGCGCGGCGCATCGTTCTCGATCGCGGCACGACCCTGAGCGCTAAGGTGTATTCGGCGCCGAGCGCGGCGCACTCCAGTACGATTGGACGGCGCACGTTCGAGGCGATGAGCTGGGCTTCGCGCCACGGTGCGCGCCCATTAATTGCACTCGGCCAGCGGACCGCGTTGTGGAAACTCGTGCGGCGCAAATTCGTCGAGGACTTCCCGCCGCTGAGCGAGGAGTCGGCCGAGGAGATTCGCGCAATGATGCTCCCTGACACCGAGGAGCTCGAGCGAATCACCGGGCGAGATCTTTCCGCGTGGAAATCCCGCGCGCACCGCAAGCTCGACGATCGCGGTGCGGCTCGCTCGCAGACTGGATAACCCCGACGATGAAATGGCGACTGCTCTTCCTGATTGCCACGCTGGCAATCCTCCGTGGCGTCGCGCGAGCGCAGCCTGCGCCGCAGCTCGGCCCGAGCGTCGCGACGATGTGGCCATACACGCAGCCGACCGGCGCGAATCTGCTGCCGGCCGATCCGTTTGGAACGGTCAGCGGCGGATGCAACCTCGCGTCCTGGAAGTTCCAGAATCAAAAGGACGCCGTGTGGAGCGCAGTGCCCGATCCGATCGGCGGCGTCGAGAACGGCAATTGCGTCGCGCAGATCAAGGACGCGGCATCATCGACGCTGGCTCAGGTGGCCGACCAAGCCTTGACGCTGGCGCCGGGCTTCTACTCGACCCGTTGCAATATCGCCTCGACCAACGACAACTCCGCGCAAATTTCGATTCAGTATGCTCCCGTGGGTGGCGGTACGCCGCCAGCCGGCGTCAAACTCGAGTTCGGAACCAATCCGAATGAT
>DATNLS010000038.1:0-6582 GCA_035602775.1 Candidatus Acidiferrales bacterium | reverse complement strand
CGGGACCGTTCACCCGGCATCCCATGATCGCGATCGTGATCTTGTACTTCTCGGCGTAAACCGTCAGCTCCTTCACCTGCTGCGCCAGCTCGACGAATTTCATGTTCTCGACCCGCGAGCATGACGGGCACGAGATGATATTCAGCCCCGCGCCGAAGTCCGGCACCGAGATGAATCGTCCCGCCGCCACATCCTCGATAATCTTGTGCCCGACGATCACTTCCTCATGCTTGCGCTCGTTGGGCAGCGTCAGCGAGACGCGAATCGTATCGCCGATACTCTGCGCGAGCAGCTTCTCGAACGCGATCCGTGTCTTGATTATTCCGTCGGGCGGCAGCCCCGCTTCCGTCACGCCGAGATGAATCGGCACGTCGGGCCGCCGCTTCGAGAACCGCCGATTCGCGTCCATCACCTTGACCGGATCGGAATCCTTCAGCGACACGACGAAGCGCGTGAAGCCGAAGCTGTCCATCAGATCGCAATGGTAAGCGGCCGACTCGACGATCGCCGCAAGCTGATCGCCCGGGTACTTCTCGAGGAACGCCGGCGCCACCGATCCGCAGTTGACGCCGATCCGAATCGCCACGTCGTTGTCCCGCGCCACGTCCACCAGCCACTTCACCTTCTGCTCGATCGTCTTGGACTTCTCGATATGGTGCAGATGCCCCGGGTTGTAGCGGATCTTGTCGACGTGCGGCGCCACCCGGTCCGCGATCTTGTAGTTCTCCTGCAAATCGACCGAGAGCACGACGCCTTTGGTCTGCTCGCGGATTTCCTTGACCGCCGGGATTTCCTTCTCACTGTCGATCGCGATTCGCACGATCCCCGCGCCTGCGTTGGCCAGCTGATGCGCCTGCGCGACGGTCTCATCGATGTCGATCGTGCGCGTCGCGCACATCGATTGCACCACCACCGGGGCGTTGCCGCCGACCTTGATGCCGCCAATCGTTATTTGCCGTGTCTTCCGATCTTTTAGTGCCTGATCCATTCCATCTATGGTGCCGAATGCGCGCCGCGCTTGCTAGTGCTTGTGCTCGTCCGCTACCGCCATCGCGATCGCGCCATGACTGAACGCCGCGCCCGCGCGCATCGCCGCCGCGACGAATACCGCTTCCGCGATCTCCTGATCGGTGCAGCCTTTCTCTTTCGCGCGCGTGACGTGCGCCTCGATACACCACGGGCATTGCGTCACGTGCGCCGCGGTAATCGCCATCAACTCTTTGGTCTTGCTCGGAATCGCGCCGTCCTTGAAAACTTCCTTGTCGAAGTCCAGGAAGCCCTTGAACGCGTCGGGCGCATTCTGGCGCAAGTTGCGGAGATACTTCGAAGTTTCTTTTCCATAAAAATCAGCCATTGTGATTCTCCTGGGTTGAGCGTTTCCAGCTAATAAACCGCACTATAGCAGACCGCTGGTTGGTATCGATAACATTGGCTTTTCGCGCTTGCGCCGTTCGCCTACGCTAATTTTGACCTTAGCGCCAAACAAATCTTGCTTATCCAAGGCTCGCGAAGGCAAATTTAGCCTCTGACTCTTCCCTTGCAATGAGTCAGCGTTCTGACTAAGTTTCTTTCTCCGTCACGTTGATTATTAGGCGGAAAGGGGCGCCGCATAAGAGATGGTTTCCGTATCGTCATCTCGTGCCGCCAAAATTTTTACGTTCAAGCTCTTCGCTCGGGGGAGGGAGGAAGCTGAACAATGAGTACCGGCACCGTCACCAACATCGGCATCGCCGATCCCCGTCCATTTCCTGACGTAATCCTGCGCAGCCAGTTCTTCGAGATGGTCGGTACGCGATCGCTCTCGAGCGAACAGCGCCTGATGCTCGCGGTGCTGGCGGACGCGATCAACGTCGTGCAGGAATTCGGCGGTTCCGGCAGCCTGCGCAAACGCAACTCGTTCCACGAAGCCTGGAACTGGTTCTTCGCCAAGGGCGTCTCCTGCCCGTTGTCGTTCGTGAGCGTGTGTGACGCGCTCGGCATCGACGCCGAGGGCCTGCGATGGCGCCTGTCGGAACTGGTGGCCGGCCGCGGCGGCACTCCGCTCCGCTTGCGGCTCAAGGAAGCAAGCCGGATGCAGCGCCTGACCGTGAATCGAGTGCGCCGCCGCGACCCGCGCCGAGTCCATCGCGCCAACCGCATCCCGCGCTAGCCGCTCACAGTAGACTACAGTGGTCTGCCGCGCCCGGACTCAAGGAGTCCACGCGCGGCATCCTCATGCCAACGCTCCTAACAGGGACGAAGTCCCGCATCTTTCTTTTTCTATCTCACTGGGTGCAAGGGTCACCCCTGCCCAAGGAAGTATGAAACCCACGGCGGGTTTCATTAAGATTAGCTCCTATGGATGATCTCCCCCTCCAAGGCGTCCGCGTCCTCGAAGTCGCAATGTGGGTAGCCGGCCCTTCGACCACCGCCGTGCTCGGAGACTGGGGCGCCGACGTTATCAAGCTCGAAGACCCGCGGACCGGCGATCCGATTCGCGGCTTCGTCACGCGCACGATGGGCGATCCCAACGCGCGTATCCGTCCGCCGTTCGAGCTCGACAACCGCAACAAGCGATCCGTCGCCGTCGACTTGCGCACCGCCGACGGCCACGCGTTCGCGCTCAAGCTGATCGAACGCGCCGACGTCTTCGTCACCAGCCTGCGCCTCGACGCCATCGATCGGATGAAGCTCGACTACGCAACGCTGTCCGCGAAAAATCCGCGTCTCATCTACGCATCGATCAACGGCTACGGGCATCGCGGCCCCGACCGCAACCGCCCCGCCTACGACTACGCCGCCGCATGGGCGCGCTCGGGCCTGATGGCGACGATCGCCGAGCCGGGACAGTCGCCGCCCGCGCAGCGGCCGGCGATGATCGATCATGCCGTCGGCCTCGGTCTGGCCGGGGCGATTTCCGCCGCCCTGCTCGCACGCGAACGCACCGGCCGCGGCCGCGAGGTCAACATCTCACTGTTCTCGATGGGCCTTTGGATGAACGCTTCTGATCTCACGGTCGGCCTGATGACGGGACGCTCGCCTCAATCCGAGTCGCGCACCGATCGAGTGAATCCTCTGTGGAGTTCCTATCGATGCGGGGACGGGCGATGGATTTACTTTGTGATGATCCAGAGCGATCGGCATTGGCCGGATTTCTGCCGCGCACTCGACAAACCCGATTGGCTGAACGATTCGCGCTTCAAGGATTCGCCCGCGCGCGCGCAAAACTGCGCCGCGCTAACCGACGAAATAGATCGCGCCGTCTCCAGTCGCACCGCCGACCAATGGGGACCAATTTTCGATCGTCACAACCTCGTCTGGGCACCCGTCCGCACCGACGCCGAAGTGCTCGACGATCCGCAGGCCGAAGCTATCGGCGCTTTCGCCAGTGTCGATCATCCAAACATCCCCGGATGCCGCGTCGTGAACAGCCCCGTCGAGTTCGGTGACGCCCCCTCGCAGCCGCATCGCGCAGCGCCCGAACTCGGTCAGCATACCGAGGAAGTCGCGCTTGAAGCCGGCCTGACCTGGGAAGAAATCGCGCGCCTAAAATCCTCTGGTGCCCTCGGCTAGACGCGGGATTCTGCCCGTTTTTCAAGGCAAATTTGCAATCAAACGCTGGTATAAACCAAAATTTGCCAACTGTGTTTGACTCTGACGAACGCCCCTCCATATGATCTTTATCATCCCCGGAGGTCGCCTGGCTGTGCGAATGATTGTTCCTCCTGTCGCTCATCGCCGCGAAATTGATCGCAACCTCGCCGAATTTTTCCGCGGCCATCGCGCCGCCTATTTCAATCGCGCCGTCTCCTCGATGTGCCGCTACTTCAACGTGCGACGCCCACGCGTCGAATGGTTCGAGTATATCGATTGGGGCAAGACCGCCGGCCGCACCTACGAAGACGGCCGCATCCACCTCGTCCATCCGGAAAACTGGAAACGCGGACGCATCTACTTCAGCGAGCGCAAATGGATCCAGATGATCTACCACGAGATGGGCCACTTCCTGCTCTGGAGCGATCCCGAACGCAAGGCTGAGATTTTCTCGCGCCGGATGATAACCGGCCTCAGGTCCCCCGGCCGCCGACGTGCCGCGCGCGCGCGGACCCGTGCCGGAATCTCGAGCACGCGTCGCGCCGCAAATCGCATCCGCAAGCGCCGCCCGCGTATTTCGATCGCGCGAAAATCGCGACGGTCCACTCGCGTCGCGTCTCGGCGCATCGCCACGCGCAAATCCCGGCGGGTCGCCTGATGCCACAGAAGCCGACGGTCGAAAATCGCTGGTGGGTTGAAACCAGCAAGAAACCGAAGCGGGTCAAGTCGGAAACCGAGATGCCGCAGTTGCCGGTCGCGATGGCCTTTTACCAGGTCGCGCGCGATTACGATCAGGACCGCGCCAAGGAAGATCTCACCGACAACAACCTACGCATCGCGCGCGCGGCCAATCCTCCGCAAGGCGATTGGGCTTACCTCGCGATGACCGAGCAGCACGCGCCCGCCAACGTAATCAAGCGGGTCAAGGACGAGTTCCGCATCCCGCGCGAGGCCCGCGGCATCGTGCTCGATCATGGCCGCGTCGTGCGCCTGCTGATATGCGGCCCACAGCTCGAGGACTGGATGCTCGACATCACACTCGGCGACGAACCTTCGGTCGACGCCTACGTATGGTCGGTGATGTATCGCGAGAGAATCTTCCGCCGCGCCGAAGACGCACTGCGCCAAGCCCGCAAATGGGCCATCAACCTGCTCCAATTCCCCCCGCCAAGAGACGAACCCTTCCGCGGCGCCCTGCTCGTGTAACCGGCTGAAGTTCTAACAGGGACGAAGTCCCGCATCTTTTTTATCGCCAAGGCGCAGGGGTTACGCCTGCCGGGGAAGTGTGAAACCCGCGTTGGGTTTCACTAAGATTAAGTTCCCGCCATGAACTATCTCTCCCTCGTACTCCGCAACATCACCCGCAACAAGCGCCGCACAATTCTGACGACGCTGTCGATCACCGTCTCGGTCTTCATCTTCGCAACGCTCATCAGTCTGCCCGGACTGCTCAACCAGGTCCTGCGCGACCGCGCCAACTCCCGGCGTCTCATCACTCACAGCAAGGCCAGTCTCTTCTACATGCTGCCCGAGTCCTACCGCCGCCGAATCGAAACCTTGCCCCACGTCGAGGCGGTCGCGGCCTACAGCGTCTTCCTCGCGACTTACCGCGATCCGAACGAACAGCTCGGCGTTCTCGCCGTGGACGACGATCACATCCGCGAGATTTTCCCCGACTGGGACATCAGCGCGGAAACCGAACACGAATTCGAGAGCCTGCGCACCGCGGCGCTGGTCGCAACCAACCTGATGAAGCTGTACGGATGGCGAGTCGGCCAGACGATCATGCTGCGCGGCACGATGTATCCGGTCGATCCGCAACTGACGATCGTCGGCGAGCTGAATGAGGAAGCGGCCGGGCCTCGCATTATTTTCCGCCGCGATTACATGGAAGAGCTGCTCGGCAGGCCGGGCAACGCCAACCTATTCTGGGTAAAACTCGATAGTAGTAAATCGGCGCCCGAAGTGATCGCCGCTATCGACGAGATGTTCGCCAACTCGCCCAACGAGACGGCCACCGAAACCGAAGTCGCGCTGATCAAGAACGAAATCGGAAGCAACTTGGGCTTGATGCTCAACGGCGCAAAATTTCTGGCGGCGATTGTCATCTTCACGATCGGACTGGTCGCCGCCAACACGGCGGCGATGGCGGTGCGGGAGCGGCGACACGAGATGGCGGTGATGCGCGCGATTGGTTTCACCCGCGGCTCGATCATCGTGCGAATCCTGGTCGAGGGACTGATCGTCGGCGTGACGGGAGGTGTGCTCGGATGCGGTCTCGCGTATTTGGGATTCGACCTGCTGCCGCGCGTCTCCGGCGCGCTAGGCCCGCTGGCGCTCGCGATGACCCTGCAGCCGCGAATCATCTCCTACAGTTTCCTGATAGCCGCCGCAATCGGAGCCGCCAGCGGCCTGATCCCCGCAACGCTGGCAACCCGCGGCGCCATAGCAACCGAACTCCGCGCCATCTAGATCAGGACGCCCCACATCTCGACGAGACGCCCGACGAACCTGAGAGCAAAAGGGCGTCCTCGTCATTTTGCGATTATCAACCGGGTGCAGGGGTCACCGCTGCCCAAGGAAGCGTGAAACCCACGGCGGGTTTCACTAAAATCAGTTCCGCTCTTCTCCCCCTACTTCCTGAACTCGACCGTCGCCGTCCCGGTCACCAACCGCTCCGCCTCCTCGTTCTCGATCCAGACGTCGATCTCGGCCGTGCGATCCGCGGGATTCTTATTCGTGATAAACCCGTGAATCGTGATCGTGTGATCGGGCTGCACCGGCACGCGGTAGGTCGTGCTCATCCGCGACAGCCACGCGTTGCTCGAGCCGATCCAATCCGTCACCAGCTTCGACAGCAACCCGAGGCTCATGTTGCCCGGCAGGATCATCCCGGGCAGGCCTTCCTTCTTCGCGGCTTCGTCGTCGGTGAACCGTCCCGCGATATCGCCCATGCCCATCGTCTTGGCGTATAGGCGGCATTGATCCTTGCTGACGAACAACTCGAGC
>DATNLS010000040.1:0-9959 GCA_035602775.1 Candidatus Acidiferrales bacterium | reverse complement strand
CGTGCGGCACTTCTGGACCCCGGTCGGCGTGACGGTGCGCGGCGATCCCGCGATGCGCCGCGTGTGCGCGTACCTGTTCCCGGGCGAGAGCGGCGTCGAGCGTCTTTCTGGAGTCGATCGATCGATCGCGCGCCTTCCGGGCCTTCAATGGTTCGACCTCGGCGCTCGCTACGCGCGCCGCGTTCAGGCAGATGAGCAACGAATCTTCATTCCCACCGCGGCTCGATCCAGCGGCTAGTCTGGCGCGTCGCTTGCCGGCTTGCGCGAATTTCCAGTATTTGGATTGCATGTTCACCGGGATCGATCATGTCGCAATAGTCGTCCGCGAGCTTGAAGCAGCGATTGCGAGTTACTCGCGCGCAGGATTCACCGTCGTTCGTGGCGGCAAACATCCTATCGGCAGTCACAACGCGCTGATCGCGTTCACCGACGGCACCTACCTCGAACTGATCGCATTCTTCGAACCGAAGAGCGGGCATCCCTGGCAAGCGGCGCTCGAGCACGGCGGCGGAATCGTCGATTTTTGCATGAGCACCGACAATCTTGCGGCGGACGTCGATGCGATGCGCCGCGCGGGCGCGAAGATTGGCAATCCGTCGCCACTGACGCGCGATCGTCCCGACGGCTATCACTTGAGTTGGGTGCTCGCGATTCCCGCACCTCCTTTCAACGGCCAGATTCCATTCCTGATCAAGGATGACACTCCGCGCGACGAGCGGGTCCCGCGCGAGCGTTCGCATCCTAACGGCGCTACTGGCATCCGCACAATGTTGATCGCTGTGAATGATCCTGGTGTCACCAGCCGCTGCTATGCGCGTGTGCTCGGACGACCCGGCGCGCCGGTCGAGCGCGCTGATCTCGAAGCGGCGGGCGTTACGTTCACGATCGGTCCGAATGAGTTGCAGTTGCTCGCGTCGAAAACCGAAAAGGGACCGCTGACCCAATGGATTGGCGAGCACGGTCAATCGGCGTTCGAGCTGGTCCTCGCCCACGCAGTCCCTGGCGCGACGACGCTCGACCCCGCGCTCCTGCAGGGCGCCCGCATAAGGATCGAGTGATCGCGTTGTAGTAACATCGCCACTCGCGATGGTTCCCTCGGGCAAAATTCCTCGCATCGTCGTCGCGGCGACTGCCAGCGGCGTCGGCAAGACTACTGCGACTGTCGCGCTGATGGGTGCGATGCGCGCGCGGGGTCTCAAGGTCGCGCCGTTCAAATGCGGCCCCGACTATCTCGATCCCACTTATCACGAACGCGCCGCCGGCGTTCGATCGCATAACCTCGACGGCTGGATGATGAAGCGCGACGCGGTGGCCGCAACCTTTGCGCGCGCGTCCGCCGGCGCGGATATCGCGGTGATCGAAGGGATGATGGGGCTGTTCGATTCGGCGACGCCGACTGGTGAAGAAGGCTCGACCGCTCAGATTGCGAAATGGCTCGACGCACCGGTGATCCTCGTCACCGACGCCTCAGGGGTCGCGCGCACGATCGCGGCGGTAGCGGCGGGTTTCGTGCGCTTCGATCCCGCGGTCCGCGTCGCCGGCATGATCTGCAACCGCGTCGGTTCGCGCGGGCATCTTGACTTGCTGCGCGCCGTCGAGCCCGAGGTGCCGATTGTCGGTGGATTTCCCGCCGCTGCGGATCTCGCTTTTCCCGAACGCCATCTCGGCCTGCTGATGGCCGACGAATCGAATGTGCCGCAACGGCTAATCGACGGATGGAGCCGGCTTGCGGCTGAATGGCTGGACCTGGACGCGATCGTCGAGATTGCACGCACCGCGCCCGCACTCGAAGCCGGCGGTGCGTCCGAGCTGAAACAAGTCGATTCGAACTCGCAGCCGCGTTGCCGAATCGGAATCGCCCACGATGCCGCGTTTCATTTCTACTATGAAGACAATTTGAATCGTCTCCGTTCGCTCGGTGCCGACCTCGTGAACTTTTCGCCGATCCGCGATCTCGAGTTGCCGGAAGTCGACGGACTCTATTTTGGCGGCGGCTATCCCGAGGCCTTCGCGCGCGAACTGTCATCGAACACCGCGATGCTCGGCGCAATCCGGGGCTTCGCAGCCAGCGGCGGCGTGATCTACGCTGAATGTGGCGGCTTGATGTATTTGACGGACGCCATCCGAACGCTTGACGGCGCGCGATGGCCGATGGTGGCGATCATTCCCGGAGTCGCGGCGATGGCTGAGAGACTTCAGGCGATCGGCTACGTCGAGGTCGAGACGCGCGCGGACTCGATTCTCGGTCCGGCGCATGCGCGATTTCGCGGCCATCAGTTTCGCCACTCGACACTCGAGGATGCCGACAGCGGCGATCGGATCGATCGCATCTACAACGTGGCGCCGCGATGGGGTGGCACTCCGTTTGCCGAAGGCTATCGCGTCGGAAACGTTCTCGCGTCGTACGTCCACGCGCATTGGGCGTCGAATCCCTCGATCGCGGAAGCTCTTATTCGCTTATGCGTTCGATCGCGCCTCGCAAGACAACCGGCTGCGTAGCGTCTAGAATTGCCGCATGAGCACCGACCGTCCAGAGCAGCATCGTGGCAAGGACCGCGCGAAAATCCCCGGCGATTTTCCCGCCGCGCCACTCACGCTCGAAGGCTACAGCATCCTCCATCAGATGTTCCGCGTGCGGCGGCGCGAATTGCGGGCCCTTGACGGTGCGAAGCGCGACGCCGCCATCGCGGCCGCGTCGAAGATGTTCACAGAGATGGCCCGGCGCGAGGATGGTGAGACCGCGCTTTTTTCAGCGATTGGGCATAAGGGCGATCTGACGGTCGTGCACTTCCGGCGCAGCTTCGACGAACTCGGTCACGCAGAACACGAGGTCGCGGCCCTCGCACTCAGCGACTACCTCGAACCGGTCACATCATATCTGTCGGTGATTGAAATCGGCCTCTACGAAGCGACGGTCGCGCTTTATCGCAAGCTCGTCGAGAATGGCGTCGGGCCGCATTCGCCCCAATGGAAATCTGAAATCGAGTCCGAGCTTGCTCGGCAGCGTGAAAAGATTTCGCCGCGGCTATTTCCGAAAATCCCCGGGCGGCCCTACCTGTGTTTTTATCCGATGGATAAGAAGCGCGACGGCGCCGACAACTGGTATCGGTTGCCGATCGAGGATCGCCAGCGCCTGATGCACGACCATGGGATGGTCGGGCGGCGTTTCGCGGGCGAGGTAACGCAGATTATCTCGGGCTCGATCGGCTTCGACGATTGGGAGTGGGGCGTCGATCTTTTCGCCGACGATCCGATCGTGTTCAAGAAGCTCGTCTACGAGATGCGCTTCGACGAGGCCAGCGCGTCGTACGCGAAGTTCGGCCCCTTTTATGTTGGCATCCGCGTCGAGCCCGCTGCGCTGGGCAAACTCTTTCCGATTTGATCGAGAACTCGCGCACCAGCGCTTTGCGCGAGGGCTTTCCCGTCCTCGGCGTGCGATAGTTCTCACGCGGTGGCTGGAGTACCCGCGTCCTCGGCTCGCAATTCCGTCAGTTCGCGGCTCGCACGCGGCAGAAACACCAGCCCGATCAGAGCGTTGCACAACATGAAGGTGAGTTGCGCGGCGAGGCTGTAGGCGACGATTTTCGCCGGCGATGCGTTGGCCGAGAAGAACAGCAGCCACGCCGCCTGGCTGGTGCCAAGATGGGCCACCGAAATAGGCAGCGCCGCGGCCAGGAACACCAGCGGCAGGAACAGCATCAGCTTCACGAACGGCACCGCGATTCCGTAAAGCGCCAGAGCGTAGTATTGCGCGACGACTGACGCGAGAAACGTCGGCGCCTTGATTGCCAGCACCGCCAGGTAGTCGAGCGGGCGCGCCTGGATGAAAGTCGCGAGCAATGCGCCCGCTCTTCCAGTCTCGACCCAGTTGCGAATCCGCGCGCTGCGCCGGGCAACCGCGAAGAAGATCATGATTCCCGCCAGCAAAGCCCACGCCGCGATGTACACGCCCCGAAGAATCGCGACGATCCTCATCTGCGCATCGCCGACCGGGGTGTAAAAGATCACGCCCAACGTCGAGAACAGAAAGAGCTGGTAAATTTCGAGCATCGCGATGAACAGCACCGAGCTCAGCGCGCTCAGGAAGGTGACGCCGGCCTTGCGATGCAGATAGTAGGCCACGCCGCCCTGCGCGAGGCTGGTGTTGATCAGCGCCAGCAAGTACATGCTCGCGCGAATCGGCAGGATGTCGCTGTATCGCATGCGCGCGTTGAAGCGTCGCACCACCCAGGTCAGGCACGCCGAATCGATCGCGCAGTAGAACAGCGAATACGGCATGAACACTGCCAGGAACTCGAGGATCGGCACCTGCGACAGACCTTGCTCGACTTTGCGAATCGGGATGCGCCAAAAGATCAGCGCAAAGATCGCGAGGGTGCCGAGATACGGAAGTGCCTTGCGCCAGAGCGGTGTGGCGCGCTCAGCCGCGACGTCATCGCGCGGCGTATCACTCGAACCGGGGACGGTCCCGGCGCTCATGCGTCGTGCATCCTGACTGCGGCGGTGCCCATCAGCACCTGCTCGCCGCGCTGATTGTCGACATGTATCTGCAACTCGGCGCGATTCGCATTCGAATCGACGGAAACGATTTTCACGTGCGAGGTCAAGGTGTCGCCAAACAGCACCGGCCGGGTGAGTGACACCTCGATACGCCCGCCGCGAACGAAGCGCATGCCGAAATTGTCGGCGAGGAATTGCGCGATTATCGCGATAGTCTGCGCGCCGCCGGCGATCGGTGCCGTGAATCCAGCTTTGCGCGCCGCGTCCTGGTCATCGTGGATGCCGCGCGGCGGGCGCCGCCGAACTGGCAGCTCGATACCGTCGTGGTAGGCTTTCGTCGCGGCCGCATCGAGCAGGTAGGGCGTCGAAACCAGCTCCGCGCCGATTCGAATCTCGCGCGGCGCCGCGCTCATTGCATCTCCCCCTTGTCGTTCAGCAGCACCGAGGTAATCGCCTGGCGCACCAGCAGTTGATTCGTCACCGCGTCGCGCGCTTCGTACTCCAGCGTGAAATAGAACTTGCCGCGCTTGTGATAGGTCGCCGTGATCTTGCCCTCGGCTTTAACCGCCTGCCCGACGCGCATCGGCTCGTGAAATTCGCACCAGTGCTTGGCGTGCACACCGCCTTTGCCGCCTTTCAGATGAGCCGCGATAAGCAACGCGTAATCCGGCAGGCGCATTGTGGGCGACACCATCGCGTTCGGATTGCGTTCATCGACAATGAATTCAGGACTGGCCGCCTTGACCGCATCCGAAAATGTACGCGCGCGCTCCGGCGTGACGACGTACAAAATCGGACCGAGGCGCATACCCTCGTGGAGGTTCTCGGGGCACATCGGGAGTCTCAAGTCTTCGCTCATCGTACCGATTGAACGACCTTAGCAGGCGTGCGAGATTCGGCGAACCCGCGGATTTTCAGTAAAATGGCAACTCACAAAGTCGACTATGCGCGCAAGGCGCGAATACATCTTAGCAAGGCCGATCCGATCCTCGCACGGATAATCGCCGAGGTCGGTCCGCTCGGAATCCAGCCGCGGCGCGAGCGCTTCCAGGCACTCGCGCGGGCGATAATTTTCCAGCAGCTCGCAGGCGCGGCCGCCAACGCGATCTACGGCCGTTTCGTCGCGCTGTTCCCGGATGCGGAATTTCCTACGCCGGAACAGGTGCTCGCCAAGACGGATGCCGAACTGCGCGCTGTGGGCCTCTCGGAAAAGAAGGCGCTCTACATAAAGGACCTCGCCGCGCACATCCGGGACGGCAAGCTCGACTTCCACCGGTTCCACAGAATGACCGACGAGGAAATCATCGAGCATCTCATCATGGTCAAAGGGATCGGCAGATGGACCGCCGAGATGTTCCTGATGTTCAACCTCGGCCGGCCCGACGTGATGCCGGCCGACGATCTCGGCGTCCAGAACGCAATCAAGCGTCACTACCGGATGCGCAAACGGCCAAATCGCAAGCGCCTGATGAAGCACGCCGAGCGATGGCGTCCCTACCGAACGGCGGCAGCCTGGTACCTATGGCGCAGCCTCGACATCGTGCTCCCCGACGGCGGCACCAAGCCACCCGCAAAAAAGGTCGCGAAGCGCAAGAAGCGGTAGGACTCATCCGAGAGTCGTGACAGTTCTTATCCTGGAAGCTTCGCCGACTTGGGCAGGTCTGGGTTCATGTAATCCCAGGGTTGAGCGCTCGCAGTGTACACGTCCCGGCTGGGGCGAAAGACGCTAGGGTCGTCCAGGCTGCCGACTCGAATCGAGACGAACTCAGCGCCGGCACCGAAGAGAGTTGATCCACAGTCGCCGCAGAACGCACGCCTGGTGAAGCGCCCACTGTCGGCCTTGACCTTGAAGTACCCTGGACTTCCTTGGGTAACCCTGAAGGATGCTGTGGAAACGCCAAGGACTGGGGCATAAGCACTCCCCGTTTCACGTTGGCAATCCCGACAGTGACAATTCACCGAATAGAGCGGTTCCCCGTCAGCGCGGTAACGAATAGCGCCACACGCGCATCCTCCAGAAAGCGAAATAAGCATTTCGATACTCCTCTACTGCTCTTGTCATTCGGCGAGCATCGGGTTTGGTTTCGGGAAGCCCAGGTTTGTCAGTGACTCGTCGAGAGCTTTGGCATCTTCGGAGGCGGATGGATCGCGCTCGGTAATCGCCTCGAGGCGGCGGCGCATCTCCTTTAATTCTTTGTAGAGATTGCCGGTCAGGCTCGCGATCACTACGAAGCAAATCCATGGGACTGCTACCAGCGCGATAATCGTAATCGCGATCATTACGCGGGATTTCGACTCGGCGGCGCTGTCGATCGCTATCAGCGCGGCATCGTCGAGGCTCATCAGGTCGGCCACCGTGGCTTGCAGATCGCGCAGCTTCGGCTCGAGGCTGTCGTCAGTTGGCGACGCGGTGCGCATCGCATCGAACAGCGGGCGCGCCTCGTTGGCGATTTTCTCGATGTCCTCCGCTTGCTCGGGGTTTTCGATATGCTGCCGCGCGGCCTCGATTTCAGAAATAAATCCACGCTGCTGATCCATTACGATTTGCGACGCGTCGGCCTGCGTGCGTCCCCAATCCATTTTGTACAATGCGGTTTCCATCCCTTCCGCCGCGCGCGCAGCCGCATCCTCATTGTCGTATATTTGCTGGGGCAAGGCACCGAACAAATGAAACCCACTCGCAATGACCGCGGCGACGATCAACAGAATCGCCGGCGCGAGCGCGGCCATGAAGCGGAGCTTGGTCACGATAGTCAGGTTGTTCATGCGGTTTTCCCGTGGTTGTTCCAAAGGATGCCCGCGGCGGATGAGAAAACGCAACGCCCGATGTGACGTAGTTGCCGCGATATGCAATAATTCGCGCGATGAACTTTGCCGATCGCCTTGCAGATGCGTCGCGTCTCAAAGACAGCGTCGTGGTGCTCGGTATTGATCCCCAACTCGACGCATCCGGCGCTCCGGGAATCCCTACCAATTACACCTTGGCGCGCTTCTGCTGCGAAATCGTCGAGGCATGCGCCGGGTCCGCGATTGCGGTCAAGCCGCAGCTCGCGTTTTACGAAGCACGCGGGCTGGAAGGGATGCGCGCATTTTGCGAGGTCGTAAAGACGGCCCGGCGGCTAGGGCTGATTACGATCGCGGATGCGAAACGCGGTGATATCGGCACGACCTCGGCCGCATACGCGGAGGCTTTTCTCGGCGATGGTGATTTCGCCTGCGACGCCGTGACCGTGAATCCCTACCAAGGCAGCGATGCGCTGATGCCGTTTATCGCGAAGGTGAAAAATGGCCGCGGCGTGTTCGTGCTGGTAAAGACCTCGAATCCCTCGTCGGGAGAATTTCAGGATCTCAACGCACCCAGCCGGCCGATCTGGGAGTCGGTTGCGGCGCGCGTGAACGGTTGGGGCGACGACTTTATCGGCGCAAGCGGGCTCAGCTCCGTCGGCGCGGTGGTCGGCGCGACGTATCCAGTAGAGGCGCGGCGCGCGCGAGAGCTGATGCCGTCGGCGACGATCCTGGTGCCGGGATACGGCGTGCAAGGTGGGACGGCGGCGGACGCGGTCGCGTCGGCGCGCGCGGACGGGACGGGATTCATCGTAAATGCCAGCCGCAGCCTGATGTACGCGTACCAGAAGAAAGAGGGCGCCAAGCCCGTCGAGGCCGCGGCGGAATATGCCGAGGCGATGCGCAAGGAAATCAAGGCGGCGCTCGCCGCGCGCCAAACTGAAAGCCTGGCGCGTACCGCGTAAGAATTAATCGAATGTGAAACCCGCGGTGGGTTTCACGCTTCCTTCGGCAGGGCTGAGCCCTGCACCCAGTGAACTTACTTTGCGGGGTTTTTCAGATTCGCGGCAAGGAACCTGACGCTGCGATTCCATGCGTCCTCCGTGTCGGCGGCGTTGTACCAGATGGCGAGCTCGGGGAAATTGAAGGCGTGATTCGCGCCTTCGTAGATTTTCATTTCGTGCGGCCGCTTATATTTCGTCAGCAGATCGTCGAGCGTATGCGCCATTGCCACCGGCACCAGCGAGTCCTTGTCGCCGTGCAGGATCAGCGTCGGCGGCATCGTTTTCGCCCCACCTTGCAGGGCCTTCGGGAGTCCGCCGTAATACTCGACGATCGCGGCGATTTCGCCTGGATCGATTGCGGCGGTCGAGAGTGAAAGGAACGATCCGAGCGAAAATCCCATCAGGGCGATTCGACGCGAATCGACCGCCGGATTCTTCTCGAGCGCGTCGATTCCCGAATGGATCTCCTCGAGCCAAATGGGGAAGTCCGCTCTCATCTCCGCCGGCTTTTCCGGGCCGACTGGGTCGGTCTGGCTGTAGTACTCGATGAATTCGACGTAGTAGCCGAGGCCGGCGAGCTCGCCGCACATCTTTTCGTATTCGGGGTTGCCGGAATCCTTTCGCTGCGACGCGCCATGCAGCATCACGACCGCGGGATGCGGGCCGTTGCCCTTCGGCACGCAATGATATTCCTGGACTGGCTGGCCGCCGGAAGTGAATTCGCCCTTGACCCATTCGGCATGAGCGTTCGAGGCGGCGATCAGAAAGATTGCGGCTGCGATTGCGCCGCCAACAGACTGTAATGAACGCACAGTGATCGATTCAGCCGCGCGCGCGGCTTAGGAACGCATCAGCTCGGCTTCGTCGGCGGCGATAGTGGCGTAGACTTCGCGATCGATCTTGCGATAGCGCTCGAGCGACGTTTCGGCCTGCGCTTCGTTGCCCTGCTCTTTGGCGATCTCGTGCATTTCTTTTTCGATCCACGACAGATGCCACGATTCGTCCTTGGTGACCGACTTCAGCACTTCCATCGTTTCCGCATCGACGTTGGGCAGCGCCATGTGCGCGTTGTAGCGACTTTGCGCGCGCTCTTCGACCACGACCGTCAGTGCGAGCAGGTCGATGATTGTCTTCGGCACTCCGGTGCGCAGACCAAGCCGGCGCTGGTAGCCGTCGTCGATGAGAATGGGCGCGCCGCCGAGGTCCGAGATTCGCTTGGTCCAGAGGAAAGCATGGCGGGTCTCGTCCGCCAGATGCGCGGTCATCTTGAGCTGCGACTCGCCGTCCTTCATATGTCCGAGGAGGTTGAACAGTAAACGCGCGCCTCGCAATTCGGCGTCACGATAAAAGCTGAAGACAAGAATCTGCTTATCCACCGCGGACATTCCAGTGAAATCCATGTTTCCCAGTGATGCGCTCAATACCAATCCTCCGTCAGCCGTCAATCAGACACGGCCACTTTCTAATAGTAGCGGACAAGACGGTTGCGCGTAACTTATGCGATCCGTCCCGCACGGTCAATGAAACGCACCCTCCGGATGCGTCCGCGACCACCCGAAGAATACGCCGTTTTGCCAAAGAGGTTGCGAATCCCTGGCATTGAGAACAACTTATTTATATCACGGCGCCGGTAGTTAACTGGCTGTCGAACGAGAGGGGGAGCATCCGCGA
>DATNLS010000061.1:0-7955 GCA_035602775.1 Candidatus Acidiferrales bacterium | reverse complement strand
GCGCCCTGCGACTTCGCCCATTCCCATCAGCTTGGCGTAGGCGCGGCACTGCTCTTTGCTGACAACCAGCTCGAGCGGACCGAGCGTGTCGCCGATGTTTATTTCTTCGAAGCTGCTCACGTGCGGTTCATGAAGCGATGGTCGATATGGGCCAGCACTTCGTCCTTCTGGTTTTTCAGCGTCGATCGGATCACGACGAACACCATGGTGCCCGTGCGTCCGGTCTTCTCGAAAATTTCCTTCACGTGCGAGGTCAGCGTCACCTTGTCGCCCGGCCTTATCGGCGCGACGAACTCGACGTCCTTGCCCGCGTCGAAGCCGCGGCGTCCGAAGCGCGGCACGTTCTCGAAAAAATGCCGCCCGTTGCGGAACGTCACTGCGAACGACGGCGGCGCGACGATTCCGCCGTACGGCCCTTCCTTCGCCGCCTCCTCGTCCGTGTAGATCGGATTGGTCTCGCCCAGTGCCGCGCAATACCGCTGGATCTTCTCGGCCTTGACGTCGACCGGCTCCGTCACTTCGAAGACCTTGTTGATCAACGCCGGATCGTAATTGACTGCCATCGTGATTTCTCGCTGGTTAACGCGTTTCCATCGCGACCGCATGCGGCACGGCTTTGCGCCGCGGGCGGAAATCCACCGGCTCGTAGTTGCGCGCTTTCAACTCCTGCACCAGGTCGTCGATCGTCTTGATATACGCGCTGAACTTGGTCGCGCACAAACCGATCAGGCTGACAAGATGGCTGTCGGAACCACCGGTCGCCGCGAAACCATACTTCTCGATCAGCTCCGCGCTGCGCTCGTCCTCGCCCTTGCGCGATCCGCCGTTGAGCGCCTCGACTGCGACCACGTTCTCCAGCGGCGGCTTGTTCTGATAGTGCTCGTACATCCCAATATTCGGCCGCCCCGGATGACACGGGACGACGATTCCACCCATCCGCGCCACTTCATTGATCAACGTCTGCGCGTCGAGCCTCACGTCGGCGAAATCGAACCGCGCGGTCATATCGTCGTTCACGCCGAACACCAGCATGTGTCCGTAGTTGGTCTCGACCTCCGACGCGCGCAGCACCAGCGTGCCGAATTTGTCTTCGAGCGCGCGATAGTCGGCGTTGCGATTGAACTGGCGATGCTCCGTGAGCACGATTCCGTCGACCGGCCGCTCGGCCGCCCGCAGCTTGATCCAGTTGAGGTATGCCTCTACCGGTGCGCGGCTGTCTTCCGATGCTTCACTATGGGTGTGCAGATCAAGGATTGTACTCACCAGGAATGTGCCCTCACCTCGCCGGGCGAAATTTCGCGAGCGTCACCGCGGGCGTGACGTCCTCGTATACGACCTCGACGGGCATCCCTATCTTAGCCTGATCCGGCGCGCAGTCGATAATGTTGGTGAGCATTTTCACGCCCTCCTCCAGCTCGACGTACGCCATGATGTAGGGCAGCGATTCGCGAAATCCCGGCGCCTGGTTCTGATAGGTCGTCGTGAAGGTATAGACCTTGCCCCGCCCGCTGCACTTGATCCATTGCGTATCCGACGACATGCAATTCGTGCACAGCGCGCGCGGGTAGTAGCGCACGTCGCCGCATTTGCTGCACTTCTGGATGTACAGCTCGTGCCGCTGGAGTGCCTCCCACCACGGGCGGTTCTCTTCGTCGAGATGAGGCAACGGCTTCGAGTATTTCTTCGCTTGCGTCTGTTCCGCCATGATCGTCTGCCCGTCCTCGAGTTACTGATTGCTGAGAATTAGCGTCGCGCCCGAATGCCGCGTGCCGAGCGTGCCGCCGGTCCCGTGCGCGAGCGCGATTTTGCAATCCTTGACCTGCCGCGGTCCGCATTCGCCGCGCAATTGCTTGGTCGCCTCGATCACCAGGAAGATTCCGCGCATCCCGGGATGGTTCGACGACAGGCCGCCGCCGTCGGTGTTGATCGGAAACTCGCCGTCGAAGCGCAGCCGCCCTCCCGACACGAACGCCCCACCCTCACCGCGCCTGCAGAAGCCGAGATTCTCCAGCGTCGCCAGCACGGTGATCGTGAACGAGTCGTAGATCATCGCCATGTCGATATCTTTGTGCGCGACGCCCGCGCGCTCGAATGCCAGCCGCCCCGATTGCGCCGCCGCGATTTCGAGAAAGTCCCGATGCCCGCGCGCCGCGTGCCGCACCGTCTCGCCTGTGCCGAGGATATAGACCGGCTTCTTCTTCAAATCGCGCGCGCGCTCCGCCGACGTGATCACCAGCGCGCCGCCGCCGTCGCTGATGATGCAACAGTCCAGCAGATGCAACGGCGACGAAATAATTCGCGACGCCAGCACGTCCTCGACCGTGATCGGCTCGCGATATTTCGCCGCCGGATTCATCGACGCATGTAGCCGCATCGTGACCGCAATCTCCGCCAGCTGCTCGGAGGTGGTACCGTAGTCATGCATATGGCGCTGCGCGATCATCGCGTACGAACCGACGGTGGTCGGCCCGAAAGGAATCTCGTACTGGTCGCACGGATCGCCTCCACCGCCACCACTGCCGCCGGTGCCAATCGCGAACCGCGACGAGGCCGCCGTCGATCCATAGACCACGAGGCAAACGTCGCAGAGCCCGGCGTGAATCGCCGCCGCCGCATGCGCGGTGTGCGCCACGAACGACGACCCGCCAATCGACGTCGAGTCGACGAAGTTCGGCGTCAGGTTCAGGTAGTCGCAGAAGCCGACGATCCCCATCCCGCTCATCCCGATTCCGGTCGTGCACAGCCCGTTCACGTCTTTGATTGTCAGCCCGGCGTCGTCCAGCGCGCCGCGCACGCTCTCCCCCATTATCTGGAACAGACTTTTATCAGGCGCAAATCGCGTCGGATGCTCAAACACCCCAGCCACTGCAGTCTTCCGACTTAAACTCATCTCGAATTCCTACTTGAGTCCGTTAACAAACTGCTCGATCACCGCGTTGTACTCGGCAGGACGCTCGCGCGGAATCAAATGACCACCGTCAGGGATAATCTTGGCGGTAGCACCGCGTATCTTGCCCGCGATAAACTCCGCGTCGGCCGGCGTCGTGCCCGTGTCATCGGCGCCCGCAATCACTATCGTCGGCTTCTCGATCTTCGCGATCGCCTCGCGCAAATCGACCTGCGAGCAGGCCAGGATGTCGGTGTAACGCACGCGCGGATCGGTTTTGATTTGTTCCATCCAGCCTTCGCGGACGACGTCGAAGTTCTCCTTCACCGTCTTGGGCGAATAGCCGTCGGTGTTGAACGCCTGCGGCGCACGCCCCATCGTGATCGCCCGCAGCGCCTCGATTCGATCCGGCGTGAGGTTGAACTTCGGCGCCGTGCAACTGAGGATCAGCGCCTCGACCCGCGCCGAATGCCGCAACCCGAGATCCATCGCAATCGCGCCGCCCATCGAATGCCCCAGTATCACCGCCGACTTGATCTTCAGCGCATCAAGAAACGCCGCGACGAAATCCGCGTAGTCATGAACCGTCCGCAACCCCTCGACCCCCGCCGATCGTCCATGCCCCGGCAAATCGAGCGCGATCGGACTATGCTTCCCGCCGAATGCCTCGATCTGTCGATGCCACGTGTGCCCGTTCGACCCCGCGCCATGCACAAACAAAATCTTGCGCCCGCGCGAAAAGTCCGGCACCACATCAGGCAGCGTCGTCGCCCCGTTGTAGTAGAAGTAAGTCGCGTATCCCTTAACGTCGGTATATTTCGTCTGCGTAGGCATCGCCGCAAAACTCTCCGCCACGTGCTTTTGTCCGTTAGCTACTAGTTTGAACCCGCCCTCGTCAAACGCCACCGGACTCAGCCATCGCGCCGCCCAATGATCAGCGGCTCATGCTGCGTCAGGGTCCGCGACTCCCCCATCCCCGCGAGGTCCTCAATCATCGCATCGGCGCGCTCACGCTCGTCCGCGGGAACCATCGGCATCCACCGGATTCTTATCCACTCGGCGATATCCGGCCACGTGACCGTGAACGGCGCAGTGCGCTCCTCGACGCGCAGACCCGCCTTGGCGAACGCTTTCTGGAAGCGATCCCTGGGACGCGCATCGGCTTCGCGCCGCGCCGCGCGCCGAAAGATCACTTCGCGATATTCGCGCCATCGCTCCTCACCGACGATGACGCTCAACATCTGCCGAACGCTGTCGTCGCGCTGCCCGGTCGCGATCATCACTCCAGTGCCTCGGAGGCATCGCGCGAACTCCGCCACGGTAGTCTCGACGTTCGCGACAAACTGCAGCACGTGGCTGGCGAAAACAAAATCGAACGACGCCGCCTTGAACGGCAGCCGCGACACGTCCGCACGCAGCAGCCGGCATTTCGCGCCGACCCGATTGCGCGCCGACAGCAGCATGTCGAACGTCAGATCAACGCCAGTGACTGTGCGATTGCCGGGCGCCGCGACAAACTTCATCAGATAAGCGCCGTTTCCGCATCCGACATCGAGCATGTCGCGCACACCCGCCATCTCGGGCGCGAGCGCCTCGAGCACGGCCACGCGACGCTTCCCATAGTAGGCGCCGTCGCCGTAGGTCGCGGCCAGCCGTCCGAAGTACGCGGCTATATCTCTAGGTATGCGAGGTCTGGAAGTTTCGTTGGGATCCACCTCGCGAGAATGACAGAAAATCCCGCGTGCGGAAAAGTTCGCCGGCTACTTTCGAGCCTTGCGTCCCTTGGCTTTCCGCCTTGGCGTGGACTCTCCGTTGCCGTCAATCGGACCGACCTGTCCATGCTCCCAGACTTCGATTGCCGCGCGGCTGAACCGCCACGCGCTCCCGACCCGGAAGCCCGGGATTCGTCCTTCGCGGAGCAAGCGGTATATCGTCGTCGGATGAACGCGCAGGTGCGTCGACAACTCAGAGATTGTAAGAATTTCTTCCGAGGATGCCATCACATAACACCGCCTCCCCTTCGGGAGACATTTATCGGTTCCCCGTAACGAGCCGTATCGCTTATTGCTGCGAAAAAGCCAACGATTCAGCCTCTAATCGCGCCAGAGTTAAGTCAATACGCAGTTTTCCCACCCGCACGGTTGTGACCCTTGGCGAAGATGGGTCATGTTACGTTATCGTTAGCGAAAGATGCGCAGAACAGCTCAAGGCCGCGCGTCACGGAGGCGACTTGCATGAAATATGAGGCGATCGAAATTAAAAACGACGGCGCGGTGGCGTGGCTCACGCTCAATCGGCCGCATAATCTCAATGCGCTCAGCGCTCAGATGGTCGCGGAGCTCGAGGACTTCCTCCATCTGCTGCCGACGCAGCACGAGACGCGCGTGGTCGTGATGAAAGGTGCGGGACGCGCTTTTTGCGCCGGCCTCGATCTCAAAGAACAAAACCGCGGCAGCACCGGCCTCGGCTCCTCGACCACCGACACCGTCGAAGCCCAGCGCCGCATGAGCGACCTGGTCGTCGCGATACGCCGCGCGCCGCAGCCGTTCATTGCTGCAATCCGCGGACCGGCGGCCGGTGGCGGCTTCGCGCTCGCGCTCGCATGCGACGTGCGTATCGCGGGCGAGTCGGCGCGCTTCAACGCCGCCTTCATTCGCATCGGCCTCACCGCATGCGACATGGGCGTCAGCTATTTCCTGCCCCGCGCCGTCGGCAGCTCGGTTGCGTCCGAGCTGCTGCTGACCGGGCGCTTCATCAACGCTCAACGCGCATTTGCAACCGGGCTGGTGTCCGAGCTGTTCCCGGATGCTGAAGTCGACGCCGCTGCGGCCAGGCTGGCGCTCGAGATGACGGAGACCTCGCCGCTCGGTCTTCGGCTGACCAAGGAATGCCTCTCGATGAGTATCGACGCCGGCAGCCTCGAGCAGGCTATCGCAATCGAGGATCGCAACCAGGTGCTATGTGTTCGCGCCGGATACATCGAAGAAGGCGCCCGCGCATTCCTCGAAAAACGCAAACCGCGCTTCGCCCCCCGCGCCTAGCCGAGGAACCCAATTGAAGTGAAACCTGCGATGGATTTCACACTTCCTTCGGCAGGACTGAGCCCTGCACCCAGTGAAAAGAAAAGGGGCGGTTCGACGAACCGCCCCCTGAATCCTCACTACCAACGACGCCGCCGATTACCGGCTCGCCACTGTCGTCATCTCGCCCAGACGCGCCACCAGGTACTCCGGCTGACCGTCATGCCATACGCGGAATTGCACGCGCTGCCCGGGAGCATACTGCGCGAGCAGCTCACTGAACGCCTTGCCGTCCGGAATCGTCTTGCCGTCGAACTCGCTGATCACGTCGCCCGACTTGATTCCCGCTTTGTCCGCCGGCGATCCGATCAACACCGCCTTCACTTTCGCTCCCCACACCGAGGGCGCCGACGCGGTCGTCACGCCAAAGAAGGCGGGACCCTGCGCCGTGCGAACGTCGGGATGCAGAAAATGAACCCGATTAACGCCGTTCACCGAATGCACGATATGCGCGATCTTGCGCGCCTCATCCAGGCTGTAAACTTCCCCAGCCAGGTACGCGTCGCCCTGATTTGATACCGACACGCCGATATCAGTGAAAGCGCGCGTCTTGAGCGTATTCTTGATCTTCGCCTCGAGTGCGTCCGTCTTGACCACCGGCCTCGCCGAAGCCTGCACGGCGTCGGTGTCCGGAATTATAACCATCGTCGTGATCAAGTCGTCCGCGTTATTCACCGACGGCGCCTTCAGCGCCGGCGTCGCGATACTCTGCGCCATCATCAAGTTCTGGCGGCCATGGACCATCGGCGTGCGCGTCACCAGCACGGCGACCAACACCATCAATGCGGTGCCCATAGCACCGAATGCATAGTCGCGCATGAGCGCATGACGATTCGCCGCGAGCGCCCCGACGTCCATCTCGCCGATTTCAGCGTCGTCGCTTTCAGTCTCCTCGGCACTCTCGAGCGTGGTCTCCGGAAAGTCTTCGTCGTAGGCCTTCTCCGCCGCCGCGAGTCTCTCGAGTTCCTCGAGCGTGCGCGGAACGCCTTCGATCACCGCGACCAAATCATTATCCGCCGATATCTCGGCGTTCGCCGACATCCCGGCATCCGCCGGCATCTCGGCACTCATTTCGTCGCGCTGAGCGGAAACACTCGCGCCAGAATTGTCATCGGCCGGCTTGATCTCTTCGGTCGTCGTTTGTTCGCCCTCAGGTTGAGCCGTGGCCGAAGCCGAAAAGTCCGCCTGACGAACGTTGGTATCCGATCCAGCCTCGGGCCTGATTTCTGCGCCAGCCTCCTCTCTCTTCTGCTTGAAGCGCATAAGCGCTTCTTCCAGCGTCAAGATGGTGTCGGTTGGCTTGCCGCCATTCTTGCCCATCGTAGCCCCGCCTCCTTGCTTATTAGCGCCTCTGAACTTCGTCGAGGCACCCCTACTACTGATAGCAGGGAATTACGCCTTGGCCAACCATGGATCAAGTTGTTACCAGCAGCGGTAACGAGGCGTTTCTGAAGCAAATCTAACTATCGTTAGATAGCTTCGCTCACCGCATCCTCGCGCTGGGTCGGCCTCGGCCGTGAATCGAGCGAGATATAGTGGCGCGTCGACTCGCCAATATAGACCTGGCGCGGCCGCGCGATCTTCTGCTCCGGATCGCGCACCATCTCGGCCCATTGCGCCATCCACCCCGAGGTCCGCGGAATCGCGAAGAGCACCGGAAACATCGTCATCGGGAATCCCATCGCCTGGTAAATGATCCCCGAATAGAAATCGACGTTGGGATACAACTTGTGCGAGACGAAGTACTCGTCCTGCAGCGCGATCCGTTCCAGTTCGAGCGCGATATCTATCAGTGGGTTGCGCCCCGTCACCTCGAACACCTGCGCCGCCATCTCCTTCAAGATTTTCGCGCGCGGATCGTAGTTCTTGTACACCCGATGCCCAAAACCCATCAGTCGCCGCTCGCCTTCCTTCACCTTTCTGATCATGGCGGGAATATTCGACACCGACCCGATCTCCATCAGCATCCGGATAGCGGCCTCGTTGGC
>DATNLS010000068.1:0-4611 GCA_035602775.1 Candidatus Acidiferrales bacterium | reverse complement strand
CTGCTCGTATTGCTCGAGCGGCGCCTCGACAACGTGGTCTATCGTCTCGGTTTCGCCAGCTCTCTGGCGCAGGCGCGGCAGGTCGTTCGTCACGGGCATATTTTAGTCAACGGCAAGAAAGTCACGATTCCCTCGACCCTGGTCGAGGTTGGCAGTGTGATCAGCGTGGCCGAGGCGAGCCGCACCAAGAAGGTGATCGTCGAGGCAATCGAGATGGCGCAGCGCCGCGGCGTACCGCCGTGGATGGCACTCGAGCGTGAACAATTCCGCGGCTCGCTCCGGTCGCTGCCGGCGCGCGCTGAACTGACGATGCCGATCAGCGAGAAGCTGATCGTCGAGCATTACTCAAGATAGGGCGGAGGCTACCGATTCGGCGTCCCGGTCCGTGGTGGACCTGTGTGGGCGCGGGAAATCCATCGGAAAAAAGAGCATAGACTATGCAAAATGACTGGCGAGATCTGATCAAACCCAAGACTGTCGAGTTCGACGAGAAGGAAGTCACTCCTTCCTACGGCAAATTTTCCGCGGAGCCGCTCGAACGCGGCTACGGAATCACCGTTGGCAACGCGCTGCGGCGCATCCTGCTGTCCACGCTGCCCGGTTACGCGATTACGGCAGTCAGGATCAAAAACGTCCTCCACGAGTTTTCGACTCTGGCCGGCGTCAAGGAGGACGTGACCGACATCGTCCTCAACTTGAAGGAAATCCGCCTGCGCCTGCACGAGGGCGAGCAGATTACCGCGACCCTCAAGGTCAAGGGCGAGGCGCAGGTGACCGCACGCGATATCACCGGCGGACCCAGCCTCGAAATCCTGACCCCCGACAAGCATATCGCGTCGCTCGACAAGGGCGCCGAACTCGATATGGAACTCGTCATCAAGCGCGGCCGCGGCTACGTCCCCGGCGAGCGCACCGAAGACGAGGAAGCGATCGGCACGATTCGCCTCGACGCGATCTTCTCGCCGATTCGCAAAGTCAATTTTACCGTCACCAACGCGCGCGTCGGCCAGCGCACCGACTACGATCGGCTCGCGCTTGAAATCTGGACCGACGGCTCGATCAACCCGCGCGAGGCGCTGACCTACGCGGCGCGCGTGATGCGCGATCAGATGACGATTTTCGCCGGCGTCGAAGAAGAGGCCGAGGTGCCCGTCGGCGCGGCCGAAGGCGGCGAGGCTCGTCCCACGATGAGCGAGCTGCTCTATCGCCCGGTCGAAGGCCTGCCGATTTCGGTGCGCGCCTTCAACGGCCTGCAGAACGCTGACATCAAGTACATCGGCGAGCTGGTGCAGCGCACCGAGCAGGACATGCTCAAGATTAAAAACTTCGGACGCAAGTCCCTCAACGAGATCAAGGAAGTGCTGGCCGACATGGGCCTCTCGCTCGGCATGCGGCTCGAGAACCTGCCGCCCCGCGGCGAGCTCGACCGCATGTGGGAAGAGCAAGAACGCCGCGAGTCGGCATAAAGTCCGACGCGAGTCGGGCTAAGCTGCTTCGCAATTTTGGAGTAACTGATGCGTCATCTCAATTCGGGCCGCAAGTTCAATCGCACCTCGGCGCATCGCAAGGCGCTGTTCAAAAATATGGTGCTCGCGCTGATTCGTCACGAGCGAATCAAGACCACCGATCCCAAGGCCAAGGAACTGCGCCGAATCGCGGACCGGATGGTCACGCTCGGCAAGCAGAACGATCTCGCCGCGCGCCGGCGCGCATTCGCGGCCTTGCAGTCGCATGAGGCGGTCAAGAAGCTGTTCGACGAGATCGCGCCGCGCTTCAAGGATCGCAACGGCGGTTACACGCGCGTCATCAAGTTCGGTCATCGCCGCGGCGACGCAGCGATGCTGTCGGTCATCGAATTCACCGGACAGGAAGAGCAGAGCAAGGCTAAGAAGCCGCGCAAGCGCTCAGCTGCGAAGAAGGAAACCGCCACCACCGAGCGTCCACGTCGAGCAGCGGCTGCCGGTTGACCCGTCGAACGTCACGACCAACGACGAAAGGGCACGGAGACAATCTCTTCGCGCGCTTTCTTATTCGAGCAGCTTCGCGCGGATTGCCATGTGCGCGCTCTTGAGCCCGGACAGGATTCCGTCCTCGAAATTCCAATCGCCACTCGCCATCAGGTCGGCGAAATCGTTCGGATTGCGGATGTCCTCCGCGGTGAGCCCCGGATGAATCGCACGGGCCAGCGCGAGCACCTTGCTCTCCTGCTGCGCGATCATCTCAAGCATCAAGCGATCGAGCAGCGCCAGTGTCTCCCGCGTCGCCATTCGCGGAATCGTAACGTAGGGAGCACCTTCTTGGCGAGTGCGCGCTTTGATAATGTTGATTTCACAGGCGGCAAAAATATGTCCAACGAACTCGTTGCTCCGGATAAATTTTTCCTCAACCGATTCGGCATGAACCACGGCGCACTCGAGCGGATCCTCGGCAGCGCGCTCGAACGCAAGGCCGACTACGCCGATCTCTACTTCGAGTACAAAAGCAGCGAGGGCCTCGCGCTCGAAGAATCGATGGTGAATCACACCAGCAAGAGCGTCAGCCACGGCGTCGGCGTACGCGTATGCGCCGAAGATCGCACCGGCTACGCATATTCCGACGAGGTCACGATCGACCGGATGCGCCTTGCGGCCGAGGCCGCGCGCGCGATTGCCGATCAGCGCGGTACTGCGCCCTCCGCGGTGCAAGTCGGCGCGCCGGTCGCACGTCACGCACTGTATGATCTGCCCCGCACGCCGCTCGACGTTCCGGTGCAGGATCGCGCGAAGCTGCTGAGCGAGATCGATCGTATCGCGCGCGCCGCCGATCCGCGCGTGAAAAATGTGATGGCGTCGTTCGCGTGCGAGCGCAAAATCGTGATGATCGTGAAGAGCGACGGGCAGGTCGCCGCCGACGTGCAGCCACTTTGCCGGCTCAACGTCACCGTGATCGCCGACGACGGCAAGGGTCGCCAGATGGGCTCCTACGGCGGCGGCGGGCGGGTCGAATGGAACTACTTCATCGACAATGATCGATGGCGTGAGTACGCGCTCGAAGCGGCGCGCCAGGCGATCGTCAACCTCGACGCCGTCAGCGCGCCCGCAGGTGAGATGGTCGTCGTGCTCGGTCCCGGATGGCCCGGAATCCTGCTGCACGAGGCGATTGGGCACGGCCTCGAAGGCGACTTCAACCGCAAGAAAACGTCTGCCTTCGCGGATCGAATCGGCCAGAAAGTCGCGAGCGAACTCTGCACCGTGATCGACGACGGCACGATTCCGAATCGTCGCGGCAGCCTGAACGTCGACGACGAAGGCACGCCCACTTCGCGTACCGTGTTGATTGAAAAGGGCATCCTGCGCGGCTACCTGCAGGATCGGATGAACGCGCGGCTGATGAAGATGGAGCCGACCGGCAACGGACGCCGCGAGAGCTTCGCACATTCGCCGATGCCCCGGATGACCAACACCTTCATGCTCAACGGCGAGTCGACGCCTGAGGAAATCATCAAGTCGGTGAAGAACGGCCTCTACGCAGTCAACTTCGGCGGCGGACAGGTCGATATCACCAACGGCAAGTTTGTCTTTTCCGCGAGCGAGGCTTACCTGATCGAGGACGGACAAGTGACCCGGCCGGTCAAGGGCGCCACGCTTATCGGCAACGGACCCGACGTGCTGACTCGCGTCTCGATGGTCGGCAACGACCTCGCGCTCGACGCTGGCGTCGGCACCTGCGGCAAGGATGGCCAATCGGTGCCGGTGGGCGTGGGACTTCCGACGATTCGCATCGACGGCATCACGGTCGGCGGCACCCAGGCATGACGATTGAAACTATAGTGGGAAAAATCTGATGGCGACGATTGATATTCAACTCGCCAATTGGGTGCTCGACCAGGCGAAGAGCAAGGGTAGTAGTGCGGCCGAGGTGCTGTGCGTCACGGCGGAGTCGCTGGACGCGGGCGTGCGCATGGGCGAGGTCGAGAAACTGAAAAGCTCGCGCGAGCGGCGCCTGGGTCTGCGCGTGTTTTGCGGGCAATCGTCCGCGACCTCGTCGACCGCGGAACTCGAGCGCGATTCGCTCGGCGCCTTCGTCGCGAGCACGGTCGAGCTGGCGCGCCTGTCGGCCGCCGATCCGTGGGCGGGATTGCCCGATCCTGCGCTGCATCCGAAGTCACTGCCCGAGCTTTCGCTCGCCGATCCCGACAGCGGAATAGTGAGCGCGGATCGCGCGCTCGAGATCGCGCGTATCGGCGAGAACGCGGCGTTGAAATTCGATCCGCGCATCAAAAATTCCGGCGGCGCCGAATTTAGCTCCGGGCGTTACCAGGTCCTGTTCGCCAACAGCCAGGGATTTTCCGGCGAATATTCCGGAACTTCGTACAGCCTCGTCGTGGCGCCAATCGCGCAAGAAGGCGACGCGATGCAACAGGGATACTGGTACACCTCGAATCGCCGCTTCGGAAAACTCGAAGATGCGGAGTCGGTCGGAATCACCTCGGCCAAGCGCGCATTGCGCCGGCTCGGCGCGCGCAAAATCAAGACGACGCACGCGCCAGTGATCTTCGATCCTGACATGGCGGCCGGCCTGATTCGCTCGATCGTCGGCGCCGCCTCGGGTCCCGCGTTGTATAAGGGAGCG
>DATNLS010000240.1:0-7125 GCA_035602775.1 Candidatus Acidiferrales bacterium | reverse complement strand
GTCGATCGTCCATCGACCCTCGCCCGAGTCCGACACGCGTCCGGCAAATTTCTTCAGCTCCGGATCGCCGAGCATCGCGTCCGCGACCAGGTCCAGCAGCCACGACGCGATCACGCTGCCGCGCCGCCATACCTCGGCGACGTCGGTGAGATTGAAATCGTACTGGTAGAGCTTGGGATTGCGCAGCGGCGTGGTCTCCGCGTCGACCGTATGCGTCTGCTTGCCGACGTTGGCGTTTTTCAGAATGTTCATCCCCTCCGCATACGCCGCCATGATGCCGTACTCGATTCCGTTGTGAACCATTTTCACAAAGTGGCCGGCGCCGTTCGGTCCGCAGTGCAAGTAGCCGTGCTCGGCCGTGCTGTTCTTGACCTTCTCGCGGCCGGCAGTGCGCGGGGCGGAATCGATCGGCGGCGCGAGGGTGGAAAAAATCGGATCGAGATGCTTGATGACTTGCGGCTCGCCGCCGATCATCTGGCAGAAGCCGCGATCGAGTCCCCACACGCCGCCGCTGGTGCCGGAGTCGACGTAGTGCATCCCCTTCGTCGCGAGCGCTTCGGCGCGCCGGATGTCGTCGATGTAATACGAATTGCCGCCGTCGACGATGATGTCGTCGCGCTGGAAGCGGCTCGACAAGTCCGCGACCGTCTGTTCGACGACCGCCGCCGGCACCATCATCCATGCGACGCGCGGCAGCTTGAGCTTGGCCGCGAAGTCGTCGAGCGAAGACGCGCCGATGGCGCCCTCCTTTGCCAATTCCTTGACCGCATCGGCGCTCACGTCGAACACGACGCACTCGTGACCGCCGCGGAGCAGGCGCCGCACCATATTCGCACCCATTCGGCCGAGGCCGACCATTCCCATTTGCATAGTAGTCGCTCCTTGTTGGACTGGACCCGTCTCGGAACAGTATCGCATCGGCGTTGTTGTGGTACCAATGAAAATTGCGCGGAGAGGAGCCGGGGACGCAGTCAAATACAATCACTTGCGCGGTGGGCGGCATCGACACCGTCGCGGGGGGTGAGCCCTGCACCAGGTATCTATTTAATACGAAGACGCGAAATCCCGCGGACGGACTTTCGCGAACTTCGCATTGTCAGAATAAAGCTGCCCGCCGCGCGGCAGTCTTCTGCGCTCGCCGGCGATCGTGTGATAGTTTTCGTGCAACCCATTGGGAGGAACGCGCGCTATGGCCGACAAGAAAGCCTGGACCGCCGACGACATGCCGGATCTTTCTGGGAAGACGATCGTCGTAACCGGGGGTAACAGCGGTATCGGATATGAAGCGGCGCTCGCGTTCGCGCGCAAGCGAGCGGAGGTCATCCTCGCGTGCCGCGACCTGGGCAAGGCCCGCACCGCGGCCGCGCAGATCACTTCGTCGGCGTCCGGCGCCAAGGTCGAGGTGATGGAGCTTGACCTCTCGAACCTAGCGTCGGTGCGCGGGTTCTCGGACGCGTATCATTTGCAGCATCAGGCGCTGCACGTGCTGTGCAACAACGCCGGCGTCATGGCGATTCCGTATCGTCAGACCGTGGACGGCTTCGAGATGCAATTCGGCACCAACCACCTCGGGCATTTCGCGTTGACCGGGCTGCTGCTGGATCGCCTTATCGCCACCGACGGCGCGCGAGTGGTCAACGTCGCCAGCGGCGCGCATCGCATGGGCAAAATTCGTTTCGACGATCTGCAATGGAAGAATGGCTACCGCAAGTGGATGGCCTACGGTCAGAGCAAGCTCGCCAATCTGCTGTTCACGCTCGAGTTGCAGCGCAAAATCGATGCGGCCGGCAAGAAGCTGCTAGCCGTCGCGTGCCATCCGGGATACGCGGCGACCAATCTGCAAGCCATGGGACCGAGAATGTCGGGATCGTCGATGCTCGAGTCAATTTTCTCGGTCGCCAACAACGTGTTCGCGCAGAGTGCCGCGATGGGCGCGCTGCCGACTGAGTATGCGGCCGTCGCGCCGGAGGTCCACGGCGCCGATTACATCGGCCCGGACGGCATGGCCGAGATGTGGGGGAATCCGGCGCAGGTCGGGCGCAGTGCTGCCGCGCAGGACGCTGCGGCAGCGGCTCGGCTGTGGGAAGTGTCCGAGAAGCTGACCAACGTGCACTACGCGTTCTGAGCCGGTTAGCTCGAGCTAGGAGGTGCGCGCGATCACGAATTTCCCGATCTTGTCGATTGCCTGCTGACCTTCCGGCAGCAGCTTCGCAAACACGTGCCAGACATGGGGCATGTCGTCCCAGACCTCGAGATCGACCTCGACGCCGGCGGCCTTCGCACTCTTGGCGACGCGAGTGGCGTCGTCGAGCAGAATTTCCGCGTCGCCGACATGGATCAGCATCGGCGGGAGTCCGCGAAAATTAGCGTGCACGGGCGACACCAGCGGATCCTTGGGATCGTGCGTGCCGTAATACTGCTTCGCCGAGTGTGCGAGGTTGTCCTGCGTCACCATCACATCGCGCGCGGCTCGCGTGCGCACCGATTCCCCGGTGCCTTCGAGGTCGGTCCACGGCGAAATCGGAACGGCAGCTGCAGGCATCGGCAGCTTCGCGTCGCGAATCGCCAGCAACGCCACGATTGCGAGTCCGCCGCCGGCGGAATCGCCTGCGATAACAATCTTGCCAGGCTTGTAGCCTTGCGCGAGCAGCCACTTGTACGCCGCGATCGTATCCTCGACGGCGGCGGGAAACGGATGCTCGGGCGCGAGCCGATAGTCAATCGCCAGCGCGCGCGCATTGGAGGCGCGCGCGATTCTCGAGACCATCGCGCGATGCGTATTGATCGAGCCGACCACGTATCCGCCACCGTGCAGGTACAGGATGACGCGATCCTTCTCGGCGCCGGGCGCCGCAATCCATTCCGCGGGGACACCGCCTGCATTTACCGGCTCACAAATCACGTCGGCGGGGACGCGCTCGCTGATTCGTTCCATCCCGGCGCGCCGCTGCTCCATCGAGGCGCTCGGATTCTGCGGCTGCGATTTGATTCGCTCGATTACCTTGTTGAGTTGCTCGCTCGCCATACTGCCCTCCGTGTCGATACGCGGGTTACAGCGACGGCTATATCACGAAATGGCGGGCAATGGTTTGCGCCCGGAATTGAAATCTTGGCGTGTCTCTAAGGGCAACCCGGCGTGATCGAGAAAGTCACATCCTCGAAGGTCGTCGCGCAGCTGCCTGTGAACACAAAAGTTCCCGTCAATGCCGAATCGTCGCCCGCGCCGCTTCCGGTGACCGCACAATCTCTTCCCGCATTGCCTTTGAATTTGAATCCCGTCGGGCTCACCGACCCCTTCATCGGGCCGCGTGCATAGGCCGAATCGGGCCACTGGAAGTTGAACGTGCTCCCAATCAAAAGCTTCTTAAGATTCGAATTCTGATCGAATTCGAAAGTGGCGGTACCCAAATCGTCACCTGCGTCCATCACGTCGCCCGACCAACAGCCTTTGAGGTTGAGCATTTTCGGTTTGACTTTGTGCTCGGACACGTCAGTACCGTCGGCGTCGGGTGCACCCCAACTGCCTGCGCTCTGATCGGTTTCGTCCGCATCTTGAGCGTAAGCATGGCGCGCTTTGCCGACGATGCCCGCCGACAGCAACAATGCGAAGGTCACGGCCAAACCTGTTCTCGCTAACTTCGTCACCGGCTTTCCTCTACTCGTTATAGACAGTATCAATAACCAAGTAGAATTTCTAGCCATTTTGTTTTAGCGATGCAAGCTTTGTTCGGTTTTAACCGACTATGACGTGTAAATGCTCGCGATTCGAGCATAGGAAAGGGCGATCGGACCGTTGTGCAAAGAAAAGGGCCCGCCGCGCAGAACGCGCGACAGGCCCCCGGCTCACGTTCTCGAAGTTCGCTAACGAGCTAGATCGGGCACGGAGACACTGAAATCGTGACGTTTTTGAAAAACTTCCCACACTTCCCGCCGAACTTAATTTTTCCCGACAACTCCGTGGTGTCGCCCGTCAAGGTTCCATGCATCGGACATCCCTTACCAGCGTTGCCTTCGAATTTGACTCCATTGGCGGTTACCGTTCCCGTAGTAAGGGGACCGAATGCGAAGGCTGAATCCGGCCACTCGAAGTCAAAATCGCTCCCACTCTCAAGGCTTGCGCCGCTCTGTTCGAATTCAAATTCGGCGTCTCCGAGATCGTCACGTTTGTCGTGTATATCGCCCTCCCAGCAACCGTCGACATCGAGCGGAGGCCCCTTGGACTTATCAGGAGTCGCATCGACATCATCGCTGCCGGTTCCGCCTGCGCCCCATGCTCCAGTGGTTTCTTCCGCATCCTGCGCATATGCATGCCGCGCCGAGCCGACAACGCCAGCCGACAACAGACCCGCGCAAGCGACGATTGCTAGTGTTTTCGCTAGTTTCACTTATTCCCCTCTCACTTATAGATGGTTACGAGATCAATATTTGATACGCGGCAACTTAGCTGTTACACCGACTTAATTCAAGCTTTGGGGGATTTGGGATGATAATTGAGGCAAACGCTGGCGACTTGCAGCTAGCGCTACTCGTCACGTCGCGCGTGGAGGGAGGCCGGCCGCCCGGTAAACGTCGTCAATCACGCGCATATTGACGATTCCCTCGGCCCCGTCGGTAGGGAATTTTGCTTCGCCTCGCACGGCCTTTACGAATGCGCGCAACTGATGCGTGAAGGTCGTGTCGCCGGGCACAGTCTCATTCTTTTCGCCGGCTGCGGTCTTCACCGTGAGCTGATGGCCGCGTTGGGGCGCGATCGGATTTATCACGCGCAGCTCCCCGCGATCGCCACGCGCGCTGAAGGTCGCGTTGATTACAGAATCCTTTTTCATCGCACAGACCATCCTGGCCGTCACCCCCCCGTCGAGCTCGAGCGCAACGTCCATCGCGATGTCGATGTTTTTCGGGCCGGTCTCCGCGGTGGCGCGAATCACGCGCGGCGTCATACCGGAAAAATAGTGGATCATGTGGAGCGGATAGCATCCGAGATCCATCGTGGCGCCACCGGCGAGGGCCCAATCGAAGCGGATATTGGTTTCCGGAATCGGCACCGAAAAATGCCCCTCGACATTAACCAGGCGGCCGAGCGTTCCGTCGGTCATCAGCGCGCGGATGCGATCCGCCAGCGGATGGTAGCGATAGTGGAACGCCTCGCCGAGAATCTTTCCGCTCTCATCCGCCGCCCGCGCCATCCGCTCAGCCTCCGCCGCGTTGGAAGCGAGCGGCTTCTCGCACAGCACATGCTTGCCCGCGCGCAGCGCCGCAATCGTCCATTCGCAATGAAGCGAGTTGGGCAGCGGGTTGTAGATGACGTCGAGATCGGGATCGTTGACGAGATCGTCGTAGGTCGCGAGCACGCGCGGAATACCGTTGGCGGCCGCGAATTCCCGCGCGCGCTTCGGATCGCGCGCGGCGATCGCGACGACTTGAGCCTCCGGCACGTTGTGCGCCGCCTTGATCAAAGCGTCCGGCGCGATTCGCGCCGCGCCGAGGATTCCAAACCGGATCGGTCGTTGTGCCGCCATCGCTACACCTCCTGCCGAAATTAATTAGTCATTATTCTTTATCATCTCGCGGCACTCAGCGCCTGGGGTGATGTTTTCGCGGCCATCTTATAGCTGTCAGCCGCTTCCATTCGTGAGAGTGCGTAGCGGTAGGGCTCGTTCGAGATCGTGACGACACCCTGGTACGGATGCGCCAGCTCCAGAATCGCGAGAATCGTCATGCCGAGCAGGATCGAAAAGAACCCGCACATAAGCACTTGGGCGCGAAAAACGTTACTGCCGAAGAAATAGCTGAAACCGATCGTCATCAGGCATCCAAGATAGATTACCGTCCACACCACTGATGGGAGATCTTGTTCGTAAAAGTTGAACCGCTCGGAGCGCGCCTGGCTGATCAGGTTAAGCTGGTCGATCGATTTGTCGGTCAACATTTGCTCGCGGCTGTCCACGGGGTGATATGCGAGCACCGTGGACCACAGTTCGTGGGCGCCGACTTCTCCACCCTCGAAGGTATTGTCGGCCATCTCCGGCCATTCCTTATCGATCACACGGTGTGAGTATTCGAGGACCTGTGAATCGAGCTGGGACCGCATCGGTTCGGAGAAAGCCGCACCAAGTTTGTAGAGGCTCTCCAGCGCCGTCGCTTCCGTAAGCGCATAACTGTTGGCGTCGTTGAAGCGCTCCCAGGCGGCCACAATGACGAAGGCGAGGACCAGGCCGTAAAATGCTCCCAGCACGCCGAACGTCACTCCCGCCACCTCGTGGTTTTTTTGCAGGCGGTCCAGCGGGACCAACCACCGGACGAGGCAGAGACCTGCGACACTGCCACCGCCGAACGCCACGATGACAAATATGATCTGCGTGGCGGATCCACAGTAGAGTAGGAAATTCATTTTCTCGAAATCCCTCCCGGCGAGTCGCGACGTTCAGAGCGAATTGCCTCCACTAGAATAGCTGTTTGTAGGTAAATCATGCCATAACCCGCCTTGATGGCAAATTTTGCGTCTTGGAGGAGAGAGATGCGAACAATCGGTGGTGCGGGATTCGTACAACCTAACCCCTGACCCCTTCCCGAGCGGGAAAGGGAACCGGATGGTTGAGGGCATCCTCTTCCCCGACTACGTCCGCGATTGCCTTTAGCAGCGTCGATTTTTTGACCGGCTTGCTGACGTGAAGGTCGCAGCCAACCTGAATTGCATGGGTCACATCGGCTTCGAGCGCGGAGGCCGTCAGCGCGATAATCGGCGTCCTGCGGCGTTCGTCCGCCGTCTCCCATTGGCGAATCTTGCGCACGGCGCTGTAACCGTCGAGCACCGGCATCTGGATGTCCATCAGGACCACGTCGTAGGTGCGGGTCAGAAAACGGTCAACCGCCGCCTGGCCGTCCTCGACCTGGTCGAGCAGGTAGCCGGTCTTCTTGAGGTAGGCCGCGATCAACAGGCGGTTGTCGGGCGAGTCATCCGCCAGCAGGATGCTGAGCGGACGATCGATCAGGTGCGATCGCGAACCGTTCACCGCAACTTCGTGACGGCGTTCGGCGGCCGCATCGGCAGGCGCGGCAAGTTCCACCATCGCATTGGAAATGGCGGCGCGCAATTCATGGCTCTTGACCGGCTTGACTACGTAA
>DATNLS010000090.1:0-3459 GCA_035602775.1 Candidatus Acidiferrales bacterium | reverse complement strand
CACCACGACGATGATTCTCTAAGACAATCTCCCGCTTCGTCTCGCTATGAAGTCCTCCTGAGAGGCGTTCCTCGTACCGCGTTAGGAGATCTTGTCATGACCTCTTTTTCTTCGCGTTCATATGCCGGCAGCGCAGATCTCGACCGGCTGATCGATTTTGCTCAGACAGCGACTGGCGCGCGCTGGCCACGTTCGACCTACATGAAGGCCGGCGACATCGTGTGGATGTTGTTCACGCCGGGCTTCGATCCGTATGCGAACATCCAGCTCTGGTTCGATCGCGATGGTCTCGCCGCCTACGCCTGGTTCGAGCCACCGCTGCACGTGGACTTCGACATCCGGCCCGGCGCGTCGCCTGATGACTTGCTTGCCGACGAAATCCTGCGATGGGCGGAAGAGCGGCGGCGAAATCTTGGGCGCCTTGGGAAAGAAACGATCCCTAAGGCATACGCGATGCTCGGCGAGAATACGATCTCGACGAAGGCGCTCGACAGCGAGCCAAGCCGCATCTCGCTTTTGACGCGGAACGGCTACATGCGGACCGAGCGGTTCCATGTCCTCTATTCCCGCAGCCTCGTCGACGCTCCGATCGCTCAACCGGAACTGGATGCCGGCTTACGCCTGAGGCATGCGACGGACGCCGACCTCGACGCGCGCGTTGATGTTCATCGCGACGCATGGTCGGTGTGGGGACGGTCGAAGGTAAGCATCGAGACTTACCGCCAGCTCCGATCCGCGCCGCTCTACGATCCTGAACTCGATGTTGTGCTGGAAGATGCCGCCGGGAAGTTTCTCAGCTACTGCATCGGATGGCTGGACCCGGCTAACGGCATTGGGCATTTCGAGCCGGTCGGATGTCGTCCCGATTTTACGGGCCGAGGATACGCCCGCGCCGTGACTATCGAGGGCTTGCGCCGGATGCGGGCGCGCGGGCTGCATGCCGCTTTGGTCGGCACTGAGAGCGTCAATCAGCGAGCGCGCGCGCTCTATCCGTCGTGCGGCTTCGTCGAAGTGGATCGCGCACACTACTATGTGAAGGACCTGCATGACGCAGAACCACCACCCTCTTCCAACGAAGGATTCTAACAGGGTCGCAGCCCCGCATCTTTGTCTTATCACTGGGTGCAAGGGTCACCCCTGCCCAGGGAAGCGTGAAACCCACGGCGGGTTTTACTAAAAATAAAGTTCCTTCCTTCCGCCCATCCGGTAGTCCGCGCGGAGCTTTTGTTGCGCCACGCGATCTCCAGCCGCTATCATGATTGGACAACCTCGTATGCCTGTTGAATCACGACATCATCCGGCCGAGTCTGCGCCGACTCCCGATGCCAAAAATATGCGGCTGGACGCTCTGCTCACGCGTTTCGACGCCGGTGAGATGCGCGCGCTGGCGCAACTGATCACGATGGTTGAGAATCGCGCGCCCGAGTCGAGCGCGATCATCGAGCGAATCTACCCGAAGACCGGCCGCGCGCAGGTGGTTGGGATCACTGGGCCGCCGGGCGCGGGAAAATCGACGCTCGTCAACCGCCTGATCGCCAAGTATCGCGCGATCGGCAAAAAGATCGCGATCCTCGCGATCGATCCGTCGAGCCCCTTTTCCGGCGGCGCCGTGCTCGGCGATCGCGTCCGCATGACCGACCATTACAAGGACGCCGGCGTGTATATCCGCAGCCTCGCGTCGCGCGGCAGCCACGGCGGGCTCAGCCGCGCCGCGCGCGAAATCGTCAAACTGCTCGATGCTTACGGCTCCGACGTCATCATTATCGAGACCGTCGGCGTGGGACAGACCGAGCTTTCGATCATGGACCTGGCCGACACCACCGTGGTAGTCACCGTGCCCGAGGCCGGCGACGGCGTGCAGGTGATGAAGGCCGGGCTCAACGAAATCGCCGACGTGTTCGTCGTCAACAAGGCCGACCGCGAAGGCGCCGACCGGGTCAAAGCCGAGCTGGAACTGAGCGTGCACTTGCGCGCGGGCGACGGATGGCGCGCGCCCGTTTTGCTGACGCAGGCCGCGGCCGACAAGGGCGTTGACGCGGTGGTCGATGCGATCGGGAAGCATCGCGACTACCTGCGCGAGCACGTCGACGCGGCGCGCGAGTCCGAGCGCCGCACGCGCGAGTTTGTCGAAGTGCTGTCCGCCGAACTCGAGGAACGCGCCGCGCGCGCGGTCGCCGAGGGCGGCGCACCGGGCGTGCTTGGCGAAGTTCGCGCGGGCAAGCTGAATCCTTACAGCGCTGCGCGTCGTATAATCGAAGACCGCAAGTCGTTGATCGATTTGATCCAGAACGGCAACTCGAAGCCGCGGATTAACTGAGACTGAGGCCAACCTGTCTATGTCGGCCAAGGGAAAATCGAAAACCGAAGGACGCCTGTTCGCGATCGGCGACATCCACGGATGCCCCGACGAGCTGGCCGCGATTCTCAAGTCGATCGCGCCGGCCGCGGGCGACACCGTGGTCTTCGTCGGCGACTACGTCGATCGCGGCCCTTCGGCGCGAGACGTGATCGAGCTGGCGCTGGATCTCGAGCGCGGCAACGCCGAGTGCGTGTTCCTGAAGGGCAATCACGAGGACATGATGATGTCGTTTCTCGGGATGCCGGGAAATTACGGCGAGTCGTTCCTCTTCAACGGCGGCATCGCGACGCTCGACAGCTACGGCGTGCACGAGGAGGACCTCGAGGACACCTTCGCGCGCCTGCCCGATGCGCATCTCGGCTTCATGAATCGCCTCGCCACCAGCTACCTGCGCCCGCCCTACCTGTTCGTCCACGCCGGCATCATGCCGACGCGCCAGCTCGAGGAGCAGCAGACCGAGGACATGCTGTGGATTCGCCAGGAGTTCATTTTTAATCCGCACAAAATCGATGCGACCGTCGTCTTCGGCCACACTCCGATGCGCGGCGTGATGATCGACTTGCCGTACAAGCTCGGCATCGACACGGGCCTGGTGTACGGCGGCAAGCTGACCTGCATCGAGTTCACCGAAGGCGTGCTCTATCAGGTTCAGCGCGGCAACAGGTCGGTGAAGACCCGCAGCATCCCGCTGCGCTGAATCGAACGGCGCGCGGTCTTTCGCGCCTTGCGCGCTCACGCTACATTTGACGATTCCCGGTGGCGACGTAGCTCAGTTGGTCAGAGCATGCGGCTCATATCCGCAGTGTCGTAGGTTCGACTCCTACCGTCGCCACCATTCTGAAAACTTACTTGGCGGCTGCGGCGACATCGCGCGCGGTGGAGTCCGGACGAACCGCTATGCGATGTTTCGTATCTGACACCTTTTGCGGGCGCGCGGCGGCGGGCGGCAAATCGAAAATTAAATCGTAGGCGCGAATCCAGAGGTACAGCGCGATCAGCACCATCATCGGGCCCTGCGATGCGACCTCGCGCACGTTCTCCCATTCTGACCGCATCGGCAGATACGCGATCACGAATGCCCGGTGGCTCATCACGACCTC
>DATNLS010000099.1:0-7096 GCA_035602775.1 Candidatus Acidiferrales bacterium | reverse complement strand
GGTTGACACGGTCAAGATCAAAAACAGCGACGGCGAATTTACGCTCAAGCGCGCGCCGGCCGGCAAATGGGACGTTATAGCCGGCGGCAAGACCTCGGAGGCCGATCTCCTGGTCGTCGAGCGGGTGCTCAATCTGTTGCGTGATCTGAAGGGCGAATCGATCGTCGCCGATCCGATGCCAAGTGCGCAGCCGTTCGGGCTCGATAACCCAGCGGTCGAAATCACGCTCATCGGCAAGGACGGCAAAGAACTTGGCGAGGTCAAGCTCGCTAAGATCAGCGTCAAGCCGACGGCCCCGCCAATTCCCGGCGAACCGGCACAGCGAACGGAATACTACGCGACCTCCAGCGCGAGCAAAGCAGTCTACTCGCTGAGCGATTTCAGCTTCGAGCAACTCAACCGTCCCGCCCCGTTGTACCTGGCAAAAGCTCCGGCGCCAGCGGCAGCGCCGTCGGCCAAGTAAATCTCTATTTCTTGTTCCCCTTCCCTTGAGGGAAGGGGTTAGGGGTTAGGTTCCTGGGTCTCCGCAATCACATGCGCTATCGCCTGCGCGGCAGTGTGCGTGATGCTTAGGTGAAAGCGCGTGATCTGTTTTCTCTTGGCGAAGGCGGCGGCCTTGCCAGATAGCGCGATGGTCGGTGCTTTGCCGCGCTCGCGCACAACTTCGATTTCGCCCCATCCGACGTTGCGGTTCCATCCCGTGCCTAATGCCTTCATGGTCGCTTCCTTGGCAGCGAAACGCGCCGCATAGCTCTGGTAGCGGGGAAGCCCGCGCGACTCGCAATACTTGATCTCGCCCGGAGTGAAAACGCGCGCGCGAAAGCGCTCACCTGTCGCGGGCCGCGTTAGCGCGCGCTCGATGCGATCGACTTCGATGACGTCGATCCCGGTGCCTGCAATCTGGCTCATCGCGAATGAGTATTAGCCGCGTCGCGTGAGGATTCAATTGCGCTGCGCCTGGTGTGGATTCTATTGTTCATTCATAGAGCGGAGGTAGCGATGGCGAAGCTTTCAATCACGGTGAACAAGACTCGATGCATCGGCAGCGGCGACTGCGTGGAAACGGCGCCGGCCGTGTTTCAACTCGACAGCGAGGGCAAGTCCGAAGTCATCAACGCGGCGGGCGCCGGCGACTCGGTAATCATCTCGGCGGCGCGTTCGTGCCCGGTCAAGGCGATCACGGTGGTTGACGAAGCCGGCGTGCAGCTTTTCCCGCCGCCGAAAAAGTAGTTCGCGGACAGCATGGCGATCCGCAAGCATCGCGCTGGCGAACTGGTAGTCGAGCAGACGCGCGACCTCGAGCGGGTGTGCGCGATGCTCGCGCGGGCCGGGATGGATACGGACGGAATCGAGTGGCCGGCCGCGTGTTACATCGTCGCGTACGTCGGCGACGAAGCGGTCGGAGTGATCGGAGTCGAGTCGAAAATCGACGCGGCGCTGCTCCGCTCCCTGTATGTGGATGAATCGATGCGCGGTCGCGGAATCGGCGCCGCATTGGTGGCGGCCGCGCGCAAGGCCGCGCACACGCGTGGCGCGCGTCATCTGTATCTGTTCACCAAGGACGCGGCCGGTTTCTTTCCGCACCTGGGCTTCGAGCCTGCCGATACTGCAAGTGTGATGAGTACGCTTGCCGGCGCGCCGCAGGTCGAGTACTACCGCGCACATCCGGAAGAACTCAGAAGTGAGGCGGCGTACCACCTGGATATCTCGAGTGACGGAGTAATCGAGCGATAGAAAGTCAGGTAGAGACATGGCGTCCCAGGTATCTTCCTTTCCCGGTGGTAACGATTAAATAGGGATTCGACTTCAGCAGTTTCGTCGCGAGTCGCCGCGTCATGTCGGGGCGGATTGTTTGCGGATTCGGATTCATCGCATCGAGCGCTCGGGGCGCGGAATCGGATTGTTCGATTGCGCCGAGCAGGACGCCATTGGAGTCGAGCACGACCGCGCGCGGCGTCGGCGAATCCAGAGAAGCTGGTGGGACATTGTCTTCGGGGCCGAACCGGACCAGATCGTCGCGCATGAATTCGTCGATGCGCACGCGATCAGAGTGGTGAATCCAGAATGAACGCAGGCTAGGCGCCAGGTTGTTTACAAAATATCGAAGCGCCCGCATCCGCTCTGAGAGCGGAGTTGGCGGGTCGGTGGGCAATCCGCGGACGATCCAATCGGCCTTGCCGCGGAAGTAGTGCCGCACGTCTTTGAAGCCGAGGACTTCGAGCTGCGCCGCAGCCCGTGCGCTGAGGTCTCACAACGAATCGCGGCAATAGACAACAATCGGGCGCGTGCGGTCGAGCAACTTGGGTGCGTCGCGCAGGATGTGACCGACGGGAATGTGAATCGCACCGCGGATGTGTGCGGTTTCGTACTCGTGCGACGGCAGTGCGTCGACGATTTGCGCGCCGGACGAGAGCATCTGAAGAAGTTCGCGATGCTGGATCTCACGCACGCTACGCACGGATCGCGGCGAGCGCGGAGAGACTGGTGTCGACGATCGTCTCGCCACTGCCGGCCGCAATTCGCGCGGTATCGACTTCGTAGCCGCCTTGGGCGTATGCGGCGCGGGTGGGAATGTATCCGATCAAGTCGTTGCAATAGCCGGCGACAAAAGTCTGCGCGAAGTACGGCGTTGCCTGTATGGCGAGGCCGAGTTCGACGAAAAGTTCGCCGGGGATGCCGACGATCGCGAGATTGCCGATCGCCGCGATGGTCATGGCGGTGGTGAGTTCGCGGCGCGCCAGATCAACCCGGCGGTCGCGACGATCTTGCTCCTCGAGGGCTTCCAGAGCGGCCAGCGCCGACAGGGATTGCGCGTGATGGTCGCGCAGGCGCTTTAACTGGTAACCGTCGCCACCGCGATGGTTGTCGAGCGAAGTCTGGGTCTGGCCGGCGCAAGCGCGCGCGACGGCGAGGTCGGCGCTGATATCTTTGAGTTTGAGTGTCAGCGGGATTCTACGCGCAGCAATTCGCGAGTTGGTAAGCGAAGGCGCGTGAGCGAGCGCCTCGAAGGCGCCGCGGCCCATCGCGCGGCCGTGCTGTTCGGCAACTTCGAAGTTACCGCGGCTGCGCGGATCGATATTGCCGGTCGCGCCTTGGACAAAAATCGAAACTGGTCGGTCGCTGCCGACGGGAGCAGCCGTGCCCTCGATTTCATCCATCGCAAAGCCGGGCCAGTCGCGCGAGTAGAGCAGGTTGTCCTCGCACAGCACGACGCCGTGGCATGGATAGTTCATCAGGAATGCGAGCGGAGTCCCGTCCGCGCGATAGGCGCCCAAAGCCTGGACCTCGGCATCGACGGGACCGGCGCGGTTCGCGGCAATCTGGACCTGCCGGTGGGGGCGTATCAGTCGACGATTGGTTCCAAGCGTGAACGAGGCGCTGGCGGCGCGGAGCGTCGCCGGTTCGAGATTGTTGTGCGCCTGAATGATCGCAGAGGCGATCTTTCCCGGGACTGAGCGTTCCCATTCGAGGTCGCGGCCTTCGGCCGGATTGGCGTCGGCGCGCGGCGTCGCGAAGATGTTGAAGGCGGGTGCGGAATGCGTGTGCGTGGCGCAAACGAGGATCGAATCGGCGGAAATGCCGGTGCTGGCGGCGGCGCGCTCGCGAATGTCGTCGGCGATGCGAACCCCGACCGCAAGCAGATCGACGCCGACAATCGCGAGCTTGTTTATGCCGTCGCCGAGCACGAGCGCCTGCGCGGCGAGGTCGTCGTGGATGCCGGCGTTGCGGCCGACGCGATTGCCATACCCAAGCATCGCAAGCCCACTGGGCGGATCGAGTTTCACGCGCGCGGCGCCAGCGAACAGGGGACTCATGCTACCTCGATTTTTCGAGTTTCGCTGCAGCTAGCTCGGTGGCTCTGGAAGCCACTTTCCCGACCGCGGCGAGGATGTCGTCGAGGTCGCGGTCGTCGCCGAGCAGGCATTCGTGCGGGATCGACACCATCACGTGCTCGAACAGGCGTTCGGCCACCGGACAATCGATCGTTGCGCTGTCAGGATTTGCGCCGGCCAGTTCACACGCTTTGCGATAGGCGGCGGACTCGCGCGGGAATAGAGCGGAACGATAGACCGGATCGTTGGCGACGCCGCATGGAATTCCCTCGGCGCGAAGTGCGCGGACGAACCGGTTGCGCGAGACTCCGAGCGCGGATTCGTCGACCAGAAATACGAATGCGTAAATTACTTCGCGCGTGACGCGAGGATCGCGCGCGATTGGCGTTAGACCCTCGATACTGGCAAGTCCTTCGCGCAGGCGCGCAGCGGCGCGGCTCTTGTGCTCGATCTGCTCGGGCAGGCGCTCGAGTTGCGCGAGCAGAATTCCGCATTGCCATTCGGTCATGCGGTAGTTCGCGCCCATCAGCGGGCCCTCGAAGTCGTCAGTGGGACGTCGGCGTCCGCAGTTGATGAGCGATTGGCATCGCTGCTCGAGGTCGGGGTCGTTGGTCGTGATCATCCCGCCTTCGCCCGCGGTCATCGGCTTCGAGGATTGAAAACTGAAGCATCCGAGACTGCCGTGGGTGCCGACACCGCGGTCGCGGAACTGGGCGCCGGGGACGTGAGCGCAATCCTCGACTAGGGGGATGGAATGCGCGCGCGAAATGTCCGCGAGTGCGTCGAGGTCGGCGATCGACGCGCCGTAGTGGACCGGCATGATCGCTTTGGTGCGGCGCGTAATGAGTCGCGCGACGGATTCGGGGTCGATGCATGCGTTGGCGGCGCTGACATCGGCGAAGATCGGACGCGCCATGCATGCGACCGCAGCATACGGCGTCGCGGCGAACGTGATTGCAGGGACGATGACTTCGTCGCCGGCGCCGATGCCGAGTGCCTTGAGCGCGACCTCGAGGGCGCTGGTGCCGGACGTCGTCGGGATAGCGAAGCGACTGCCCTGATACGAGGAGAATGCGGCGGCGAACTCACTGGCCTTGCGATTGGGGCTTGGATAGCCGCCCCACCTTGACGACGTGAGGACATCTTCGAGCTGCTCGCGTTCGCGAGCGTCGAAAACCGGCCACGCCGGGAAGGGGTGGGTGCGAAGGGGTTGGCCGCCGAGGATCGCGAGAATGGAAGGCATGGAAAGCTAATCTAAAGCATTACTTTAAGTATAAAATCGTGCGCGTCCTCGGCAACCTAAACCCCTGACCCCTTCCCTTGAGATAAGGGGAACAATCGTCGAGTAGCTACTTCTTGGCCACCTCGGTGAGAATCGCGATCTCGGGACGGCCAGCGAGCAGCGCGCCGATTTTTCCGCCGAACGCTTTCATGTGATCGGTCTTGCCGTGCGACTCGAATGCGGCCTGGTCCTGGTAAACCTCGTAGTAGACGAATTCGGTCGGGTCCTTGGTGTTCTTGTGCAGGATGTAAGTGAGGGTGCCGGGCTCGGCGGTTTTCACCGTCGCGATCATTTGCTTGCCGGCCTCTTCGAACTCGGCTTCCTTTCCGGGTTGCACTTTCAATTTCGCGATCACAGTAATCGACATCGTGGATCTCCTTGAGAGTCAAACTCATCTACCGTGGTATCCGCATGCGCGCGGTTTTTCAAGGCGAATCGAAACGAGGCACGTCGGCTCTTTCATTGCATCGCGCGGTCGGTTAACACCAATTTGCGACGATCGAACACGGGAGAATATCACGATGCTTGGTTTTGATTTGACCGACGAACAGCGCGAGCTGAAACAACTGGCGCATAAATTTGCCGAGCAGGAAATAATTCCGCGCGCCCGCGAATACGACGAGAAGGAAATTTTTCCGGTCGACGTTTGCGAGAAAGCGTTCGCGGCCGGTTTGATGAACTTCGGCGTGCCGAAGGAACTTGGGGGCCCGGGACTCGGCGTGCTCGACACCAGCCTGATCGTCGAGGAGCTGAACTACGGATGCGCGGGAATCTCGAACGCGGTCGGCGCCAACGACCTCGCCACGCTGCCGATTCTGATCGCAGGCAACGACGAGCAGAAGCGCACTTACCTCGGTCAGCTGATCAAGAAGCTGACGTTCTGCGCATTCGCGATAACCGAGCCGGGCGCGGGCTCCGACGTCGCCGCGATGAGCACGACGTATCGGCGCGAGGGCGACGAGTACATCCTCAACGGCACCAAGCACTTCATCTCGAACGGCTCGCGCGCCGACTGGTACGTCACCTTTGCGACCTCGGACAAGCGCCTCAAGCATCGCGGGATCTCGTGCTTCGTGTTTCCGTCGAACGTGCCGGGAATCACGCGCAACCGGATGCATGGCAAGCTCGGGCAGCGCGCGGCCGACACCGGTGAAATCTTTTATGAAGACGTCCGAATCCCTTCCAGCGCGCTGGTCGGGCGCGAGGGCGAGGGCTTCAAGTACGCGATGGCGACGTTCGATCATAGCCGGCCGGAGATCGGCGCGATCGCCGTTGGGATCGCGCAGCGCGCGCTCGACGAGTGCCTGAAGTACTCCAAGCAGCGCAATGCGTTCGGGCAGCCGATCGCAAACTTCCAGGCGATCCAGTTCATGATGGCGGACATGGCGATCGAAATCGAAGCGATGCGATTGCTGACGTACAAGGCGGCGTGGCTGGTCGATCGCGGCGAGGGTGCCAACACGATTTCGGCGTATGCGAAGGCCTTCAGCGCCGACGCGACGATGCGAATCACGACCGACGCGGTGCAGATCTTCGGCGGGTATGGGTACATGAAGGAGTACCCGGTCGAGAAACTGATGCGCGATGCGAAGCTACTGCAGATTTACGAGGGCACGTCGCAGATCCAGCGCGTTGTGATCGCGCGGAATTTGTTGAAGGAGTGAAGGAGTGAAGGAACTCTATTGTAGTGAAACCCCTCCGTGGGTTTCACGCTTCCTTGGGCAGGGTTAAACCCTGCACCTTAGAATTAAGACAAAGATGCGGGACCTCGTCCCTGTTTGGACTTTTTTGTCAGTCTGCGGGTTCCGCGGGTTGAACTGGATGCGGGATTGGGGGGTCCTGGTCGGCGGGCTCGTTGCCGGTGACGGAGCCGACGTAGCCACCCTTGTGATAGACGTCGACTTGGCCCGTGGTCGGATCGGGCAGCAGGTTCCATTCGTCGGGCGGCGGCGGATTGGGATCGGGCGGCATGTAGACGATT
>DATNLS010000127.1:0-5780 GCA_035602775.1 Candidatus Acidiferrales bacterium | reverse complement strand
CGGGCGATCGCTTCGTCATCCGCGACGAGACCAATTCGCGTACACTCGGCGGCGGCATCGTGTTGAATCCGCTCGGCCGCCGCATCCGCAAGCCGATCGAGACCTATCGGGCAAATCTCAGGAGGCTCAAAGATTCGACCGGCGCCAACGCGCTCGAAGCGCTGATCAATCTGCAGGAGAGTTTCGCACTCGGCCCGACCAGGATCGCAACTCTCATGAATATTCCTGACGCGGAGGCCGCTGGAGCGCTGCGTCAGGCGCCGCCCTTCGTCAAGCTATCGGTCGGCGACGAAGAAGCTTTCACCACGCGAACCAAGTGGGAGGAGCTGAAGCGCTTTGCGCTCGATGCGCTCGCGACGCATCACAAAAGTGAGCCGCTGTCGGCGGGCCTTGAGATGGAAGCGCTGCGGACGCGGCTGCCGTACGAAATCGGCGCGCGCGCATTCCGTCCGATCGTCGATCGCCTCGGCCATGAATCCGCAATCGTGCGCGAAGAAAGTGTGCTGAGGCTGAGGAGTCATCGGGTCCAACTCGGCGGCGACGCACAAACGCTCGGCGCGCGGATCGAAGCGGTGCTGACCAGCGCGCAGTTCCAGCCGCCGGATCTCAAGCAACTCGCAGAAGCGTTGAAGATTCCCGCCGGCCAACTCCCGCACCTGAGAACCGTGCTACTCGCGATGGAACGCGAAGGCCGAATCGACAAAATAGCGACCGATCTTTATTTCAGCCGCGCCGCCGCCGACGCCGCAAAAGATCGCCTCGTCGAGTATCTCGAGACTCACGCGGAAATCACAGCCGCAGTCTTCCGTGATCTACTAGGCGCGTCGCGCAAATTCGCAATCGCGCTGCTCGATCACTTCGACCACATCGGCGTGACGACAAGAGTCGGGGACACTCGCCGCCTGCGCCCCCGCTGACATCGCCTCTGCGATGCGCGACAATACCCGCGATGTCCAAGAATAAGGACAATAATCCCTCGCGGGGCGATCTCATTCGCCTGACGGCGCGGTGCAAGGCTGCGGGTTGAGCCGGTAAGCTCGGTCCGGCGGACCTCTCTGCAGTCCTCGCGCGGCTCGATTTGCCGAGCCATCCTGATTTGCTCGTCGGAATATCCACGGGCGACGACGCTGGAGTGTTCCGTCTTTCCGACGAGATCGCGATCGTCAACACCGTCGATTTTTTTACGCCGGTAGTAGACGATCCTTTCACCTACGGACAAATCTCCGCCGCGAACGCGCTGTCGGACGTCTATGCGATGGGCGGAGTGCCGCGCACCGCGCTCAACATCGTATGCTGGCCGCAGAGCGGATTACCGGGCGAGATGCTTGCCGATATTTTGCGCGGCGCCGCCGAGAAGGCACGCGAGGCTGGCGTCGTGATCGTCGGCGGTCACACGGTCGCCGATGAGGAAGTGAAATTCGGGATGGCGATCACCGGCGTAATCGATCCGCGGCGAATCGTGCGCAACGTTGGCGCGCAAGCCGGCGACGCGCTCGTGCTCAGCAAGGCGCTCGGCACCGGAATTTTGATGACCGCGTTCAAGCGCGACGCGCTCGGCGACGACGCTTATCAGGCCGCCGTCCGCTCGATGATCCAGCTCAACGCCGCTGCGGCATCCGCGATGCTGAAGTACGATGTTCACGCGGCGACGGACGTCACCGGCTTCGGGCTCGCCGGTCATGCGCTCAAGATGGCCGAGGGCAGCGGCGTTACGTTCGTGTTCGAAGAATCCGACCTGCCGCTACTGCCCGGAGTGCTCGAGCAATGCCGTGCCGGCATGATTCCCGGCGGCGGCGAGCGCAATCGCGAGTACTACGCGCCGAGCGTTCGCATCTCCGACGAAGTCTCGGACGAGATCGCGACGATTGCCTTCGATCCGCAGACCTCGGGCGGATTGCTGATCGCGATTCCCGACAACCAGGCGCTCGAACTGATCGCCGAGCTTCAGGGATGCGGGCATCGCGAGGCCGCGATCGTCGGCCGCGTCGTCGCGCGTCGCGAGCATCCGATCGAACTAGTCTGACTACTGCGCGCCTGACCTCAGAATCTGCCCAGGCAGGTAGCCCGAATGATGCCCATGCTCGTAGAGCACGTCGCCGTTGACGATGGTGTATTCGACGCCCTCTGCCGGCATCACGAGCCTGCGGCCGCCGCCGGGCAAATCGTTCTGCATGCGCGCGCGCTTGGCCGACCCAATCTTGCGCTCGTCGAATATCGCGACGTCGGCGGGCAGCCCGACCTTGAGCCGGCCGCGATCCTTGATTCCGAAGAAGTCCGCCGGTTCCGACGTGATTCGCTTGACTGCGTTTTCCAGTGTCAATGCCTGCCGCTCGCGCACCCAGGTGCCGAGCAAGTAGGTGCAATAGCCCGCGTCGCACAGCATGTTGACGTGGGCGCCGCCGTCGGACAGTCCGATCATGGTGCGCGGGTCCGCAATCAGCCGCTGAATTCCTTCATCGTGATACTGCTGCATCGTGTACTGGATATTCAGATCGTCCTCGAGCGCGAGGTCGAAGAACGTGTCGAGCGGATCCTCGTGGCGCTGCTCGGCGATTTCGCCGACGGTTTTGCGCTCATAGTGTTTGAGCGTGAGACTCGCGGTCTCGAGCACCTCGACCCGATTCCATTTGCCCTGGAACAGATGCGGCCGCTTGAGCTCCTCGCGAAACGCGCCGCGAAATTGAGGATTGCGGTAAAACTCCTTCTGCCGTTCGAGCGGCTGATTGAACACCGGTCCCCACAGCTCCATGTCGGCGAACGAAAACGGATTGCGCAAATCCATCTGCACCACGAACGGCTTGCACAGAATCTGCGGCACACCGCCGCGTTTGATCAGCGGCTCGAGGCGCCGCAGAGTATCTTCGCTGGCCTCGGGCCGGTCGGGACGGCTCGCCATCGCAAGCCAGGTGACCGGGCGCATGCTCTCGTCGAGCAGAAATTCCAGCAATCCCTGCTCGTCCTCCGACATCCGTCCCGCACGCCGCGTGAGCGCCACTTCGATCGCGCCGCGGCCCGCGTCACGCAGGACGTTCGCATAAGCTTTGAGCTCGTCGCTCGACGCCAGCCGGCACGCGAGCGGACGCCCCTGGTAGCCGATATGCTGCGGCAGGGTCGTCGTGGAAAATCCGAAGGCGCCGGCATCCATCGCCTCGCGCAGCAACGCCGCGACCCGCGCCGTTTCACCGGGCGTGGCCTCGCGCTCCATCGACTCGTCGCCGAGCACGTAATGCCGGAACGGAGTCAGCGGCGCCAGGAACGCGAAATTGATTCCCGCGCCGCGCCGCTCGGCCGCCGCCATGAATTCCGGAAATGTCTCCCACTCCCACGTCAGCCCCTTCGACAGCGCCTCGAACGGAATCGCCTCGACGTTGACCAGGTCCCACGCAGCCACTTCGCGCGCCGCGGGCTTGCACGGCGCGATACCCACGCCGCAATTTCCCATCATGACGGTCGTAACGCCGTGCCACGAAGTGCAACTGACCAAGGGGTCCCAGCAGATCTGCGCGTCGTAGTGAGTATGCGGATCGACGAAGCCGGGCGCGACGATCAGGTCCGACGCATCGATCGTTTCCGTGGCGCTGTCGGTAACTTTTCCGATCTCCGCGACCTTTCCGTCCTTGACCGCGACGTCGGCGCGTCGGCGAAACGCGCCGGTGCCGTCGATAACCGTTCCGTGCTTGATAATCAGGTCGTAAGCCATTTCATATTCTCCAGGATGCGATCTCGAGAGAACCAATGTGACTCTCGGTATCGCAGGAAGGGAGGTCGTGGCGCAAGGATTGTTGCGAAAGCGTGTGTTCTTTAAAGCACACGAATTGCGGTAATGATGCCGTCTGCTATCTAGAAGTCATACTGAGCCGACAAATTGATGCGTCAAAAACGAGTGCGATCGCGTGAGTGGTAAGCTCGAAATGAGTCGCGCACTTGCCACGATCGCGATCCTAGGCGCAACAACCATCCTCTTATATGATTCGGTTCGTCGCGCGCATTTCGTGGAAAGGAGACGAGTCGGATGAAAGTCACGGTCGATCTGAAACTGTGCGAGGGGAATATGAAATGCCAGGAAGCGGCGCCGGAAGTGTTCGAAGTGCGCGACGATGACAAGAGTCACCTGTTGATGGACAATCCGCCCGAGCGCATGCGCGACAAGCTCAAGCTCGCGGCCCGGGTGTGCCCGCGGCAGGCAATCTCGGTCAGTGACGACTAGATGACTCAATGCGCCCGACAAGTCAGAATGCGGATTGAGACGGATCGACCCGGCATCGCGGAGATACTCGCCAATGGAAAATGAGCAGGCCCTATCACTTGAATCGTTGAACATCATCGGTCCCGACCATTACATGAAAAACGGCTACCCTCATCGCGAGTGGACCTACCTGCGCAAGCATAAGCCGGTTTTCTGGTGCGAGTATCCTAAGACCGACCCATTCTGGGCGATTACCAAGCACGCCGACATCATTCAGATTTCCAAGCAGCCGCGGCTATTCCTCAACGGTCCGCGCCTGCTGATATTCGTCAACGAGGAGGGGTTCGAGGACAGTCCGACGCCGCCGTTCCGCCATCTGCTCGACATGGATCCGCCCGACCACGGCGAATATCGGGTGGTCGTCAGCCGCAATTTCACGCCGCGCGGCGTGAGTCCGCTCGGGCCGGAAATCGAGAACATCACGCGCGAGGTGCTCGACGACGTGACCGGTCGCGACGTTTGCGATTTCGTCACCGACGTATCGTCGAAGATTCCGCTCGCCGTTATCGCGGAGCTGCTCGGCGTTCCGCATAAGGATTGGGAACAACTGTTCCGCTGGACCAACGAGACGATTGGCGGCGGCGACCCCGAGTTCCAAGCGGGCACCAGCGCGCAGGAAACGATGGATCGTTCGCGGCTGGGCCTGTTTCAGTATTTCAGCGAGATGGTCGCGTCGCGCATGAAGCATCCGACCGAGGACATCACCAGCATCGTCGCCAACGGCACGGTCAATGGCCAGCCGATTCCGCAATTCGAGATGCTCTCCTATTTTTTCCTGCTGGTCGTGGCCGGCAACGAGACCACGCGCAACGCGACCACCGGCGGGCTGCAGGCCTTCATCGACAATCCTGGCGAATGGCAGAAGCTCAAGCGCAATCCCGCGCTGATCGACTCGGCGGTCGAGGAGATCGTGCGATGGACGACGCCGGTCATCCAGTTCGCGCGCACCGCGACCGAGGATACCGAGATTCGCGGGCAGAAGATCAAAGCCGGCGAATCGGTGTGCCTGTTCTATCCGTCGGCGAATCGCGACGAGGAAGTTTTCAAGGATCCGTTCAAGTTCGACATCAGCCGCAATCCGAATCCGCATATCGCGTTCGGCATCGGCGAGCATTTCTGCCTCGGCGCGAACCTCGCGCGGCTCGAGCTGAAAATTATTTTCAGCCAGCTGGCGCAGCGTCTCGATTATGTCGAGCTCGCCGGCCCGGTCGAGCGCCTGCGCTCGAGCTTCGTCGGCGGAATCAAGCACATGCCGATTCGGCTCAAGATGAAGCCGGCCGCCCAGGCGGCCTGAGGACGCAGCTACAATGATTACTCCGCGCAAGTCGGCCGAGCGCGGCCGCACGAAAATCGACTGGCTCGACAGCCGCCACACGTTCTCATTCGGCGACTACTACGACCCAGCAGAGATGGGATTTCGCACGCTACGCGTCATCAATGAAGATCGCGTCCGTCCCGGCGCCGGTTTCCCGACTCATGGGCATCGCGACATGGAGATCATCACCTATATTCTCGAAGGCGCCCTCGAGCACAA
>DATNLS010000129.1:0-12018 GCA_035602775.1 Candidatus Acidiferrales bacterium | reverse complement strand
ACTTTAGCGACTTCGGACGCACCTGCAGTTTGCCGCCCGCGGCTGGCGTCGGGGTTGGCGAGGCGGTCATGGTCGCAGTAGCGGTCGGGGTTGCGCTCATCGTCACAGTTGCAGTTGCGGTCGCGGTCATCGTCGCGCTCGCAGTGGGCGAAGGGGTGCCGGTAGCGGTCGCCGATGCGGTCGCGGTGGGAGTCGGCGTCGCCAGTATCGCGTCATAGATCATCGCGCGATTGTTATTGGTGTCCGCCACGTAGAGATCGACGTTGGCATCGACCGCCACCGCGGCCGGCGCACACAAGCTGTCCGCACCGAGCCCGAACAGATCCGCCGGCGCGATTCCATTATCGCATCCCGCGGTAGTCAAATTGCCGCCGTCCCCCTGCCCTATCGCCGCGACCGCCGCTGTATCCGAACTGAACGGCGGCACGTATTCGAGTACGCGATCGTTATTCACGTCCGCAAGCCACAGGTCGCCGAACAGGTCCAGGGTCAGACCCGACGGCGCGCAGAGCGTGAACGCATTCGGCGCCATCGCCGCGCGATTACATCCCGACGCTGTGAAGTCGCCGCCCTGCCCGAACACCCGCGAGGCATTCTGCGTTCCCGAAAGCGGCGCGTCGATTTCGATCACCCGGTTATTGCCGGTGTCGGCGACGAACAGATTCCCCGACCCGTCAAGCGCCACGCCACCCGGATTGCACATCCCGTGATTGCTCGCCGGAGGATTCCCGCTCACGCCGTTGGCGCATACCGTGTCGGCAAAATCCGTAATTCCCGCCTGCCCGTATGCGCGGCTCGCGATCGCATCCGACGGCGTCGGCGGAATCCCCGCCGGCGCGAACTCGAGCACCCGGTTGTTCCCAGCGTCCGCTATATAGATGTTACCCGCCGCGTCGATCGCCGCTGACGACGGATTGCACAAGGTCGTCGCATTGCTGCCGGCCGGGTTGCAGCTCCGCGTCGTGAACGCGCCCCCTTGTCCATAGACGAAATCCGCGATCCCGTCGCCCGCGCCCAGCTCGCCGCTGGCCGCGTTGAACGGCGTGTTGTACACCAGCACGCGGTTGTTGCCCGAATCCGCGACGTACAGATTTCCCGCCGCATCGACCACCATCCGCGCCGGACCGCACAGGCTGTCCGCGCCGAGTCCGCCCACGTCGCTTGCCGCGACGCCGTTATTGCACTTGTACGAGAACAGGTCCGTCTGCCCCATCACGATATCGGCCGGCTGCGCAGCGACGAACGCCGATGCGTCGCTCCATCCCAGCACGCGATTGTTGGCGGTATCGGCGACATAGAGATGACGAAGCGGCGGCTGCGAGGTCGCGTCCACCGCGATCCCGCCGGGCGAATTCACGCCAATTGCATCGACGAAGTTCATCCCGTTATGCGCCCGATCGATCTGTCCGCCCGCGCCGTTGGCCACCGCGTTGCCCGGCGCGCCGAATTCATTGAACTCGAGCACCCGGTTGTTCGCCTGGTCGGCAACGTAGAGATTATTTTCCGCGTCGATCGCGAGCCCCATCGGAAATTGCAGCGACGCCGCGTTCGGATTCTGCGCGCCGGGCCCGATCTGAAGGTTGAGCAACTCCGCCGTCATCAGCGGCACCGGCTGCGTGTACTCGAACACCTGGTTGCTCGCCTCCGATGAAACGTAGAAATTCTGGTTCGTATCGACCGCGACTCCCGACGGCTGCGCGAGGCCGTTGCCGGCGAAAACCAGATCCGCGCTCGAGTTGTTGGCCTGCCCGTAACCGAACGGGCCGTTGTACTCGAGCGCCCGATTGTTCTCGATGTCCGGCACGTACAGATTGTCGGCGACATCGACCGCAATCCCCACTCCGAAAAACGGCGTCAGGCACAGACTCGTGAGCGTCGCACTCCCGCCGCGATTGCAGGCGCCGCTCGCCAGGTTGGGCTGTCCAATCACGACGTCCGCGGTCGCATCGCCGAAATTCCCCGGCGGCCCCGACAGCGCGGTCATCGGGAACGGCGAGAAAAATACCAGCGCGCGATTGTTGCCCACGTCGGCCACGAACAGATTGCCGCTCGCATCGAGCGCCACCCCCTGCGGACTGCTCAGACTGTTGGGGCCGATCCCGCCTTCATTCGCGCCACTCGTCACAAAGCTCCCCTGTTGCCCGAACACCGCATCCGCCGCGAAATCGCTCGCATTCCCGACACTCGCCAACGCCGCGAACGGATCCTCGAAGGTCAGCACCCGGTTGTTTTGCGCATCGCCGACGTACACCCGATGCGCCAAATCGACCGCCACTCCGATCGGCCGGCATAGACTCATCGCACTCGGCGCCACCGCATTCTGATTGCATCCCGACGAATCGAAATCCGGCTGCCCGATCACGATATCTGCCGCGCCGCCCGCCGTGAACGCCGTCGCGCTCTTCCACCCCATCACGCGATTATTTTGCGAGTCGGCCACAAGCACATGACCGTTGGCCTGATCGATCGTGACGCCGGCCGGCGCGTCCATTCCGATCGCGTCGACAAAATTAACCTGGTTGTTGGTGAAATTGATCTGGCCGATCACCCGATCCGCCGCTGTCGCGCCAACCCCCGCGCGCAAGGCCTCGCCCACGGCAGCAATAAGCACGCCCGCAACAATCACTGAAAAAATCCCGCCAGTTCGCAAGCCCGGGCGCACACGTCACTCCTCCGCCCACCTGGAGGTGCGACTTCCGACTCGATGCAACTCGATGGAGAACAAACCGGAAGGCGTAATCAGGCTGCGTGTTAACTACTTGTCAAACGAAGCATAGCTCCAAGTGGTGTTCCCCCCGAACTCCTCCAGTGTTCCGCAAAGCACCTTTTCCGTTCTTTCCTTCGCTCACAAAATCCCACTTCCCGCTCTCTCAAAATCCGCTTCCCCTTCCCACCTCTTCTTTCTCCGGTCCCCCCTCTCCCTCGGGAAGGGGTTAGGGGTTAGGTTGTCGGCATCATCACTCTCTCGACAAAAAAACCCCTCGCCACAAAAAAACGCGCGCCCCGCAAACGCGAGGCGCGCGATACCTTCACACTCAGCAACTAATCACGATCTCAACTACCAGTTGTACCCGTAACGTGCTCCGCCACAATTCCGCTCCGCGCGATGCAGCTGCCACAACAAGTCCGACGCTGCTGCCGGATGCCCGGTGTATTCGTCGTGCCGATAGACGTTACGCAGATGCTGCGCCCAGGCGCATGCTCCGCCACTGTACCCTTCCGGCATCACCCAGCCGCCAGCCGCGTACTCACGATCGTGATCGTACTCGTGCCCGCCGTAATTCCGGTAGTAACGATTCCCATAGTTGTGATCATTCGATCCGTTGTAGCTGTATGATCCTTTGTAGCTGTTGTTGTAGGAGCGATTCCCACCCCTCTCTTCATTAGCCGTGACGGGCGCACCGGTCTTGATGTTGCGGTCGTTGTGCTCGTTAAAAGTGCGACTCGCGGTCGTTGCGCCCCTATGACTCTCTGCGGCCGCATTGCGCTCAGCGCGGTTCTCGGTGCGAGTCGCCGCCTGAGGCTCCGCTTGGCGAGTTTCGGTACGAGCGCTGCGCGTTTCGCGCGACGCGTTGCGATTCGCCGCCTCAGGCGCGCTCCTATGCTCCGAAACATTAGGTCGTGCCTGCGCGCGCTCGGAATGCGCCGCCGATGCGTGCGATTGCGCTTGCGCCGCAGGATGCGAGTCGCTCCTGCCGCGATTGTTTTGCTCCTGTGCAGCGGCAGTGATCGGCGCCGCCATCAGGGCAAGCCCGATCAACCCCGTCATAAAACCTTTATTTAATTTCATAGTCGTATACCTCCACCGGAAAGGTAGAGCATCAAAGATGCCAACGGCTCATCGAAAAAAGCCCTGAAAACCCGTTGCTGTTCACGCTTAAAGCAACCAACCCCACCGTGAACAAAGAAATTTTATTGGATGTGAAACCCGCGATGGGTTTCCCACTTCCTTCGGCAGGGCTGAGGCCTGCACCCAGTGTTAAGTAGGTAGGCGAATCGCTGAAGAGATGATGGTTACAAGCATGGCGGTGATGATCGGTAACCCCTAAACCCCTTCCCATGGTGGGAAGGGGAACCGGACGCGGAGAGAGGATCGCCCTCCGCCCCTAACCAGTTCTAACAGGGACGAAGTCCCGTCTTCTCTTTCCGAATACTGGGTGCAGGGGTCACCCCTGCCGAAGGAGGTGTGGAACCCACCGCGGGTTTCACATTCAATAAAGTGTATTCCCCAAGCCGCTCTCACTCCCCTCCCAGCCTCGCGCGCGGATCACCGGCCCTTTTTCGGGCGGCGGTCCAGTGGACCTTTCGTCATGTCGAGAAGGTTCAGTTTGTTTCCCGCGGAATCAGCCAGGACAGCGCACTTGCCAATCTGAACTTCAAATGGGGGTGTTACGACCGACCATCCCCCAGCGGCAAGCGCCGCGACCGCGATACTCACGTCATCCACCAGGTAGTGCACGTTGCAGTCGCGCGGGATGTCTAAGTTGTCATGAAGAACGATCTCGGCGTCTGTCTCGGGCATCCCGAGAGCGACCGAGTGCTCGTCGGACAAGAGGGCTTCCAAACCCAGCGTCCGTTGGTAGAACTCCGTCGCCGATGGGAGATCGTCCACACGGAGCATCACGCAGTCTATTTTTCGAAGAATAGCCACCGTTCTCGTCCTGCCTCGCGACTCTACGGAGTCTCCAGACGATAGGCGCACCGTTGCGTCATGGGCAAACAAAAGAGGCACTGCCAACGGATGCCGACCTCCCCGCGCGCTTTTCAAGATTCCGCTTCCTGCCGACATTGAATGGATCCGCAAAACCTAACTCCTAACCCCTTCCCGCTCGGAAAGGGGAACCGGACGCGGAGAGGATCCGCCCTTTCCCCTTTAACCAGTTCTAACAGGGACCAAGAGCCGGGATTCTTCGCTGCGCTCAAGAATGACACAAAGACACTGGGTGCAGGGCTCAGCCCTGCCGAAGGAGGTGTGGAACCCACCGCGGGTTCCACATTCAATCAAGTGTATCTTCCTCCCCCGATCGACGCCCTCCCTCCGCCTTTCCCGATTTGCTAATCTCCACCCCGAAATTTGCCCAACCCTCTGTACCGGAAAGGAGACCGCGACCATGACCATCAAAGAGCGAATCGGGTTTGTGACCCTGACTCTCGCCGCCGCGTTCATCGGAGGCGCCGTGTCTGGACATATCTTCGCCGCCCGCACCGTCGACGCTGCCAATGCGCCCCGGATGATCACCGCGCAGAAGTTCATGCTGGTTGACTCCCATGGCAAGACCCGCGGCGAGTTCAACGTCACCCGCAAGGGCGTCGCCGAAGTCGCGGTCTACGACGGCACCGGGACGCTGCGCGCCGGCCTCGGCGTTGGCGTCGACGGCGCCCCCGCGCTTGGCATCTACGGCCACGACGGCAAGCCGCGCGCCGAAATCGGACTCACCAACAGCGTCGCCCGCGTGGTGCTCTTCGATGCGAACGCGCAGCCGCAAGCCAGTCTCGGCGTCGCGCCCGACGGCCAGTCTGGCCTCGGCCTGATGGACAAGGACGGCAACCCGCGCGCCTCGATCATCATAGCGCCCGACGGCACGCCCACGCTCCGCCTCGCTGACGAGCATCGCGGACGCATCGGGATGGACATGACGCCCGACGGACGCCCCGGCCTCGCCCTGCTCGGCAACGACGGCAAGACCCGCGCCTCGCTCACCGTCAATTCAGACGGCGTCGGCGCGCTGACCTTGTTCGACGCCAACGGCTCCCCGGTCAACTCCGTTCCCTGATTGAGTCTCGACGGGGCGGCCCGAGCCGACCGCCCCTTTTTTTCGCCGCATACCGATTCTGATGAGAAGTAAAAATTGAACAACCAACGAATTTCGCAACGCCCGGCCACTTCAATCGTTCGCATCTTAGTGGTCGTCGCGTTTTCAGTCGCGCTCTTGCGATGCAGTTCGATGGGGCCGCCGCCCCCGCCGACCCCCGAGCAGCAGGCCGAGCAACTCGAGCCGATGCTCTCGGCGGCGGGCTTCCGGATGCTCCCCGCTGACACCCCGGAGCGTCAGCAAAAGCTGCAGACGCTGGTTCCGTTCGACGTCAACTACTATGTCGGCAGGACCGGCAACCTGCACTACTACATGGCCGATCCGAATTATTGTAAATGCATGTACATCGGCAGCGAGGAAAATTATCAGCAGTTCGAGAAGTTGAAGCTCAACCAACAATTCCAGGCCAAGGAGGGCGAGATCTCCCGCGAAGACCTCGAAGCCCAGCAGATGGAAGTGATGGACGAGCAGGAAGAAATGTTCAATCCATACGGCATGGGACTCGCCGGCCCAATGGGCCCCGAGATCTACTGGTGACGCGACTCCCACTGTATCTCGAAACTAAATAATGAACTTTGATGCTTTCCTTGAGCGATGCCGCGCGCAATGGCCCGAGTTTGCCGACCCGCGCCGTCTCGCCCGCTCGACTCATCCCGTCGATCGATCGCTCTCGCACATCCTCGCCGAAATCCCCGGGATGGCGACCGAGAACAAGCTTCGGCTGCTCAACTGCGCGGTCGCCTCGCTCGAGCCCGGCGAAGTTTACGTCGAAGTAGGATGCTACAAAGGGGCGAGCCTGGTCGGCGCTGCCACCTCGAACCCGAAGGCGCGCATTTTCGCATGCGACAATTTCTCGCAGTTCGACGGCGCCGCCGACGCGCTCCGCCGGACCCTCGACGCCCACACCGCCGCCGGCCAGGTCACCTTCCACGACATGGACTTCCGCGATTTCCTTGCCGCCGCGCCATGGCGTCCCGCGCGCATCGGCGCCTACTTCTACGACGGCGGCCACTCCTTTCAGGATCAGTACGACGGCCTCGCGCTCGCCCTTCCGCACCTGGCCGACGACGCCGTAGTCATCATCGACGACACCAACAAGCGCGCCGCCCGCTCCGCCAACCATCTCGTCGCGCGCGCCCTCTCCAACTTTAAACTGATTCTCGATCTCCGCACCCCGCGCAATCACTCGCCGACCTGGTGGAACGGCATCCAACTCTTCCGCTACCAACGCGCCCCCAACGACTCCACAATAAAATTTCCAACCTCCGGCTTCTCGATCAGAAAATTGGTGTACGACGACATCTTCCTGGAAATGAAATACCGCCGCCGCGCCCGCCGCCAAGCAAAAAGAGACCGTAAAAAAACCTGAACGCGCCTCAGCGCAAGCGACTGGCGACAAACCTCGCCAGCCGCGATTGACGTCCCCCCTTCTGAATACTGGGTGCAGGGCTCAGCCCTGCCGAAGGAAGCGTGAAACCCACCGCGGGTTCCACATCAAATTAAGTGATCTCCCCTTCCCCCATCTGTTTGATCGCCCCCAGCACCGCCTCCCCCTCGGCCGCCGCCGCGATCCCCAATTTATCAAGTATCGTCTTCTGCCCGACTCTCAGCCCTCGATCCGCCAGCATCGCGACCACCTCCGCGAACACTTTCACGTCGCCGTCATCCGGCAGCGCAAGCTCAATCTTCGGATACCGCGCCTGCGGCCCCATGTTCAGCTCGACGATCGGCCGCACCAGGTCGCGCGCGAGCGTCGCCGACAAGCGCCGCGCATCCGCATTGAGAATGTCCCGCCGGACCCCCTCATGCACTTGCGCAGCCGCTCGCGATCCTCCCGACTTAGGCATCTCAGTAGTCAATGTCTGTCCGAGTACCGCCTTACTCACTTGCGAATCTAGGTACTCACAAAAGCTCTGATACAATTCCGAACTGCCCTCCTGATGCGCCTCGGTAAACTCTATTACCATTGACTCCGGCATAATCGCCGCCGCATCAGTACCTATTCGTGATACCGCATTGAGTAATGCTTGTTTATCCTGTTCTGACGCCCCCGGATGGTATTTGCCCACTCTCAATGGTTGCCCGAATACCTCAGTGAACGTTACCCAGTCCTTTAGTACGTAGTTCTTGAACAGGTATGCCCACCCGGCCGCCCGCGCGAGGCCTCCTCGGATCGGCAGCCCGGCCTTCGCCTTCGCAATATGAGTCACGAACTTGTACGGCGCTAGCGGCGCCGTCATCGGCTGTATTCCGATTCCCGCGCCCATAGACGCGTACATCCCGTTGCCACCAAAATGAGTCGGCAGTCGCGTCTGCTCGTCGCTCTCGACCGGAATTATTTCGCCCTTCAGCGTACGCACCAACATTTCTTCGCCCGAGATCCAATCGAAAGCGAACCAGCGCGGGTCGCGCCATTTCAACTGTGCGGGAAACCATTCTCTCCCAGAGGTATCCCACATTATCTCAGTCGCCGAAAATCCCTTGCCCACTGCATCGAGGATGTCGAACAGCACGCTGTCGAGCTGTATCGGTCCGTCGCAAATCATCTCGCGCACCATCGCGGCCGCCCGTTGATCGTCGGACGAGCTCGACGCCGCTCGCACGATCAGATCCAACTGCGCAACCGCGTTCTTGCGGGTGCCGAGCACGGCCAGGTAATGTAGATCCTTCTCCTCAATCTCCTCGGCCAGCTCGAGATACAAATACGGGTCTCCGAATTCGGCCTGCTGCAGTATTCCCGTCAGCCGTTCCGGCGTAAGGCCGATCGACGGATGCATCACGGAATATATATTTCGCACGCCCGCCATCGTTGGCGCGGCCTGCTCTTCGCGCAACATCCCGGTATCAACTTCGCGCCCGTAAGCATCATAGAGTGTCATTCCAGTTCTCCATGCGGACTAGTCAGTTCGATACTCTTTAGTTGCCGCCTCGCCTATCTTCAAAAAAAAACATTCGCCGCCGCATCGATGACACGGATTGGTCAAATGAATAGTCACAAGGATAGACTCATAGCCACATGTTTCGCATTTCCACTTCCAGTAACTATTCACAACTGTCTTAATACTAAGGTGCAGGGGTTACCCCTGCACCGGGAAGCGTGAAACCCACGGTGGGTTTTCACTACGATTAAATTCCTAGAACCCACGCACCCTCCCTCCAACCATCTCATCCTCCAGCGGCGCGGCCCCAAACGGATTCCCCCACCCCTCGAACCCATCCCTCTTCCCATTCCCAATCCCCCGCGCCGGCGTGTAAGCGATTTGACCCGCGTCGCTGCGCGACGCGAAGTACGCAAGCGCAGCCGCCATCGCCGAGTCGCCATGCCGTCCTTTGCCGTCGCTGCCCGCGCGCCGCTCCGAAATCCGCGCCACGCCTTGGTCGAGCACGAACGCGCGATGGTCCGCGAGCACGTCGGCGTCTTTCGGAATTTCGATAGTGCCGTCCTCGAACGCCGCCTTGTAGCGCGGCATATTTTCGCGATACCAAGCCTCCGACAGCATCACCTGCACGATTCGCGCGCCGTATCGTTGCGCCGCCGTTTCCGCCAGATACTGTCCATTGCCGCGCGCATCCATCGCGCCCGCGGTAAAACGCGGCAGATGGTCCGCGACGTAGAACAGCACCTGCTCCTGGTTGCGAAACGGGATGTTGCGTAGCTCGACCACGAACGGAGTCCGCCGCGTCAGGTTGGGAGCGATTTGCAGCGGCCAGATTACGGTCAAATCTCCCGAGCGTCCGAAGTCTTCGCCGAAAAAGCTCGCCCGCGACGGGTCAAGTGCCGCCAGCGCGGGCGCGATATTGTCTTCGCACCACGCCTGGGTTTCCGAGTAGCGTTGTGCTTCCGGTTGCCCGGAAAATTCCGCCGGCATTTCCCAGCGCAGAATCGGGATTCCGGCTTTCATCCGCGCCTCGATCAGCACCGAGCTCAAATACGCGCCCGACGACGCGCGCGGGATACAGAACAATTCTTCGCCGACGTTGTCGCCATAGTAGTCGACGATCTGCTGGCGCCATTCGCGCTGCTTTTGGTCGCTCCACTTCGTTTCGCTCTGTTCGCAGATTTTTTTGTATAGCCCGTCGGCCAGTGCTTCATCGAAAGTAGTACGATGAAGTGAGTATGGCCTCCGGCCGGCCCGAATCTCACTGAGTAGTTCATTGAACGCGCTATGCGCGCCGTTGTGAGTACTGATTATCCGCACCATGCCGCCCCACATCGTGAACGCGAGCGCGGCTTTCAGCAGTCCGGGCAAGTCTTCATGGAACGCGGCTTCATCGATAACCGCGCATCCGTCCTTGCCGCGCAGATTCGACGGCCGCGAGGACAGCGCGACGATCTTGTGCCCCGACGCGAAGCGAATCCGGTATGCAAGGATGTCGCTGCGCTCGTCCTCGAGCACGATTTCCTCGACCGCCTCCGCCGCGCGATTGAACCGCCGAGCCCATCGCGCGGCGGCCTCGATGAATTCGAGCGCCATGTCCTTGTTGTAGCCGATGTACCATCCGTCGATTCCGGCGCGCCCGGTGGTAGCCGCGCCCAGCGCGCGATCGGCAGCCTCGGTCCAGGTGATACCGATGCGCCGGGATTTTTCGCTGACTTTGACTTGCGATTGATCGGCAAGCCATCGCCGTTGATAGGGAAGTAGTATTGAGAGTGGTTCGTTCATTTCAGGTAGTTGCTACGGAGGCGGAATCTTGAATCGTTACAAGAAACTGCATAACCGCGGCACAGGCGTTCGGAGCAGAGGCAGAATCTTGAATCGCGCGCAAAAGGAGCGCGCTGTATAAGGACCCTCACCTTCATCCTCGCCCTAACAGGGCGAGGAGACAGAAAGCGCCGCTGTTTATGCAAAGGTTTCCTTACAGTGAGCGGGAACGAGGCTAAGATTCTGTTCTCTGCGGATCTTGTGTTTGGTTTTACTCTGGCAAACATTCAGCACCATGCCTTTGAGTGAGTCACCGCAGCGGAATGCGCGGCGATTGCGGCGCGAGCAGACCGACGCGGAGCGGATTTTGTGGATGCATTTGCGGGATCGGGAGATGCGCGGCGCGAAGTTTCGCCGTCAGCATCCGATCGGGTCGTACTTCGCTGATTTCTGCTCGACTGAGCGACGGCTTATCGTCGAGCTCGACGGGGCGCAGCATCTCGAGAGATCGCGAGAAGATGAAGTCCGCACCTCGTTTCTCGAATCGGAAGGCTATCGAGTGCTTCGATTCTGGAATAGCCAGGTGCTTGAGAGTGTGGAGGAGGTTCTTGGCGCGATCGACGAGCTTCTTCGTGGTGCGAAAACTGGGCGTGACGGAGCGGAATCCTGACTCGCGCGCTAAGAAAGCGCGCTGCACAAGGACCCTCACCTTCATCCTCTCCCTAACAGGGAAAGGAAACAGAAACCCGCGCAACGACGGATTCTGCTCCCTCCGACGACCTTGGCTGTCTCCTCTCCCTGTTAGGGAGAGGATGAAGGTGAGGGTCCGAATGCAGCGCGCTTTTGTCAGCGCGCGGATCGAGATTCTTTCTTTCCGGCGACCACACATTCCGTTAAATCTCCATCAGGACGGCCTTGATTTGTTGTGCGGCATCCTTGCTGAGGCCCTTCGCGCGCGCCTCCTCGACCTTTTGTTCTGCCGCAGCGACCCCTGCGTGCATATGCTCGACCAAGCGGCGATGCTCCGTCTCGGCCTTCACTAATCCCGACACGCAGCGCGCCAGGGCGGCGACGTTGACGGCGGCGACGGTCGGGCTGGTGCGTTGTTTGCGGCTGGTTTCCTTTTCTTTGGCGACGACCAGGATTTCGAAGAGGCGGGTCTGCACGAGCCTCATCAGAGCGCTTTGCATTTGCGCGTCGTCGCCTTTGAATTGTTCGCACACTATTCGTGCCTGCTCAGTGGCGAGCCGGACAGAGTCGAGCTGACGTTCAAACTTATGCCGATAGTCGTCGATGCATCGGTGGGAGATCTCGAACTTATTGTCTGCCAGCCATTTGCACAGTTGCAGCGAGGTATGCATCGTGCCTTCGCTGAGAAACTTGTCGAGCTGCGCTTTCAGGTCCCGAGGCATCCGTTTGATCTTCCAGGTCTTTGGTGGAAGCGGCCGAAACGGCACTCGTTTCGGATGTCCGGCGGGTTCGGTTTTTTTCGCGGCTTTTTTCTTCATCCCCGCACTCACCAGTATTTGCGCGGGCGGGCGACGCCGGCGGGGGAGGGAAAG
>DATNLS010000389.1:0-2389 GCA_035602775.1 Candidatus Acidiferrales bacterium | reverse complement strand
GGGCAAGTGCCGTTGCCGCACGTCCTCAGCGGCCTGAGTATCCACAGCATCCTGAGAATCCGCGCTTTGAGACGAATTTTGTGCCACCAGGCTGGCGGCGCAACTTGGGCAGTCTTTCGGAATTGTTTTCCTGATGGACGGAATCCAAAAAGACCAGCCCACCAGGGCAAGCATAGTAAGGTACCGCGGCTTCATCGCTTTCACTCGGTGCGCCCGGTCACATATGTAGATGTCGTGTAACGCACGGCGACCCGTGCACTTCCCCCCAAAAGAACTCCCACAAGTTGCGGCGAACATAGTCAAAATGCGGCGGTAGTAGCAAGCGGATTGAGAGCGCCCTGACCGACAGGTCTGTGGATTGACAACGCCCGCGCTCGCATATTACCGTTACTCAACTGCAAGTGATTGCAGCCTTATCGAGAGCGGCGGAGGGACATGGCCCGCTGATGCCGCAGCAACCGGCCCGTGATGGGTGCTGGTGCTAATTCCTGCAGGGGTTCTGTCCGAGAATCTCCTGGAAGATAAGGCGAGAGTATTAAGCCCTCGTCTTACCGTCCCCGCAGGATTTTTCAGCATCAGTCAGCACTGACCGCGTTGCGCTCTCGAACGGACGGGAGATGCGCGAGTAAGTGGCAACTGAACGAATACTGATCGTCGGCGTCGGAGGACTTGGCGTCCCCGCCCTGTGGACGCTCGCGCGCGCGGGCGCTCGCCAGTTGTCGCTGGTCGATCCCGACCCGGTCGAACTCTCGAACCTCGCGCGCCAAGTGATCTATCGGACTGCGGATATCGGAACACCGAAGGTCGAAGCGGCCGCGCGATGGCTCAACGAGCGATTCCCCGACATCAATGTCGAACCGCATGCAGTTGCGCTCGATGCGTCCAACGCGGCGCGCCTAATCGCTGCGCATGATTTCGTGATCGACGCGACTGACAGTCCGGCCGCGAAGTTTCTGATCAACGACACCTGTATCGCCACGCGGACGCCGTTTGTTTATGGCGGCGTAGTCGGGATGACCGGGCAGGCGATGACGGTGATTCCGACCGAGACGGCGTGTATCCGATGCGTGTTCGAGACCGTGCCCGACGAAGACGAAATCCAGGGCTGTCGCGAGGCGGGAATCGTCGGCCCGGTCGCGGGGGCGATCGGCGCGATGCAGGCCGGCGAGGCGATGCGCGCCGCGCGCGCGCAGACGACCTTGCTCTCAGGAAAAATTCTCACATATGACGCGTCCGGGCCAAGCCGGGTGCGTATTACGGCAGTCAGTCCGCGCCAGGGATGCGATTGCGGCGCATGGCGACCGACGCATCGCGAATCGCTCGCGCCGGGCAAGTAACAGGAATCGAGGGAACGATGAGCTACATCACAAATTTGAAATGTCGCGAGTGCGGCCAGGAGTATCCGATAAGTCCGCTCCACGTGTGCGAGACCTGCTTCGGTCCACTCGAAGTCACCTACGACTACGCGCGGATACGCGCCGCGATCTCGCGCTCGATAATCGAGAAGCGGCCGCATAATCTGTGGCGCTATCGCGAGTTGCTGCCGGTCGATCTCGACGACAAGTCCGAACTGGTCGGCCCCAACTCCGGCTTCACTCCGCTGCTGCATTGCAAGCGGCTCGGCGCGGAACTCGGGCTGAAAAATCTCTACATCAAAGACGACACCGTCAATCATCCGACGCTGTCGTACAAGGATCGCGTCGTCTCGGTGTCGATCACCAAGGCGCGCGAGTTCGGCTTCACCACCGTGTCGTGCGCCAGCACCGGCAACCTGGCGACCGCGGTCGCGGCACACGCGGCGCGCGCCGGATTGCAATGCTACATCTTCATGCCCGAAGGCGTGGAGGCCGGCAAAGTAGTCGGCTCGACGATTTACGGCGCCAAGGTGATCACGATTCGCGGCAACTACGACGACGTCAACCGGCTGTGCAGCGAAATCGCCGACAAGTACGGCTGGGCCTTCGTCAATATCAACCTGCGTCCGTTCTACACCGAGGGCGCGAAGACCTTCGGCTTCGAAGTCGCCGAGCAGCTCGGCTGGCGTCTGCCGGATCACATTGTGGTGCCGACCGCCGGCGGTACGATCCTGCCGAAGATCGCGAAGGCATTTAAGGAGTTGAAGGAGGTCGGGCTCATCAAGAGCGGCGACTTCAAGATTCACTCGGCGCAGGCCGCCGGATCCGCGCCAGTTATCCACGCGCTGCACAAAGGCACCGACCTGATAACGCCGGTGAAGCCCGACACGATCGCGAAGTCGATCGCTATCGGAAATCCCGCCGACGGCTTCTACGTGCTCAAGGCAGTGCGCGATTCCGGCGGATGGGGCGACGTCGCCACCGACCCGGAAATCATCGACGCGATCAAGCTGCTCGCACGCACCGAGGGAATC
>DATNLS010000327.1:0-2527 GCA_035602775.1 Candidatus Acidiferrales bacterium | reverse complement strand
TGCTCCTTCAGATAACGCCGCCGTTCCATCATGCGGTCGGCACGAATCTCGGCAGCCGGGTCGCCGCATGGCTCTACGATCAGTTGACGATCGCGTGCGTCACACCGCCCGGCATGGGACATCTCGAAGACCCGCGCCTTACGACTGACCTCGCGATGGCGCGCGATTTCGACCTCGGAATCAGCGGACCCCCGATGAGCATCTCGATGGACTTCATCGCGTCGGGGCTGGTCGAGATGGCCGCAGGACTGCTGTCCGCGTTGGTGTTGGCGGCCTACGCGTGGTGGGCACCGATTCTGCTGGCGGGCGCGTGGCTCGCGACCCACTGGCTGCTGCGCGAAAGCGGAGTGTGGCGCGATCGCAATACAGATGAGGTGCGCGAGGCGCAGCGTCATGCCGACTATGCGTATCGGCTCGCGGTCGACCCGCCGGCCGCCAAAGAACTGCGCCTGTTCGGCCTCGCGTCGTGGACGATCGATCGGTTCACCTCGCGCCGGCGTCGCCTCTACGATCTCCGCTGGGAGGCGACGCGTCTCCGCGAGCAGCCCGTCCTCTGGAGCCTGCTGATTGTGCTCTCCGCCAACCTGATCGTGTTCTGGGCGCTGGCGGCAGATGCAGCCGCGGGACGAATCGCAGTCGGGCACGTCGTCACCTTCGCGAGCGCCGCCGTCAGCACCAGCATGATCGCCTTCGGCGGATTGTCATGGGCGCTCGATGGCGCCGCGGCGCCGGCTGCCGCTGTACTCCGCCTGCAAGACGCGATGGCGCCCGAAGGTAATCTGGTGCGCGGAAAGCAGGCGGCGCAAAACATGCCGGCGCGCGAAATCCGTTTTCGCAACGTGACCTTCGCCTATCCAGCGGGCGGAGACGCGGTGCTGGCCGGTTTCGATTTGACCATTCCAGCCGGGACCTCGCTCGCAATTGTCGGCCAGAACGGAGCGGGCAAGACTACGCTCGCGAAACTCCTGTGCCGCCTTTATGACCCCGATGAAGGCGCGATCGAGATCGACGGCGTCGATCTGCGCGAACTCGATATCGATGCATGGCGCGCGCGGGTGACAGCGGTGTTTCAGGACTTCACCAAATTTGAGCTGCCGCTGCGCGACAACGTCTCGCCAGCGGGCGCGCCCGACGACGCGATCGAGCATGCGCTGATGCAAGCCGGCGCAGCCAATCTCGCGTCGCTCGACACGATTCTCGCCCGCGGATACCCGGGCGGCACCGACCTCTCCGGCGGACAGTGGCAGCGGATCGCGCTCGCGCGCGCGCTGTGCGCGGTCAAGCTCGGCGCGGGAGTGGTGCTGCTCGACGAACCGACGGCGCAACTCGACGTGCGCGGCGAGAGCGAGATTTTCGATCGCATCCTCACCGCGACCGATCACACCACTACCATCTTGATCTCGCATCGATTCTCGACCGTGCGTCACGCGGATCGCATTTGCGTGCTCGAACACGGTCGCGTGGTCGAGCTCGGCACTCATGACGAACTGATGACGCTCGGCGGACGCTACCGCACGATGTTCGAGTTGCAGGCGTCGCGTTTCGGCGAAACCGCGGCAGACGAAGGAGTTGCACTCGATGAGCCAGCATGACGATATGCCCGCCGCGATTCCCGCGATGTGGCGCGCGCTCAAGCGCGGCTATCAGGCGGAGCCGCGCCTGCTGACCGTAGCGTTCGGGCTGTCGTTGCTCGCTGCGCTGCCCGACGCGTTGTTGGCGTTATGGCTGATGCTGCTGGCTAACGGCGTGACGGGCCACGACCGTTTCGAGGTGCTCGCATCCGCGATGGGCCTTGGCGTGTCCGCGGTCGGCACCTGGTTCCTGCGCGTCACCAGCGACCGCGTTCAGCGCCGCTTCCGCGACCGCCTGACGATCGCGCTCGAGTCTCACGTCGCCAGCCTGCAGGCCACTGTCGCGACCATCGCGCATCACGAACGTCCCGAGTATCTCGACCGTCTCAGTGTGCTGCGCGACCAGGTCTTCGTCCTCGATCACATGTACATGTCGATGTTCTCGACCTGCGGATGGATTCTGCGCCTCGGCGTGACCGTCGTGCTGCTGATGTCGATCAGTCCAATCCTCGCGCTGCTCGCCGCGTTCGCGTTGCCCACGGTGCTGACCTCGACCTGGCGGCCCGGTATCGAGCGCGCGGCCGAAGAGCGTGGAGCTTCCGCCAACCGGCTCGCGCGCCATCTGTTCACCGTCGCGACCACGGCGCCGCCTGGAAAAGAGGTGCGCGTCACGCGGATTGGAAATCGCCTGGTGAAATTGCGGCGCGACGCGTGGGAGCGATGGTACGGACCCGTCGCGAGTGCGCGTTGGGGGAGTGCGGCGTGGCATACGGTGGCGTGGTTGATTTTCGGCGCGGGTTACATCGGCGCGATCGTGTACGTGACCGTGGGACTCCACGCGACGTCGGGACAGGTGCTGCTGGTGCTGGCGGCGGGATCGCGGCTGTCGGCGTACATCGGCGCGACCGTCGGCGAAATTGGATTTCTGCGCGGCGTCTGGCTTGACGGCTCACGCC
>DATNLS010000325.1:0-5529 GCA_035602775.1 Candidatus Acidiferrales bacterium | reverse complement strand
CTGCTGGGGGCCGTCGGATAACGCGCTGTCGGGCTTCGGATGCACTTCGATCAGCAATCCGTCGGCGCCCGCCGCGATCGCCGCCAGAGCCATCGGCGCCACCATCTTGTAGATGCCGGTGCCGTGGCTCGGATCGACCAGCACCGGCAGATGGGTCCATTCCTTGAGCAGCGGCACCGCGTTCAGATCGAGCGTGTTGCGCGTCGCCGTCTCGAAGGTGCGAATCCCGCGCTCGCACAGCACGACGTTGGGATTGCCCTCCGACAGAATATATTCCGCTGCCATCATGAATTCTTCGAGCTTCATCGACATGCCGCGCTTCAGCAGCACCGGCTTCTTGATTCTGCCGAGCCGGCGCAGCAGCGAGAAATTCTGCGCATTGCGGGCGCCGACCTGCAGCATGTCGGAATGCTCGACGACCAGATCAATATCGTGCGGATCCATGATTTCCGTGACCACCGGCAACCCGACGCGGCGCCCGGCGTGCTCGAGCAACACCAGTCCCTCATCTTCCATCCCCTGGAACGAGTACGGCGACGTGCGCGGCTTGAACGCTCCGCCGCGCAGCGCATGGGCTCCCGCGGCTTTGACCGCGTCGGCGGCAGCCTCGACCTGCGCCTCGCTCTCGATTGCGCACGGTCCCGCGATCACCGCGATTCGGTTGCCGCCTATCTCCATATTGCCGACTTTGATTCGCGATCCTTCGGGCCGCACCTCGCGCGACGACAGCTTGAACGACCGCACCACCGGCATCACGCGCTCGACGCCCGCGACCGACTCGAGATGCGTCAGTTGATGCTTCTCGCCGCGCTCATCACCGACGCACGCTACCACGGTGCGCTCGATGCCGCGGATAATGTGCGCGTTGTAATCCAGTTCCTCGACCATCCTGGCTACGGCCTGAATCTCGGCTTCGGTGGCATGCGCTTTCATTACGACGATCAAGTGATAAACCCTCTGCGATAATGCTTTGCGATGGAATGGGTGCTCAAACTTTAGTAAGTCTGACTCTACAGCATGTTGTCGCTCATCGGAACAAAGCGTCAATCTAGAGAGGAATAAGCTTGATCGAGTCATCGTGTCTTTGCGGTGCAGTCCGCCTTGCGATTACTCGCGCTCCAGACGAAGTGGTGGATTGCAACTGCACGCTCTGCCGGCGTTACGGGGCGCTCTGGGCCTACTATTCGTCCAAGGATGTGATCGTTCCGAGCGGACTGACCGATAGGTTTATGCGAGGTCCGAAAAAGCTTGAATTCCACCGCTGCAAAATTTGCGGATGCGTCACTCATTGGGCGCCGTTGGACAAGACGCGGGACCGCATGGGCGTGAATGCGCGTCTGATGGCGCCGGAGGTTCTGTCCCAGGTCCGGGTGCGCCATCTCGACGGTGCGGACACTTGGAAGTTTCTAGACTAGTGATCGAAGGACGCAATTTTGTCAGCTAAGCCGCATCGCCCACTGAGCATCGTTCATACTTCCGACGTACATCTCGAGACCGACACGTTCGGGTCAGGCGAGCGCGGCATCCAATTGCGCGACAAAGTGCGCACCGCATTCGGCCGCGTCATCGCTATCGCCAACGAGCGCCACGCCGACATGCTACTGATAGTCGGCGACCTGTTCGACTCGGCGCGCGTCACCGAGGAGGGCCTCGCGTTCGCGATGAGCACGATCGCGCGGGCGCAGATGCCGGTCGTGATGATTCCCGGCAACCATGACGCGCACGACGAGCGGTCGATATACGCAGGCCTCGCGCCCGGTGTGCTTCCCGAAAATCTGCATCTGATTCTCGAGCCCGAGGGCAGGGCGATCGATTTCCCCGAGCTCGCGACGCGCGTATGGGGCCGCGCGCTGGTCGAGCATACTCCCGACTACCGGCCGCTGAGCGGCGTGCCCGAGCCCGCGGAAGGCCGCTGGAACATCGCGCTCGCGCACGGATTTTTCATGGAGCAAGGCGAGATCGAGCGGTCGTCGCCGATCACGCCTGGGGAAATCGAACGCTCGCGCTATGACTACGTCGCGCTCGGCCACGTGCACGTGCTGAGCGACGTGTCGCAAGGCTCGACGCGCGCCTTTTACTGCGGCACCCCGGCGCCGCTCTACTCGAGCGAAAATTCGGGTTGGGTGCTCTGGGTGAAATGTGTACCCGGCCAGCCCCTCCTAATCGAACGCCTGATGGTGACGCAGGATCGTTAGACACAATGGCCGGTTACTATTTCAGCGCCCTGAAGCCGCCTCGTCCCTCCGCTTCAGCTCTGGATAAATTTCAGACAGCCGTCGCCACATCCGCTCCAGCCCGTAGCTGTCAAACGGCTCGACGATGCATTCGAGCGCGCCCTCGCGCAGGTACACTCGCTGGTCGTCAGGCGCCTGCGACGCGCTGACGATCACGATCGACGTTTCCGGCGACTCCCGGCGAATCATCCTGAACACCGACAGTGCTTCGAGCCCGTTCGCGCTACGCAACCCAATGTCGAGCGTGACGACATGGGGTCGCGTCGTGCGAAAGAGATCGATTGTCTGCGCGACCGTCTCGGTTTCCGCCACCACCTGACATCCGCCACACTCTAGGTGATTGCGCATGATGTCGCGTGTGATCCCCGAGCTGTCCGCAATGAGCACTCGTACTGCCATCAGCGGCACCTCCATGGACGAGCACTGCGCCGGCCCAATCCCCAAGGCTTCACAGCTGCGATCCGTTTGGTTATTTAGCAAGGGCGGGGCCAAGGGCGGGACGTTTCGGACGCGACTGCCCTATTTCGGCACAGACTAGCCAAAGCCGATTCGCGGCCACTTCATTGATATTTCGTCGTAGTCGAATCCGCCTCGATATGATCGGAATTCACGATCGACGTTGCACGCAAGCGATTTGTAGCATCGCAGTGACATATTGTTCCCTCGCCTCGTAGTTCGCGAGAAAAATCAGATGAGTTGCGAGTCACGTCGTGCGCACCAAAACAGCAGCGGCGGAGCCTCGATGGCTCCGCCGCTGCGCAAAGTAGCGAATTTGCTCTGCCGGTTACATCATGCCGCCAGGAGGCATTCCGCCCGGCATCCCGCCGCCGCCAGCGCCGCCCTTCTCGTCCGGCTTCTCGGCCACCATGCATTCAGTGGTGAGCAGCAGGCTCGCGACCGACGCCGCATTTTGCAACGCGCTGCGCACGACCTTGGTCGGGTCGGCGATTCCAGCCTTCATCAGATCCTCGAACTCCTCGCTGGCCGCGTTGAATCCGAACGGCCCCTTGCTGTTCTTGATCTTGTCTACGACGACCGAGCCTTCCCATCCCGCGTTGGACGCGATCCACCAGGCCGGCCCTTCGATCGCCTTCTTGATGATCCCGATGCCGACCTTCTCGACTTCGTTGGCGCGCAGGTTGTCAAGCACGGCCGACGCGCGAATCAACGCGACGCCGCCGCCGGGGACCACGCCCTCTTCGATCGCGGCGCGGGTTGCATGTAGCGCGTCCTCGACCCGTGCCTTCTTCTCTTTCATCTCGACTTCGGTCGCGGCGCCGACGCGAATCACTGCCACGCCGCCGACCAGCTTGGCCAGCCGCTCCTGCAGCTTCTCGCGGTCGTAGTCCGAGGTGGTCTCTTCGATCTGAGCACGAATCTGCTTGATCCGGCCCTCGATGTCGGCCTTCTTGCCGGCGCCATCGATAATCGTGCTGTTGTCCTTATCGACGACCAGGCGCTTGGCGCGGCCGAGGTCGTTGAGCGTGATGTTCTCGAGCTTGAGTCCGAGCTCCTCGGAAATCGCGCGGCCGCCAGTGAGGATCGCGATATCTTCGAGCATCGCTTTGCGCCGATCGCCGAAGCCGGGCGCCTTGACCGCGACGCACGACAGCGTGCCGCGAATCTTGTTGACCACCAGTGTGGCCAACGCCTCACCTTCGATATCCTCGGCGATGATCAGGAACGGCTTGCCGGTCTTGGCAATCGTCTCGAGGATCGGCAGCAGGTCCTTCATCGACGAAATCTTCTTCTCGTGAATCAGGATGAACACGTCGTCGAGCTTCGCTTCCATCCGCTCCGGATCGGTCACGAAGTACGGCGACAGGTAGCCGCGGTCGAACTGCATGCCCTCGACCACTTCGAGCTGGGTCTCGAGGCCGCGCGCCTCTTCAACCGTGATGACGCCTTCCTTGCCGACTTTCTCCATCGCCTCGGCAATAATGTCGCCGATGGTCGAGTCGTTGTTGGCCGAGATTGTGCCGACTTGAGCAATTTCCTTGCGATCCTTGGTCGGCTTGGACAGGTTCTTGAGCTCGGCGGTAATCGCCTCTACGGCGCGATTGATCCCACGCTTGAGCGACATCGGATCGTGCCCGGCGGCAACCATCTTGATGCCCTCGGTGAAAATCTGGCGTGCGAGTACGGTGGCGGTGGTGGTGCCGTCGCCGGCGACGTCGGAGGTCTTGGAGGCGACCTCTTTGACCATCTGCGCGCCCATATTCTCGAACTTGTCTTCGAGCTCGATTTCCTTGGCGACGGTAACGCCGTCCTTGGTCACGGTCGGAGCGCCGAAGCTCTTCTCCAGCACGACGTTGCGGCCCTTGGGGCCGAGCGTCACGGTGACGGCATCGGCGAGAACGTTGACCCCCTTGAGGATCCGCTCGCGCGATTCTTGTCCGAAACGAACTATCTTTGCAGGCATGGTTCTGTTGCCTCTCCTATTTTTCTCTTTTCAGTGGTTAAAAACTGGAACTGGTTGATGGCGAGCGCGGATGCCTACTCGATGATTCCGAGGATGTCGTCCTCGCGCAGGATGAGCAGGTCTTCGCCCTCGAGCTTGAACTCGCTGCCCGAGTACTTGCCAAAGAGGATCTTGTCCCCCTCTTTCACTTCGATCGGTATCAGCTTGCCGCTATCGTCGCGTTTGCCTTTGCCGACGGCGACAATCTTGCCTTCTTGCGGCTTTTCCTTGGCGGTATCCGGGATGATAATTCCACCCTTGGTCCGCTCCTCTTCCTTGACGCGCTTAACGAGAATTCGATCTCCCAGTGGCCTTAATCCTTTCATTGGGAACCAGCAGCCTCCTTGGCTTACGAAAAGTGTTGATTTGGCGGGACGATTCCCGCCGTTGGAAAGTTAGTTACTGTCCGGGTTTTGTCAATTGGCACTCGCAACGTCTGAGTGCTAACGGCATCTTAGCCAGATCTCGGGAAATTGCAAGGGCTGTGGATAAGGTTGTGAATTTACAATTCCAATTCCCTTTCCCATAGTGGGAAGGGGAACCGGATTAGAAACGCGCGGGCGTCCTCTTCTTCCTCCGGGCTCACACCAACGAGCCGCGCTCCGTTGCTGGGATTCCGTAGGGGCCGAATATTTGCGTCCGGTACTTGTCGTCGCGCGAGGCTCTTAGTAGCGCGTCGCGGTCGCGCAGGATTCGGAGCTGCGCTCTGACGTAGTCAACCTGGCGATCGACTTCGTGCTTGCGGCCTTCGATATACGACGCGAAACTGTCCGCCGACAGGTCGCCCTTCCGCAAGGCCTCGTCCGCGGCAGCGGCGGCGAGGCGTCCAGTCCG
>DATNLS010000301.1:0-4467 GCA_035602775.1 Candidatus Acidiferrales bacterium | reverse complement strand
AACCAGATCGTGTGAAAGAGCCGGCTGCGAAAGTTGTATCCGGAATTGCGCCACGACGCGCGCAGACCCATGAGCATCAGGCGCATGGGCCGGTCGTCCGTGAGTGGGTGATGAGCAGGGTCGATACGCAACGACGCAAGCCGATACTTCAAATGCGCGGCCTCACGCGCGGTCCAATTACGCGGAATCGTAAAACCTGAGCGGCGCGCGAACTCGGACAGCGCCCATTCGCGCTGCAGATCGATGACTATCTTGACGCGCAACTTGCGCGAATCCAGCTCGTCGCCCAACATGCCGTGATTCGACTCGTGAATCCGGTAGCAGCCCAGAGTTTTTCTGAGCGAAACGACGTCGCCCAAAAACGGCGCGATGATTTCAAGCGAGGTGTCGGCCGCCTGCCGCCAATTCGATTCCTGCAGCGGCATAATGCGGTCAAGCACCGTTCGCGCGAACGCGTTGCCGGTGGTGGGGACTCCGACATAGCCGCCCGCGTCGAGTATCGAAGCCCGGATGTCGCCGTCGGGCATCAACGCCGGCAAATACGGAACCGTGGTTCCGAGTGCGCGTCCATTCTGGTCGATATGGGCGAGCACGAATTGCACCTTCGCCACTCCGGGGCGCCACGCGCGCACGACTTCCTCGACCGCGTTCGGCAGAAGCGCATCGTCGGCGTCGAGAAACATCACGATGCTACCGTGGCTTGCGTGAAATCCTGCGTTGAATGCGGACGCGTGGCCGCCGTTCGGCTTGAAGATCGCGGACACTCTGGCGCCGTAGCTTGAAATCACCTCGCGGGAATTGTCGGTCGAACCGTCGTCGACCGCGATTACTTCGAGGCGCGAATAAGTTTGCGCGAGCGCGCTGTCGATCGCCGCGCGCAGGAATCGACCGTAGTTGAAATTGTCGACGACAATGCTGACCAGCGGCTGATTTTCCGCGACGTCCACCTAGGCGAGACTCGCGTGCGTGTCGTACCAGCTCACATCGGGACCGATGAAGTTGGTTATCTTGTTGCCGAGCGGAAGCCGGCGAACCAGTCCCTTGTCGCCGAACAGTCGCTGCACGCGCACAATTTTGCGATATCCCTCGACGGCCCGGTCGCCTGTGATCCATTCGCCGGGAGCCTCTTCGCCGAACATCCCGCTCGAGCCATACGGAAACTTGTATTCGACAAACTTTCCCTCGCGCGCCGGCTTGGGGCACGACTGAAGCGGCACATGCCCCTGTCGGACGATTTTAAACTTGGAGTAACCCAAAGCGCTCAAGGCTGATATTTCGTGACGAATGCCGGAGAGAACATCCACTTCGGCTTCGATCGAAACATAGCGCGGGCGGTCGTCGAACTCCGCGAGCGCCTTCAGGCACAGCAAATCCGCGCCCTCAATGTCGACCTTCATGTAGTAGGGAACGCCATGTTGGCTGAGAATCTCGCCAAACCGCTTGCCCTCGACCGTGATCTCGCGGAACCCGGCGCCGAGCCGCTCGTTGCGCTTCGCCGCGTCGCGCCGGATGCTTCCCCACACATCGTTGTCACTTTCAAAAAAGCTGATCGGACCGGAAGTTTCCGCGACGGCAATATTCAACAGTGTCAGTCGTCCGGATTCGATCGCGCCGGCAAACTTCTCCCGACCCTTCTGGCAAAGCCCGGGGTGCGCCTCGATCGCGACGACCTTGAACCCCTTCGTCAGATAAAATGCGGTGTCTTCCCCGTGATGGAAGCCTACATCGTAGATCAGATCGCTCTGCATTGACGCCTCTCTCAGCTCGCTCCCGCTACTCCGAAATATATTATGCAAGAATCACTGGAACCACGGCGCCTCATTCAGGCGCGTGGCGCCCGGCTGGCCGGCCGGCGCCCAGCATCGCGCGACTGATTCGCTGTCGCATTGCTTCGTTGCTGTCGCATTGGCGGTAAAGACCCGCGTCTCGGTACGTCCCTGCACGCTCGCCGTCGATACATATCCGAAGACGCCTGCGGGAAGACCCGGCACGGCGTGCTTGTTGGTGCTGACGATGAACGGGTTGTACTCGACCAGCTCGTGCAGCAGCGGAATGACGACTGTCGCCTTGTGCTGCGCCTGGCATGCAAGTGCGTTGGCGCCGAAGTCGGGGCAGGCGCGAATGTAGTATTCGCCGAGCGTCCCGGCCGACCAGAATATTATCGAGTTGGCGCCGCCGAAGATCGCCAGCCACGACATGCTCTCGGCCTGCGAAAGCGTCGGCCACTTCACCATCTTCGGCGCGCCCCAATCCTGCTCGACAAAAGCAACCGGCCGCGCGCCCGGCGTAATCGGTGAAGTGGTTGGATCGCCGTTGACGGAAAGCAGCAGCTTCCAGACCGACTGTTGCACGCCTTCGGATGCCGGGTATGCCTTGGCGCTCGGCGTCAACGTTGGATAGCTCGTCGGAGAGATGCCGCCGATGGGTGTGTTGCCAGTGAGCGGATAGTTATCGATCATCGGCACGTCGTCGACGTCGCGCCAGGTCGAGAGTTGATTTGGTGTCTGCATCCAGCCGCCGATAAACGCGCCGAAAGTCGGTGTCGAGCGCGAATAGGTGCGGATGTACTGCGTGAGGCTCTGCACCTTGGGCAGGAACTCCATCGTCGGCTCGTCGTGGACGTACATCCCGAAGAAGCTCGGGTCCGCGGATTTCACGCTCGTGGACGCGCTGCCAAGTCCGGGCGGATTATTTCCCCCGCCGCCGAGCCGATGATCGAGATCATCGAACAACACCGCCGCGCAGAAATCGCCCGAATAGTACGACGGCCGCGTCATCGTCGAGTTGTTCGGGCCGCAGTAGCCGGCCGTGTTCCAGGTCGAATTGCTGAGCGGGTTAGTTGCGCCCACACACCGCGGGCTGGCAGTCGGCCCGCACGTGCAGTAGCAGCCGGTATTTGCCTTGTCGGCGGATAGCACGTTGCCGGTCAGCTCCGGGTCGTTGCCTTTCCACGGATAAAACGCAGCGTTGACGGCGTCGATTCTCAGGATGCCGCCGCCTGGCTCCTCCTGCAGCGCCTTGCCGAGTTGCGCGATCGCCGTGGTCGGCGAGATGAGGAGAAAATAGTTGAGATACAGGTCGAGGCGCGTGTTGCGCGCGATGTCACCGATGAATCCCTGGCCGCCTGCGCAGTACTGGCCCACGACACCGTCATTCGCGACGCTTGGCAGCCCGCCGGCCTTCGCTGTGAAAGTGAAGTGGGTCGAATCGGTAACCGTGATCGGTCCGAAGTTTGAGTTGTCGTACGCCGCTGCCGCCAGCGGCGCGTGAATCTGCGCGATTGCCGCCTTGCGACCGCTCGTCAGGCCATGTGGCGCCGCCGTTGCGACGGTTACAGTGTTGCCATTTTCTGAAAGCGAATTGATGCCGACCGGCGTCCCCGCGACGCCGTTGAGAACGCATTCGTTGCCGGCCAGATCGAGATGGCCGGCCTGCGTATCATAGAAGCCGAGAGCCAGCACCGGGCCGGAGAAATCCTTAATGTCACTAGCGGTGTTCGCGTGCGAGAAAGAACCCGGGATTCGCTTGCGCAGCCAGTTGTTCGCGTCGAAGAAACCGTTCCATGCGATCGGAATATTCGCGAGCTTCGAGATTTTCGCCGACGGCGAGAATGATTTGATCCCCGCAAGCTGAATCGTGTAGTCGCCGTCGGCCTTGCGGGAAAAATCGAAGCCGGTCACGGTCTGCCACGTCGCGCGCGGCGTTACACATTGATGCGCGACGATCGAACTACCGCGCGCCAGCTCCATCTCGCACTGTCCCGACGCGCAATCCGGTGTGCCCGAGCATGTGGCGCCCATCACCGATCGATAGTCCACCCGCAGGTCATCGCCGCCGGCGAGCGTATCGACGTAGGTATGCAAGTAATTCGGAAAGCGCACCATCAGGTCCGCCGGAGGATCGGCCAGCCGATAAAGGCCGGTCCCTTTACCCATCCCGAAGTAACCGGTTCCCGTCGGCCGGGACCAGGTCTGCAGTTTGAAAGTGACCTTCGACGAGCTCGGGCTGACCTCACCCAGGTCGCCGTGCGGCATGGGCTTCACCCAATCCGGAGAGCTTCCAAAAATGCGGTTGGTGCCGAATGCCGTGTTGATGCCGGCGACTCGGCAATTGTATCCAAGCAGCAGATTCGTGCCGCTTACCGGATATGGCTGATACGGCGGGCAGGTGGCGCCGGCCGGGCAGTAGTGCAGAATATCCTGCCCGTGTTGCGACGGGTTCAGCGCGTCAGCAAGCACGTTGGTTGAGGCGCCGATGATCGCCGCGTGATAATTCGGATTGGCGTTGATCATTTTGACGAGCTGGCCCAGCGTGTACGCCCACAAGTTCGTGTGACAGTCGTTGGGATTCGAGACTGCGGTAGCCGCGGGATTCAGCAGGTTGACGCACAACGCGTCGGTCGGATTGCCGCTGGCCACTACAGTTCGCAGGCTCGATGCGGTGCCGCCGGTGCGATCATTCGGATTG
>DATNLS010000204.1:0-28869 GCA_035602775.1 Candidatus Acidiferrales bacterium | reverse complement strand
GATCAACCCGGTGCAATACCTCGTCTCACCGCGGATGCTGGCCGGCATCGTCAGTTTCCCGTTGCTGACGTCTATCTTCGACGTCGTTGGCATCTACGGCGGCTACATGGTCGGCGTCGGGCTGATGGGCGCGCCGTCGGGCGCCTACTTCAACGGTATCGCCGCCAACATGAGCCGCCACGACGTCATGACCGGCCTCTACAAGGCGCTGGTCTTCGGCGTGGTCGTAATGTGGGTCTGTTGCTACAAGGGATACCACGCCGAACGGATGGCGACCGGGGTCAGTCGCGCCACGACTGAAGCGGTCGTGCTGTCGAGTGTCCTGATTCTGGCGTTCGACTATTTTCTTACGTCGATACTTTTGTGATAACGCGTTTCAATTCAATTTGATATGTCATGAGCCAGCCTGAGACCATCAACCACCCCGCCAACGCGCCAACTCCTGACGCAGCGCCCAATGGCAACGCGATCGAAGTGCGCGACCTGCACAAGCGCTTCGGCCATCAGCAAGTGCTCGACGGCGTCACCCTCGATTTCCCGGCCGGCCAGATCACGACCATCGTCGGTCCCAGCGGCAGCGGCAAAACCGTCCTGCTCAAGCATCTTAACCTGCTTATGCGGCCGGACTCGGGCACGATCGTGATCGACGGCGTCGATGTGACCAAGGTTGGCGGACGCGCGCTGGACGCGGTGCGCGAGAAATTCGGGATGCTCTTTCAGGCCGGCGCGCTGTTCGACTCGATGTCGGTTTTCGACAACGTTGCGTTCCCGCTAGTCGAGAAGACCAGGCTCAGCGAGAAGGAGATTTCAGAACAGGTGCATGAAACGCTCGAGGCGGTCGGGCTCGAAGGCATGGAATCCAAGTTTCCCTCGCAGATGAGCGGCGGGATGCAGAAGCGCGCCGCACTCGCGCGCGCATTGGTGCGCCGCCCGAAAATCCTGATGCTCGACGAGCCGACCACTGGGCTCGATCCAACCCGCACCGGTGCAATTCACGACCTCATCCGGCGCACCCAGGAAAATTTTCACCTGACCGTGGTGATGGTCAGTCATGACGTGCCTGAGGTCTTCCAGATTTCCGACCGGATCGCGTTCCTCCATAATGGGCGGACCCGTCTCAACGGCACCGCGGCCGAGGTGATGGCGGCCAGCGACGAGGTCTTCAAACGCTTTCTGGCCGGCAAAGCATCGGGCGAGGAGAACGAAACGGCCCTCGCGGGCTGAAACCAAAACTTTTATGTACGCAAGTCGAACCACGCAGTTTATCGTCGGGATTTTCGCGATTCTCGGAATCATCGCGCTGGCGATTCTGTCGCTATCGCTCGGCAAGATCTCCCTGCTGCCCACGCCGGGGTACACCCTCTATGCAAGTTTCGATAATATTTCGGGCTTGAAGACCGGTGACCAGGTGCAACTGGCCGGCGTCCAGATCGGCAAGGTTGTGGACATCGGCATCAAGGAGTATCGGGCGCAAATCGCAATGCGGATAAACCAGGGCGTGGAGATCGATCAGGACTCAATTGCGGCGATCAAGACCAGCGGGATAATCGGCGACAAGTACGTGTCCATCCAGCTCGGCCCGAGCGACCATTACCTGACCAATGGAGGCACAATCCAACAGACCCAGTCGGCCTTCGTGCTCGAGGACGCGATTGGCCAGTTGATCAACAGTTCCGGCAGCAGCAGCGACAAATCCTCGAACTCAAACGGTAACTGCACGGATAACAAAGCACCCAACCAGCCCGGAAAATCGGTGAAATGACCGGCCAACGCGAGAAAATGGAAAATATGATGATGCCAAGTTCTATCCAGCGATTTCTGCAACGACGCGCGATCGTGACCCTGACCTTGACCGCCGCGCTCGTCCTCAGCCTGGCGCCTTCGTTCTTTATTGCGCCGGCCTTCGCCGACGATCCGATGTCTGTCGTCAAGACCACCGTCGACCAGGCCCTCGACGTGCTCCGCGACACCCAGACGCCGCTGGCCCAGCGCCAGGACAAGCTCCGCCAGATAGTGTCGGCGACCTTCGATTTCACCGAGATGGCCAAGTCGGCGCTCGGCTACCACTGGAAACAAATCACGCCCGCTCAGCAGCAGGAGTTCACCAACGCCTTCGTGGCTTTCATCGAGGATTCCTACCTGAGCAAGATTAACGAGTATAATGGTCAACAGGTGAGCTTCCTGAGAGTCTCGAACGAAGGCCCGCAATATTCCCAAGTCGCCACCGACATCGTGCAGCCCAAGGGCGAGCCAATCCACGTGAACTACCGGCTGTTGCAGGAAAACGGCACCTGGAAAATCTACGACGTCACCGTCGACTCGATCAGCATCATCGCTAACTACCGCAATCAGTTTAATCGCGTGATGAACAATTCGGGCTACAACACTCTTATCAGCGATTTGAAGAGCAAACAGGCCGCCCTCGCCGCAAGTCTCGCCAATCACTAACGGGTATGGATTCGTCGTGGCTGGAAATGTACCCTTCTACCGAAGATCCTAAGGGCGATCGCGCCATGGAGAGTCAAATGAGATCTGGTGCAAAACAAATCGAAAGGACAGGCGCGCTCTGGGCGATGCTTGCATCGTCCCTGCTAGCGGTCGTTTCGTTTGCGACGCCTGCGCTGAGCCAGGATGCAGCCCCGCTCTCGAGTAACCCGGCCGCGCAGTCGGCGGCGGCCGCGCAAACCCCACCGGGCGAGAACACCGGCGTCTATTCCGATCCCTTCTCCGGGTTCAACGAGCCGATGTTCACCTTCAACCTCAAGCTCGACGATTGGGTGCTGCGGCCGGTAGCCAGCGGATACTCCTTCATCGCGCCGGAGCCGGTGCGTGAGGGCGTCGGCCGATTTTTTGACAACGCCCGCGTCATCCCGCGTTTTGCGAACAATCTTTTCCAGCTCAAGCTGGCCGAGGCCAGCACCGAAGTCGCCCGCTTCGGCATCAACTCGACGCTCGGATTGGCGGGCTTCTTCGACCCGGCCCAGGAACTGTTCGGGCTCGAAGAACATCCCAACGATTTCGGCCTGACGATTCGCTACTACGGCATCCCGACCGGGCCGTACATTATGCTGCCGTTCTTTGGACCTTCGACGGTTGGCGACACGATTGGATTGGTCGCGGATGGTGCGATGAATCCGATGGACTATCTGCTGCCGACGTGGATAACGATCACGGTGAGCGCCGGACAGCGCGCGGCTGAAGCGGTGAACTACCGCTCGCTCCATATGAACCAGTTCGAGGAAGCCGACCGCTACGCGATCGATCTCTACGGCGCCGTTCAGGACGCATACCTGCAAACTCGCGACCACGAGGTCAAGAAGCTCCACGACGAACAGTGGTAAGCCGAACCTAGCTCAAGCGTAAATTTGCCGATAAGCGCGCCGCGGAATCAAAAATCCCGGGGCGCGCTTCTTTCTTTTCTTAATACCGGGTGCAGGGGTCACCCCTGCCGAAGGAAGCGTGAAACCCACCGCGGGTTTCACATTAAATCAAGTGATTTTCCCTTCCCCGTCGCGTCCTTTCTGCACATGCTCCCAGGCGTGATACGAACTCCTCACCAGCGGCCCTGATTCCACATGATGGAACCCCATCGCGAGCGCTTGCGCCTTGATCTCCGCGAACTCCGCCGGCGGGACGTAGCGCGCCACCGGAATATGATCCGCTGAAGGCCGCAGATACTGCCCCAGCGTCAGGATGTCGCATTCGACGTTGCGCAAGTCGCCAATCACCTCGAGCAATTCGCCGTTGGTCTCGCCCAGCCCGAGCATCACGCCCGCCTTGCTGAACATCGGCTTGCCGATCTTCCGCGCGGTGTCCTTCGCATGGCGGATAACGTCGAGCGAGCGCGCGTAATTTCCGCCCGGCCGCACCGCGCGATAAAGACTCGGCACCGTTTCGATATTGTGGTTGTAGATATCGATTGGCGATCGCACCACCCTCTCGACGCTGTCGAACGAACCCTGGAAATCCGGCACCAGCACCTCGACCCGCGTCGGCGACGGATTCGCTTTGATCGCATGCGCAGTCGCCGCGAAATGCGCCGCGCCGCCATCGGGCAAATCGTCGCGATCCACCGACGTGACGACCACATGCTGCAAGCCCAGCCGCGCGACCGCCTCCGCGATTCGGTGCGGCTCGTCACTGTCCAGCGGCCGCACCTTGCCGTGCGCCACCGCGCAGTACGGGCAATTGCGCGTGCACACGTCGCCCATCAGCATGAAGGTGGCCGTGCGATGCGAAAAGCATTCGCCGATATTTGGGCAGCACGCTTCCTGGCAGACCGAATGCAGCTTGAGCTCGCCGAGAATCGCCTTGGTGCGGAAATACTCGGGCGACACCGGCGCGCGCACCTTGATCCAGTCCGGATGCTTCCGCTCAGCCATTGCCCGCACTCAATTCAGTAATCGGTAGAACTTGCGCCGCCTTCACCGAAACAACATCGTAGTTGAACACGCGTGCGAAACTCTCGCGCATCACGGCGGCGAACTCCCGCACCGACACCGCGCGCTTCGTCACGTCGCACACCGAAGTCATGCGGCATCCGTCGATACCGCATGGCACGATCGAATCGAAGTAGCTGAGATCGGTGGACACGTTCAGCGCGAAGCCGTGCCAGGTGGTCCAGCGCCGGATACCGACGCCGATCGACGCGATCTTGCGGGCGCCGACCCACACGCCGGTCATCCCGTCGCGCCGGCCCGCGTCGATATCGAACTTCGCGAGCGCGTCGATCATCGCCGCCTCGAGACTCCGCAGATACCTGGTGACGTCGCGGTCGCGCCCCTCAAGCTTGAGAATCGGATACCCAATCAGTTGCCCGGGCCCGTGATAAGTCACCTGCCCGCCGCGCGACACGCGCCGAATCGGCACGCCTGTATTTTCAAGTATGAACCGCTCATCCGCGCCGCGCCCAAGCGTGAACACATGCGGATGCTCCATCATCAGGAGCGTATCCGTGATTCTTCCATCAATCCGCGCCGCCAGCGTCGCCGTCTGCATCGCTAGCGCATCGTCGTAATCAACGACCCCCAACTCCGCAACGGTAATCCTTCTTCCCACCTCCCTGTAAGGGAGAGGATCAAGGTGAGGGTCCAAATTCAGCGAGCTATTTTGCGAGCGATTCAAGATTCTGCTTTTGCTGATTCTGCCTTCGTCAAAAGTCTATCGCTTCCCCATCCGCCGCCAAAGCCGCCTGCATGATCGCCTCCGACATCGTCGGATGCGGATGCGCCGTTTTGCCGATTTCGGTGACCGTCGTCTCCAGCGCCTTGCCCAGCACGACTTCCGAGATGATATCGGTGGCGGCGTGTCCGATTATCTGGCATCCGATCACTTCGCCGTACTGCTTGGTCGCGACGATTTTAACGAAGCCCGCCGTCTCCCCAATCGCCACCGCCTTGCCCATCGCGCGAAACGGAATCTTGCCGACCTTCACCTCGATTCCACGCAGTTTCGCATCCGCCTCGCTCAATCCCACGGTCGCCACCTCCGGCTCGCAGTAGATACACGCCGGAATCGCGAGCAGGTCGAAGCCCGGCTCGCGCACGCCCGCCATGATTTCCACCGCCGCGATTCCCTCGGAGCTCGCCTTATGCGCGAGCAGTGGCGGCCGAATCACGTCGCCGATCGAGTAGATACTCGGCACCGTGGTCTGGAACGAGTCGTTCACCTTGATAAAGCCGCCGCGCTCTAGCTCGATCCCAAGTTTCTCCAGTCCGGCGTTCATGCTGAGCGGCGTGCGCCCGACCGCAACCAGCACGACTTCTGCTTCGACCGATTTTTCCGCACCTTCCGCCGTCACCGCGACCGACCACAACTCGCCCTTGCGCGCCATCGACTTGTAGCCATGGCCGAGCATCACGGTGATCCCGCGTTTGACGAATGCGCGCCGCAACTCCTCGGCGACTTCCGCGTCCATCCCGGGCAGCATCTGCTTTTCCAGCTCGACTATCGTCACCTTGGCGCCGAACGCGCTGTAGAAATATCCGAACTCGAGTCCAATCGCGCCCGCGCCGATTACGACCACGCTCGCCGGCATCCTGTCGAGCACCAGCGCCTCGTGGCTGGTAACGACGCCGTCGCCAACCTTCATCCCCGGAAACAGCTTCTCGCCAGAGCCGGCCGCGATCAGAATCCGCTCGCCCTCGAGTGCCGCAACCGATGGCGCCCCCTTGCCCTCGACCTGCGTGAGCGAAACGGCGTGAGGCCCGGTGATGGTCGCGTCAGCCTCGAAGTAGTCGATCTTGTTCTTGCGAAACAGATAAAGCACGCCCTTGGACAGCTTCTCCGCCGCCGCCCGCGACCGCGCAATCACTTTGGCGAAATCAAACCGAATTTCTCCGGTTTCAATCCCATGCTCTTTGGAAGCGCCGCGAATCGTATCCATCGCCTGCGCCGAACTAAGCAGTGCCTTGGACGGAATACAGCCCCAATTCAGACAAACCCCGCCCGGCCGATCCCGCTCGATCACGGCCACGCGCATCTTAAGCTGCGCAGCCCGAATCGCGGCAACATACCCGCCAGGCCCAGACCCAATCAGAACCAGGTCATATCGAGAATTATCCAAGATGATGAAGTCCTTCCAAAGAATTTACCCATTATTGTCCGAATCAGGGTATCGAGTAAGGGCGCGCAGCACTCAATGCAGAAACGAAACGCGGGCGGTCACGTGTCATTCTGAGCGAAGCGAAGAATCCCGGCTCCTTGCCTCTTTCAATCAGGGGGAGGCCGACGCCCGTCCTCCGCCGTGCTACGGATCAGTATGAACAACAATCCGGATTCTCTACCCGCGCCGACCGTTCCCGCACTCGACGCGCCCGCGCTATCTCCACGCCGACTCGCTGCCCGCCGCGCCAACGCGCAGAAATGCACCGGCCCGCTCACGCCCGAAGGCAAGGCCACTTCGCGTTTCAATGCCCTCAAGCACGTGACGAGGCCGGCGCTTTAGTCTAAAAGCGAATGTTGACAGTGCTCACATCCACAGTTAATGTGAGCGCCGACAACATTTCAGGAGAGAAGGCACGCACAGTTTGAGCGATCGCGCTTATCATCACGGCAACTTACGGGCCGCCTTGCTTGCGGCGGCCTCGAAGCAGATCGAACAGATTGGCTTCGAGGACCTGTCGCTCCGCGATCTTGCCGCATCGCTCAAGGTTTCGCGCGCGGCGCCGTACCGCCACTTTGCCGACCGCCGCGAGTTGCTCGCGGCGATCGCTGCCGGCGGATTCAAGCATCTCGAGAGTGCAGCCAACGCGGCCATGGCCCGGCACGCGACGCCGTCCGCGCGGCTCGAGTTCGGAGCGCGCGCTTATCTTGCGTTCGCGGCGCGACGCCCGCATCTGTTCCGATTGATGTTCGTTTCGGATCTGCTAACCGGACCGGAGCCGCGCGACCCCGCGCTGATCGACGTCGCCAACAGGTTCCATGGACGGTTCGAAGCTCTGGTCGCGGAGAACTGCGGGCGGCGGGACCCCAGCACGATCAAGGCCGCCGCGCTGACCTTCTGGTCCATCTTGCATGGCTTCGCGCTATTGCGGATGGGCGAGCGGCTGCTGCCCTTCATGCTTGGACCACTTACCGAAGCCGACCTGCGTGAGGCGGTGCTTAAGGCGGCGACCGCTATTCCCGCTTCGATCCGGCGCAAAAGTGCGCGGAGGAAATCGGATTGATCGCAAACACTCGTCCCACTCTGCTCGTTATGCTGGCGCTGATGTTTAACCTCTTTGCCTCGCCGGCGATCGCGGCGCCCTGGATGCAACCGGTTTATCTCTACCGCTATTTCGTGTGGGGCGCGCAGTTCCCGCTCACCTCCAGGTCCGACGATTACAAACGTTACGGCTATCACACGATCGACAAAGCGCCGGTCGCATACAACTTCGCGCCAGGCAATCGCAACCTGGTTCCGCAGACAGTGGAATACAAAGATGGCGACACTGTGAAGCGCGTCGCGTTATCTGAGCTGCTTAGCTCTACCAAGACTCATGCATTCATCGTCATAAGAGACAACCAGGTCCTATACGAGAACTATTTCAACGGCTATCAGCGCGACTCGCTCTGTACCGCATGGTCGCTGTCGAAGTCCGTCACCTCGGCCCTGGTGGGTATCGCTATCTCCGAAGGCTATATCAAGAGCCTCGACGATCCGATCGTCAACTACCTGCCGGAGTTGAAGAACCAGGGCTCCGGCGCCATTACGATCAGAAACCTCCTGACGATGGGTTCGGGGATACAATATCGGTTCGGTTTTTTCCCCTGGGACGAATTCGTGCTCGCCGGCTATTATCCCGATCTCAGGCAGCTACTCCTATCGGACCTGAAGATCATGGAACCGCCGGGTCAATCCTTCCACTACAACAACTTCAACACCGAACTTCTGAGCATGATCCTCGAACGGACGACTCATCAGCCACCCAGTCAGTATCTTCAGGAAAAAATCTGGAAGCCTATAGGTATGGAATATTCTGCCACGTGGAGTATCGACAGCGAAGAGGATGGCCTCGAATTAACACCTATACTGCTCAATGCTAGAGCTATCGACTTAGCCAAATTCGGGCGTCTCTATCTGAATAACGGTAACTGGGACGGCAAGCAGATTATTCCCGAGCACTGGGTCGCCGAATCCACCGTCAGGGACCCGAATGACCATCGTCCATGGGAGACCTTCTCTCAATGGCAGGACAACGGCGGCTACTACAAGTACTTCTGGTGGGGAGTTTCTGAAGGTCAGAGCGGCTACAGCTACATGGGCATCGGCACCTACGGCCAGTTCATCTTCGTTTCGCCAAGGGCGAAAGTGGTGATCGTACGGACGGCAGACGAAGACGGAATCGACCCACGACATTGGCGCCAGGTGTTTCAGTATATCGCCGATCAGGTTAATCGAACCTATAGTCGCGAGACCAGCGCGCAAGCTAGACTCACTGCGGGGGTCGCAAAGTGAATTCAACCGGCCTGGGTGCCTGGCTCGGCGACTGGGCATGGAGCCTGCCCTTGATCGTGCTGACCGTTAGTATTCACGTATGCGGCCTGGCGGTCATCGGCGAAAGAGTTGTTGCGGCGGTGGGCGAGTCCTTGCCTGGCCGCAGATTCATGCTCAAGTTCGCGACGGTGATGGGCGGGACTTCTCTGCTCGTCACTGGCCTGCACGCATTCGAGGGAGCTATCTGGGCGGCGGCGTACCGGTTCCTCGACGCGCTGCCGGACACCAGGTCCGCGATGCTTTACTCGCTCAGCGCGATGACCTCCTATGGCCACGCGAACCTGTTTCTGAATAATCGCTGGCAATTGATGGGTGCGCTGGAGGCGCTGAACGGGATGCTGCTCTTCGGTCTGACCACGGCGTTTCTGTTCGCAATGATCCAGAGGATATGGCCACTCGGTAGCCGAGACCATCACCGGGAACGTAAGGAGGCATCACTCGAGTGACTAAGCCGATCGTGAGTCTTGGTAGAATCGCAGCCACGGCACTGGCCCTGCTTTGCGTATTGAGTGCAACTGCGTATGCGCAAGCTCCGGCGGATCCGCTGCCATCATGGAACGACGGACCTGCAAAGCAGGCGATCGTCAAATTCGTTGCCGCGACCACGACCGCAGGCAGCGCGGAGTTCGTAGCTGCCAGCGATCGATTTGCGACCTTCGATCAGGACGGCACCCTGTGGGTCGAGCAACCTATCTACTCGCAAGTCGTCTTCTCATTGGATCGAGTCGTCGAGCTGGCGCCGCAGCATCCGGAATGGAAGACAGTCGAGCCGTTCAAGTCGGTGATCGCCGGCGATCGCGCGGCGATAGCGAAGTTCACGACCAAAGACCTCGAGAAAATTGTCTTTGCGACGCATACCGGGATGACTACCGGCGAGTTCTCAGCGCTCGCAAAGGACTGGATCGCAAAGGCGCATGACCCGCGCTGGCATCGCTTATTCACCGATCTGGTTTACCAACCGATGCTCGAGGTTCTGCGGTATCTGCGCGCCAACGGCTACAAGACTTACATCGTAACCGGAGGCGGGCAGGTATTCGTTCGCGCGTACGCGGATCAGACCTACGGCATCCCGCCGGAACAGATCATAGGGTCGGCGCTCGATACCGATTTCACCTACAACGATGCCGGCAAGGCGATCCTCATGCGCCCGCCAAAGCTGCTGCTCAACAACAACTTCTCTGGCAAGCCCGAAGACATCTATCTGTTCATCGGGCAGCATCCGCAAGCCGCATTCGGCAATTCGACCGGCGACCGCGAGATGCTGGAATACACTCAGGCGGGCGGCAAAGGCGCGCTGATGATGCTTGTCCTGCACGACGATCCGGCGCGCGAGTACGCGTACGGTCCGGCTGAAGGATTGCCCGCGAGCAAGGTCGGCACGTTTACCCAGGCGCTCTACGACGAGGCCCAGAGCAGAGGCTGGAACGTCATCAGCATGAAGAAGGATTGGAAGCGGATCTTCAGCTTCGAGAAGTAAGCTGCAGCTTCAAAGAAGCAGGCTCGAGGGGTTCTCGAGGAAGCGTTTCAGCTCCTGCAGGAAGCGGCCAGCTACCACGCCGTCGACGATGCGATGATCGAACGACCCCGTCATCATCATGGTCTTGCCGACGGCGAGCTGGCCGTTGCGCACGACTGGGCGGTCCTTGATCGCGCTCACGGCGAGAATCGCGGCTTGCGGCGGAACGATAACCGCGGCGAAATGCTCGATGCCGAGCATGCCCATGTTGGAAATCGAGAAGGTCGCGCCCGACAGTTCGTCGGACGTGAAACCGCCGCGGCTCGACTTGGCGACCAGGCGATGCGCCGCGCGCGAAATCTCCAGTAGCGACAGCCGCTCGCATCCGCGAATCACCGGCAGTATCAACCCCTCCTCGACCGCGACCGCAACTCCTATGTTGATATTGGGATGAATGACGATGCCTTCGTCCTCGTAGCTGGCGTTGATGCGCGGGTAGCGGCCAAGTGCGAGCGCGCACGCCTTCACGATGACGTCGTTGAACGTGACGGTCTCCTCGAACAACTCGGTCGCTTCGAGCGAGTCCTTCAAGCGCACCGCGTCTTCCATCGCGACTTCGACGGTGACGTAGAAGTGCGGGATCTCGCGTTTCGACTGGGCCATCCGCTTGGCAATCGTCTTGCGCATCGAGGAGAGTTCTTCGCGCGATCCCGGCGCGCCCTCACGCGGCGACACCAGGCGGCGGAATTTGAACAGCTGTTGCTCGCGGATGAAGTTGTCGATGTCGCGCTTGGTCACGCGGCCCTCGGGTCCGGTGCCGCGCACATGAGCGAGATCGACGCCAGCCTCCTCGGCCGCGCGGCGCGCGAGCGGAGAGGCGCGCAGCTTGTGACCGTCGCCCTCGTCGGCGTCGGCAACGGGAGCGGACGGCTCGGGCTGTGGCGGCGGCGCGGCGATCGCCGTCGGCGCTGCGCTCGGATTCGCGGACATCGCGGGATGCACGTGCAGGTCGCCCGCGGCTCCGTCGGTCACGACCGCGGCCGGCGCGATCGATTTCTTCACCGGCGCTTTCTTCTCGGCGGGCTTCGGTTTGATCGCGACCGGCTTCGGCGGCTCATCGGTTGCCGCCGCTTCGACGCCGGGGTCTTCCATCGCCGCGGACGGCATCGGCTGCGCATCGGCTTTGACTTCCTTCGCACCGGCCGACTTCAGCAGGGCGATTACCGCGCCGACTGGCGCGCTCTCGCCTTCGTTCAGTTTGATCTGGTCGAGCACGCCTTCTTCGAACGACTCGAGCACCATGTCGGCCTTGTCGGTCTCGACTTCGGCGATTGCTTCGCCGCGCGCGATTTTGTCGCCCGGATGCTTGAGCCATCGGAGGATCTTGCCTTCCTCCATCGTGTCCGAAAGCTTGGGCATCGTGATTTCGTTGCTCATGATGGTTCGCCCAGAGATGATTAGGTCAATTGCTCCGCCGCTTTGACAATATCACCCGCGCTCGGCAGCGACGCGTGCTCGAGATGCTTGTTGTACGGCATCGGCGAGTCGAGCGCGGCGACGCGCACCACGGGCGCGTCGAGCGAGTCGAAGGCGGCCTCGTGAATCTGCGCGGCGATCTCAGCGCCGGCGCCGCCGGTGCGCCATCCTTCGTAAGCAACAATCGCCCGTCCGGTCTTTTTCACCGACGTGACGACGGTCGCCATGTCGAGCGGATTCAGCGTTCGCAAATCGACTATCTCGGCGTCGATGCCGGAGTTCTCGAGCACCTCGGCCGCCGCGATCGCGTCGTATACGCATTTCGAGTAAGTGACTATAGTCACATCCTTACCCTCGCGGATTACATTTGCCTGACCGAACGGGACCATGAACTCCGGATCCTCAGGGACTTCTCCCTTGACGCCGTATAGTGACTCGTGTTCGAGGAACATCACCGGATCGATCTGGCGAATCGCGGTCTTCAACAGTCCCTTGGCGTCGGCGGGTGTAGCCGGGATGACGACGCGGAGCCCGGGGCAGTGGAGAAAATACGCTTCGAGGCTCTGGCTATGCTGCGCGCCGAGTTGATGGCCACCGCCCTGCGGCGCGCGAATTACCAAAGGCACAGTAGCTTTGCCGCCGAACATAAAATGTATTTTGGCGGCGCTATTGACTATCTGGTCTATAGCCAGAAGAGCAAAGTTGATAGTCATCAGTTCGACTATCGGCTTGAGCCCGCCCATCGCAGCGCCGATACCCGCGCCGACTATGGTCAACTCGGAGATTGGCGTGTCGCGCACGCGCTTCTCGCCGTACACGGCGAGCAGGCCGTCGGTGACCTTGAACGCGCCGCCAAAGTACCCGACCTCCTCGCCCATGATGAAGACGCGCTCGTCGCGATCGAGTTCCTCGCGCAGGGCCTGGTTCAAAGCTTCGCGGTAGGTGATCTGTGCCATTGCTACTTGTCTTCGGAGGCGTAAACGCCCTTGCCCAACTCGTCCATCGAGGGCTCGGGGCTTTCGTCGGCGAACTTGATCGCATCATCTATCGTGGCGGCGACTTCGTTTTCGACTTCCCCGAGTTTCGATTCGGTCGCGCGCTTTTCGGTCAGCAGGCGGCGGCGCAGATTCTTGATCGGGTCGCGCTCCTGCCAGATTCGCTCCTCACGCTTGGATCGATACTCGGCCGGATCGGACATCGAATGCCCGCGGAAACGGTACGTGACCGCCTCGATCAACGACGGCCCATCACCTGCTCGCGCGCGAGCGACGGCTTCCATCGTGGCGCCGTAAACGTCGAGCACGTCCATCCCGTCCACCCGCACGCCCGGCATCTTGTACGGCTCGGCAAAGCGGTAGAGCTCTTCCTGGCTGATCGCATTCTGGACCAGCGTGCCCATCCCGTAGAAGTTGTTCTCGCAAATGAAAACGAGCGGCAGCTTCCACAACGACGCCATGTTGAGGGTCTCGTGGAAGGCGCCCTGCGGCAGCGCGCCGTCGCCGAAGAAGCAGCAGACGACTTCGGGCCCTTCGTTGTAGCTGACCGCCAGCGCCAGGCCGCACGCGATCGGCAAGCCGCCGCCGACGATCGCGTAACCGCCCATGAAGCGCAGATCCTGATCAAACAGATGCATCGAGCCGCCGCGGCCGCGCGAGATGCCGGTCGCCTTGCCGAACAGCTCGGCCATCACGACTCGCGGCTCGGCGCCCTTGGCGAGGCAGTGGCCGTGTTCGCGATAGGTCGAGACGACGTAGTCCTTGTCGTAGAGCGCGTAAATCGCGCCGACGGCGACGGCCTCCTCGCCGGCGTAGAGATGACAGAAGCCGGTGATTTTGCCGCGGCTATACATCTCGGCGGTCTTTTCTTCGAAGCGGCGGATCAGCGTCATGCGCCGATAGAGGTCGAGGAGCTGGCTTTCGTGAAGAGTGAGCAGGGCGTGCTGGGCAGTATGCTTGTCGCGTTCGAGCGCCATGGTAATTAAGGCGCACGGGAAGCGGTGCGCGTGATCAAACTGTAACGCGATCAGCGGTGGGGGTAAACGGTGGTCAACATAAATGCGGTTAGAGAGCCATCGTGCTAATCCCGGGAAGCCGTGATATAAGCCCCATCCGAGGAGGGTCGGAACGATGGAGCCGAAGGGATGGACTAGTCTGGCGGCGGCGGGGATGATTGTGGCGGCTGTTCTCGCGCCCCATAGCGCACGCGCGATCGAAGTCAAAAAAGATCTGTACAACAACAGCGGCCCACAGGGTCCGAGTGCGTCGGGTCCCGCCAAGGAGAATCCGATTCCCAAAGCGGCGGCCCAGCAACTGAGCGACACTATTGCGAGCGAATCCGACAGCTACGTCAGCGACGAGAGCGAGAAGAAGTCGTCGGGCCAGACTTACGTCGATCTCGAGCACGCAAAGTTCCTGTACCTGCCAACGATGAAGGCCGGACACTGGACGGTGCAGGCGAAGCTGCAGGCCGCCGAATACACGCCGTCGAAAAGCGGCGTGGGCAAGGGCAAGCCGACCGGCAAGCAGAAGACATTGGTCTTCAACTACCGGCTCGACGGCAGCAAGTGGACCGAGGTCGAGCAGCCGAAGTGGGAAGACGTCGACGCCGGCACGGCGGCAGCCGCGCCCAAGTAGTCAGTCGCGCGAGATGGCTATAGCACCTAGCTATTGAATGAAGGACAAGATTCAGAACGATCTCAAGGCCGCGATGAAGAGCGGCGACAAGCTGCGCATGATGGCGTTGCGGGGCGTGCTGTCGGAGATCTCGCGCCTGGAGAAAGACGTTCGCCGCGATCCCAACGACGCCGAAATTCTGCAGATAATCAAGCGTGAGCGGGCCAAGCGGGAAGAGTCGCTCGAGTTTGCGCGCAAGGCGGCGCGCCAGGACCTGATCGAGCAGAACGAGACCGAGGCGAAGATCCTCGAGTCCTATCTGCCGGCCACAGCCTCGGCCGACGAAGTGCGCGCGGAAATTGCAGTCGCGATCGCGGCGGGCGCGACGCAGATAGGCCCCCTCATGAAGGCGCTGCGCGACAAGTTCGGCGCCGGGCTCGACGGCAAGACCGCCAGCGAACTCGCCAAGGAAGCACTCGCGAAGAAGTGATTTTCGCCGACCGGACCGGGCTCGCGCGACATCACGGTTGACGCCTAAACCCGTTTCCCGCTAGCAGTTGGACGTAATCCCCACTCCAAGCTCCGAGGTAAAACTACGGAAGTCGCGGAGGTTCCGATGGCTACTGGAAAGATCGAACCGTTTCGCGTCGAGGTGCCGATCGAAGTGCTCGCCGACTTGCGCGCGCGCCTCAGCAGTACACGTTTTCCCGACGAAATTCCCGATACCGGCTGGGAGTATGGCACCAACCTCGCCTACCTGAAGGAATTGGTCGAACACTGGCGGACGAAGTACGAGTGGAGCGCGCATCAGCGCGCGCTCAATCGCTTCGCGCAATTCAAGGCGAGCGTCGATGGATTCGGAATCCATTTCATCCACGAAAAAGGCAAAGGGCCGAGTCCCAAACCGATCCTCTTGATTCACGGATGGCCGGGATCGATTTACGAGTTCATGCAACTGATTCCGATGCTCACTGATCCGGCCGCGCATGGCGGCGATGCGAAGGACTCGTTCACGGTGATCGCGCCGTCGCTGCCGGGCTACGGATTTTCGGATCATCCGCGCGCACGCGCGATGAATATCCAGGCGATGGCGGAGCTGTTTCACAAGCTGATGACGGAAGTGCTGGGCTACCAGCGTTACGCAGTGCAGGGCGGTGATTGGGGCGCGGCGATCACGTCGCGAATCGGTGAAGTGCACGCGGACAGCGTGTTCGGCATCCATATCAATATGATAGCGATCGGTCCCGCCGAAGGACGCAGCGCGCCCGAGCTGACGCCCGAGGAAAAGGTGTTTCTCGGCGATCTGGAAAAATTTCGGACGGCCGAGACCGGCTACCAATGGATTCAGGGGACGAAGCCGCAGACGCTGGCGTACGGGCTCAACGATTCGCCGGCGGGACTGCTGGCGTGGATCGTTGAGAAGTTCCGCACCTGGAGCGACTGTCACGGCGACCTCGAGAAGAGTTTCACGCGCGATCAAATCCTGACCAACGTGATGATCTATTGGATCACGCAGACGATTAATTCATCGACGCGGCTGTACTACGAGGCGCGGCATCATCCGTGGCGGCTCAAGCCCGGCACGAGAATCGAAGCGCCAACGGCGGTCGCGATTTTCCCGGCGGAGTTGGTGCGTCCGCCGCGGCATTGGGCCGAGCGCGCATATAATGTACGGCGCTGGACGGTGATGCCGAAGGGCGGGCATTTCGCGGCGATGGAAGAGCCGGAGCTGCTGGCGAAGGATGTTCGCGAGTTTTTCAGCGGGATGAGCTGAGCAGAAGAAGGAACCTAACCCCTAACCCCTTCCCATAGTGGGAAGGGAAATCGGAAAGAAAAATTAGGCGCTGGCGGCCTCGTCGAATCTGACCAGGTCGGCGTAGAGCTTTTCGATTTCGCGGCCGAGGCGTTCGTAGCGCGCGATCAAATCGTCGGCGTCTTTGCGCGTTAGGTAGAAGTCCGGGACGTTCATCTCGGTGGCGAGCGCCGCGCGCTGGTTTTCCTTCTGCTCGATTTCGGCTTCGATCTGTCCACGCTGGCGCGCGATTCGTTCTCGTTTGCGCGAGGCGTCACGATCGTCGTTGGCCGTCGGCGCGACCTTCAGCGCTTCGGCCTTCTTCTGATGCGGCGCGGTTCCATCGTTGCCGCGAGCGTCGCGCAACTGCACCGGCGCTGAGCGCGCAACCTGCGATGACGGCGACGGCGCTTCGGTCTGCGCTTTCTTTTCGAGGTATTCGTCGTAGTTGCCGAGGTAACGAATCGCATGCCCCTGGCCGACTTCGAGCACCTCGGTCACTAGCTCATTCAGAATGAAGCGATCGTGGCTGACGATTATGACGGTGCCGGGAAAGCGGCGGAGCGCTTCGAGCAGCGTGTCCTTGGCGACGATGTCGAGGTTGTTGGTCGGCTCGTCGAGCAGCAGGCAGTTGCTCGGATGCGCGAGCACTTTGGCCAGCGCCAGGCGCGCGCGCTCACCGCCCGACAGCACCTCGACGCGCTTGTGAACGTCGTCGCCCGAAAACAGCATCGCGCCGAGAATCGAACGAATCTCCGCCATCGTGCGCCCTTGCGCGCTCTGGCTGAGCTCGTCCAGCAGGGTCTTGTCGTAGGAGAGCGACTCGGCGAGATTTTGCGCGAAGTATCCGGCCTGCACGCTGGCGCCCACGATTCGTTCGCCCCCGCTCATCGGCTCGACGCCTGCCAGCATCTTCATCATGGTGGATTTGCCCGAGCCGTTGGGCCCGACGAGGGCGATTCGCGCGCCGCGCTCGATCGTCAGATCGACGCCGTCGTAAACCGTGTGCGCGCCGTAGCGTTTGACCGCGCCCTTGAGCTCGAACACGCGGCGCGTGCTGCGCTCGCATTTAGGAAACGAAATCGCCGGCGGCTTCTGCGAGCCTTCGGGCGGCTCGAGGCGCTCCAGCTTGTCGAGCTGCTTGATGCGGCTTTGCACCAGGCGCGCCTTGCTCGCCTGGTAGCGGAAGCGGCTGATGAAACTTTCCATGTGCTCGATTTCTTCGCGCTGCCGCTCGTAGGCCGCCATCTCGAGCGCGAAGCGCTCCTCGCGCAGCACCAGGTAGCGCGAATAGCCGCCGACGTATTCGGTGAGGCGGCCGCGCGACACTTCGACCGTGCGCTTGGTCACGCGGTCGAGAAAATAGCGGTCATGCGAGACGAGGATGATGCCGCCCTGATATGCGACCAGGTAATCCTCGAGCCAGTTGCGCGCCTCGATGTCGAGATGGTTGGTCGGCTCGTCGAGCATCATGAAGTCGGGCGCGTCGAGCAGGAGCTTCGCCAGCGCGATGCGCATCCGGATGCCGCCGGAGAATTCGCTGACGTCGCGCTCGAGGTCTTCATTGGTAAAGCCCAGCCCGAACAGCACCGAGGTGGCGCGGCTCTCGGCGCTGTAGAAGTCGTGATGCTCGAGCTCGGTCAGCACCTCGCCCAATTCCTCGAGCGCGGCGTCGTGCGCCGGACCGGAATGCTCGTGGGCGAGAATCTGTTCGACTTCCTTGCGGCGCAGGTCGAGCGCCTGCATCCGATCGAGCGCCGCCAGCGTCTCGCGCAGCACCGACCTGCCGCCCATCTCGGGCGCGTCCTGCGCCAGGTAGCCGACCCGGGTGCGTTGTGGACGGGTGATTCGGCCCGAGTCCAGCGGTAGCACTTCGGCGATCAGCTTGAGAAGCGTCGACTTGCCGGCGCCGTTGAGTCCGACCAGGCCGACGCGGCCGTCGTCGCCCATTGACCAGCTCACGCCGTCGAGGATCTTGCGGCCCCCGTAGGACTTGGAAAGGTTGTCGAGACTGAGCATGGTGAAAAAAGTCATCTTATCAGCGCCGTTTGCGTGCCGAAAGTGACCTCCGCCAGTCATGTTGTTTGAGGGGCTTTCTTGATATCCGACATTGTGTTAGGAAATGTTACACTATGGCAAAATTCGCTCCCGGTTATCCGCTGCCCAGAAGCGCTGACGAGTTCGAAAGACTCTGTCTGAAGCTTCTGCGGCGTCATTGGCAGCTCCCTCAGCTCGAGCGATTCCGCGACCCGGATCGTGCCGAAAAAGGGATCAACCTCATCGAGATCAGCGGCCGTCCGCGACTCGCCGCCGTCAAGTGCGATCTGCGCGCTTCGCGAAGCGAGTTGACGATTGCCGAGATCAAGGACGCTGTGGACCGGGCCGCGAGCCTGAAGCTTCCGATCGGACGCTTCGTGATCGCGACCACGGCCGCCAAGCCCGACGGCTTGCAACGTTCGTTGTTCGATCTCAACCGCGCCAACCGCAAGGACGGCATCTCGGCGATCGAAGTTCTGACGTGGGATGATCTCGAGGAGCTGCTCGACGAGTATCCTCAGATTCTCACCGACTTCGGAACCGCCGCCAAGCGCCAGGCGCTGACACGGGCCGACGCCGTCGTTCATCTCGAGGCACGATGCGAGCCCGCGGCGGCGGGACCGTCCGACGCGCTGGGAGAGGAGATCTCGGCCGCCGCGGCTTTTCTCGAGAGCCATCAATGTCAGTTGGCGCGCCTGGCGCTGCTTCGGCTGCGCGAGCAGAAGTGGAGCCAGCTCTCGAACCTGCACAAGTTCCGCGTGCTCTCTTATCTCGGCGCCGCGTGGCTGAAGGAAGGCGAGCCGCGCAAATCGGCAATGCTGTTCATCGCCGCGAAATCGCTGCAGCCCGACGAAGAGAACGCGTGCACCAACGAGGCGCTCGCGCACGAACTGCTGGGCGAGCGCGAACGCGCGTTCGCGCTGGCCGACAAGCTGCGGATGCAGTTTCCGTCGAGCGGCCGGGCGGTCGCGCTGTGGCTCAACAACGCGCCCAAGTCGTACGACGCCCGCACGCTCGAGGAAAACGTCGCGCCGGAGCTCTCATCTGATCCGGAAGTCGCGGTCGTGATGGCACGCCGCGCGTTGATCGATGCGCATTTCGATCGCGCCGAGCGTTATGCGCGCCTCGCCAGTGCCGCATTGCCGAACAATTCGATCCCATGGCTCGTGCTGGGACAGGCGATTCTGCTCAACGAGTTGGAAGTCGCTGGAGAGGGCGCGAGCGATACGCCCGCGCCAAATGACGAAAACCGCATCCGCGAATCCGAGACCTGCTTCACGCAGGCGTTGACGTTGGCCCAGGCCGAGCATCAGGCGTCGAGCGAAGTGCAGGCGCTGATCGGACGCGCGCAGGCGCGAATTGCTCTGCGCGACACCGACGGCGCGGGCAAGGATATCGAACAGGCGCATAGCCTCGAGCGCGAGGATGCCAACGGGCTGTGCGAGTACGGGATTGTGCTGCGATCGCGCGGCAGCCTGAGCGAGGCGATCGACGTGTTGCGGCGTGCCGCATCCGTCGGCGGTCGCGACGACATCGACTATCATCTCGCGGTGACGTTGCGCGAGCGCGACGAACCAGGCGATTTGCAGGAGGCCACCGAGCTGCTGATACGCTCGATCGCGCGGCCCGATGCGATTCCGGCCGGGGATTTTCCGTTCGCAGTCGCGGCTGCGGTCGAAGCGCTTTCGATTGCCGAGCGCTATCACGATGCCGACGCGTTGTTATCGTCGATTCCAGAAGGGCGCTTGCCGGCCGTCACGTTGCGTACTCTGCGCGCCAATCTCCGCTTAGCCCAGGGCAAGTTCGATCAAGCCTCGAAGCTGGCGGACGAGGCCCTGTCAGGACTCACGCCCGACATCGGCGCCGACAATCGGCGCAAGCTGGCCGCGCTGCTTCATGACCTGGGGCGCTATCGCGACGCGCTGCCGCTGTGGCAAAGTCTCGCGCCCGCCGGCACCGCCGGGACAGATACGCGCAGACTGCTCGATTGCGCGAGCCGTCTCGGCCGCGAAGACATCGTCAACGACATCTCGCGTCAACTGCATCCCGAAAAAGCCGTCGATGCCGGCGCCGTCGCCGATCAGCTCGACAAACTGGAACGCAACGATCCCGAAGCTGCGCTGGCCGAGCTCGAAGAAATGCTCCACGCGCATCCCGAGGACCGCGTGCTGCGGCTGCGTCGCTCGATCGTGGCGGCTCGCCTCGGCAAGGTGGACCTGGTCGTGGCGGATCCGAATGCGATGCCCGCGGCGCGCGAAATTCCCACCGCACTTGGCCGCGCGGCTGTGCAATTCATGCGCGACGGCGGCCGCGCCAACGAGGCGCTCGCCTACGCTTACGAATTGCTGCGCCGTCAAGGTGGGAGCGTCGACGCGCATCGCGCGTACCTGGCCGCGCTCGGACCGGTCGGCCCGATGCCGCATGTGCCTGACTTCGACAGCGCTGGATCCGGCTGCGCGCTCAGTTTTCTCGAAGAGGGTTCCAACACCGAGAAGTGGATTCTGCTCGAGGACGCCAACGACGCCGACGAAGCGCTGGACGAGTACGGCCCGCAAAATCCGATGACCAAGGCGGTCAAGGGCAAGAAGGCCGGCGAGAAGTTCCAGCTCCCTGAGGGCCGCTTCAGCCGCCGCCAGGCCACCGTCAAGCAGATGATCAGCAAGTACGCGTACCGATACATGGACGTGCTGGTTAACTGGCAGGCGCGCTTCCCCGGCCAGGCCGAAATTGAAATGAGCTATGTGCGCGCCGACGCGATTCCATGGAACGAGATGAGTGACAGCTTCGAGTCGTTGTTCGAAGCGACCAGCAGCAACGGCAATGGCAACGGCGTCGCGAATGGAAACGGCGGCGCCAACGGCAAGGCCAACGGGATCGCAAACGGTCACAGTGTCACTGCCAAGGGCAAGCGCGACGACGTTCTCAAGCAGGCCGAGCGCACTTACGCCGACAACTCGATCCCGATTCATGCAGTGGCGGAACGGCTCAACCTGAACGATCTGCAGACGGTGTTCATCCTGGCGCAGCGCCCCGAGGCGCCGCTGAAGTGTTGCACCGGATCGCCGGAGGAGCTCGAAGGGGCTCTGGGAGCCTTCGAGCGCGCCAACGCCGTGGTGCTCGATCTGACCGCGATTGCGACGCTGTGCATGCTCGGGCGGCTCAACCTGCTGCCGACCTGGCCGCGTCAATTCGTCATTTCGCAATCCACACTCGCCGAACTTCGGCGACTCGCGTTCGAGGATACACTGCTCCGCCTGCCGCCCGGATTTTCCGCGTCGATCACCGGCACCGGCAACGACGGCAAGCGTGCCGACGTTCAGTTGAAGGGACTCGCAGATGCGTTGCAGTCGGTGTGTCGCGTGCGCGACGGCGCGGTGCTCGCCTCGATCGATCCTGAACGCCGCGAGCGGCTGGTCAAGTTCTTCGGCCGTCACGGCGCCGAGAGTATCGTGATTGCCTCGATGCCGGGTCACGTGCTGTGGACTGACGACATGATCCTGGCCGATCTCGCCAAGACCGAGTTCGGTGTGCGTCGCGTGTGGACCGAGGCCGCGCTCCAGGCGCGTGCGCAGGCGGGAAATCTCGATCCGGCCGAGCTCGCCACCGCCAGCACCAAGCTCGCGGGATGGGGCTACTCGTTCACGACGCCGAGCATCGAGACACTGATGCGCGCGGGCTCGGTCGCGGTGTGGAATCCCGATCAGTTCCCGCTCAAGCAGGCACTCGATCAGTTCGCGTCCGAGTCGATGAACATGTCGGATGCGGTGCGGCTGGCGGCCGAGTTGATCGTCAAGATGTACAACGACCAGTATCTGCGCGGCCAGCGCCGCACGGTGACGTCGCGGCTGCTCGACCGGCTTGCGATTCGCCCGGGCGGTCGCGATGCGATCGAGACTCTGCCGCGTTCGTTGCCGATTCGCTTCGGGCTCGATCTGATTCGAGCGCGCGAACTGAGTGATGTCGTACGGGGATGGACCGCTGCCCAGGGTGAGGGACAGCAGACTGAGCGCTTGATGGCCGGTCGCTGAGCTGGGCCGCCGATAGATCCGGTAGTGGGTGAATAGCCCACTACCGTCGATCTCGGCGCGTCGTGTTAGACCTCGCGATCGAGTAGAATGCCGCTGGGGCTACGGCCACAGGAGGAACGCACGATGGCGGCAATCGCCGAGGGGGACCGAATCGTCCTCATCGATCGCAGGCTCTTCAAGGACGACAACACCCGGATTTTCGTGGGTATCGTCGAGACCACCGACGGTTCGCTGATTCGCGCCCGCGGATACGTCTTTCACGTCAGCTCGTACGAGGTCGCCGGACAGGAACGCCGCGGTGAAGAGCGCATACGCGTGTTCTCGATGGGCTCGGGGGACATCGTGTACCTGCTGCCACAGGGGCAGGACATCTCGCGCCTGATGCTCCAGCGCTCGCCCAAGTCGATGACGCTGAGCGACGGGCAATACGCGATGGACCTGAGCGACTTCCTGCTGCGCGCCTAAATTCGGCTCAAATATCCTTTCTCGCTACACTTATAGTAGTTGGCGAGAATGGCAACAAAAGCGGCTACCAGCGGCGCACCTCGTTCCGCATCAAAATCGAAGGCGTCCTGGCTCTCGCGGCTACCTGTATTTCTCAAAGCTCTGGGTCCCGGCATCGTAACCGGCGCCGCCGACGACGATCCCAGTGGTATCGCGACCTACTCGCAAGTCGGCGCGCAGTTCGGCTTCGCGATGCTCTGGACGATGCTTCTAAGCTACCCGCTGATGGCGGGAATCCAGGAAATCAGCGCATGGATCGGACGAGTGACCGGGGTAGGTCTGGCCGGTAACATCCGGCGTCACTACCCGCCTGTGGTTGTCGATTCATTGGTAGGACTGCTGCTGATCGCTAATGTGATCAACCTGGGGGCAGACATAGGAGCGATGGGAAGCGCGCTCAAATTAGTAGTGGGCGGCCCCGCGCACTTGTATAGCATTCTCTTTGGGCTGATCTCGGTGATAGCGGCAATCGTCTTCCCTTATAAGCGGTATGCTGAGGTGTTAAAGTGGTCGACGCTCGTATTGTTAGTGTACGCCGCCACCGCCCTTATAGTTCATGTTCCCTTGAAGCCCGTGCTACACGGGACATTCATTCCTACGCTGTCGTTTTCGAATAGCTATCTGACCGCGCTCACCGCGGTGTTTGGAACCACGATAAGTCCATATCTCTTCTTCTGGCAGGCCTCGACGGAAGTGGAGGAACAAAAGGCTGCGCCTCGCGAAAAGCCACTCAAGCACGCGCCCGGGCAGGCAATGGCGCAACTCGACAAGATGCGCGGCGACACCTATCTCGGGATGGCTTTTTCGAATGTTATCGCCTTCTTCATCATCCTCGACACGGCCGCCGTCCTGCACGCTCACGGCATCACCGACATCCAGACCGGAGCGCAAGCTGCCGAAGCGCTCCGGCCACTGGCAGGTGAGCTGGCATTCCTGCTCTTCAGCATGGGAATCATAGGAACGGGGTTGATAGCTGTTCCGGTGCTGGCGGGTTCTTCGGCCTATGCACTAGCCGAGACTCTCAAGTGGCCGATAGGACTCGAGCGCAAGCTGAACCGAGCGAAGGGCTTCTACGGAATCCTGGCCGTGGCCACCTTGCTGGGAGTCGCCTTGAACTTTATCGGAATGAATCCTATCAAGGCGTTGTTCTGGAGCGCGGTGATCAATGGCGTAGCCGCAGTACCTATCATGATTGTGATGATGCTGATGACCAGCAACAAAAAGATCACCGGCGGACTACGCTTGCCGACTGCTCAGAGGGTCATAGGATGGACCGCCACCGCAGTAATGTTCGCGGTCGCCGCCAGCATGCTCGCCACGATTCTGTAGATAGGGTACGGCTATATCTTCTCGACGAACTCGATAATCGCCGCCGCAGTGTCGCCGGGATTGTCCAGCGGCACGTGATGAAACGCGCGCGGAATCTCCTTCAGCACCGATCCGCGAATCTTCCGATGCATCGCCGCGACGTGCGACGGACTCACCAGCCCGCTCTGATCGCCACGCAGCAGCAGCGTCGGCATCTTGATCTGCCTGATCTTCGGGCGGGTCATCTTATTGCCATGCTTGCGCCAGGCCCGTGTTTCCGGATCGAAGCGAAACGCCCACGTGCCATTGGGTAGCTGTTCGGCGCCGAGCAGCGCGAGCCGCTCGACGTCCAGGCGCGTCAGGTAAGTCTGCGGTGGCTGCAGTCGAAATTTCTTGATGATGTCGTCGGCGGACCGCAACTCGGGGCGAACTCCACCATGCGAGCGCCGCCGCCATCGCCACATCAGCCGGCGGAACAGCGGCGGCGGCCCATGCGGCGCATCGACGATTATCAGCGCCTCGAGCAATTCGGGATGTGTGACCGCGACCCACTGGGCGACCGCGCCGCCCATCGAATGTCCAACTAGCACCACGCGCGTGCCGAGGCTCTCGACCAGCCCGCGAACATCTTTCAGATATGACGGCGGTCCGTAATTTCCCGCGCCGGCCCACTGGCTGCGTCCGTGACCGCGAAAATCCAGCGCGAGCACGCGCCCGTACGCTGTCAGCAGCGGCGCGACGCTGTCCCACCAATGCGCGTGGGCAGCGCCGCCGTGCAGCAGTAGGAAAGTGTGCTTGTCGGGATCTCCGCCCCAATCCAGATAATGAAGCTTGAGCCCTTCTACCTCGACGTACCGATGGGTCGGCTCCGCGAGCGCGGTAGCCGCTTGCTGTTGTGCCATAACCCGCGATTCTATTCGACGCGGGATCGTGAGGATAGATTTTCATGCGCGCCCTCGTCGTGCTAACAACCGCAGCAGAACAGAGATTGCCAGGGAGTATTGTTCGATGGCTTTGAGACTCGAAAACAAGAACGCATTGATCACCGGCGGCGCCAGCGGCATCGGACGCGCGACCGCGATTCGATTCGCCGAAGAGGGCGCCAACATCTTCGTCGCCGACCGCCATCTCGCCGCAGCCGAAGCAACTGCCACCGCAGTCAAGAACCTCGGCCGCAAGGCGATCGCCTATCAGGTCGATACCAGCGACGAGGCGCAGGTGAATGCGATGGTCGCGCAGATGGTGAAGGATCTGGGCAACGTCAACATCGTCGTCGCCGCGGCGGGAATCTCGCACGCGCATTACGGCGAAGAAGGCCAGCCCGACATCACGTTCCTCAGCAACAAGTCCTTCGCCAACTGGCGCAAGGTCTTGAGCGTCAACCTCGACGGCGTATTCCTGACCGATCGCGCCTGCGCGCAAGCGATGATCCAGGCCGGCAATGGCGGACGCATCATCAATATCGCGTCAGCCGCCGCGCGGATCCCAACCCCCGGGGTCGGCGAGTATTCCGTCAGCAAGGCTGGCGTCTGGATGCTGACGCGGGTGCTCGCGACCGAGTTGGCGCCGTTCAACATCACTGCCAATGCGATCGGCCCCGGGTTCATCAAGACTCCGATGACCGCGCAGCTCCAGGACATGCCCAACATGACGGGGCTGATGGAGCGCGTGCCGCTGAAGAAGATGGGCGAGCCGCTGGACGTCGCTAACACGGCGTTGTTCCTTGCCAGCGAGGAGGGCCGCTACTACACCGGCTCGATTCTGCACCCCGACGGCGGCATCGTCATGCAGTGAGATTGAATCGCAACGATTCGATTGCGAAGTGGGGCGGTCTTTTTTTGCGTCATCCTGAGCACAGCGAAGGATCTCGCGCGCAGCGCGTACTGGCAGGCGCCGAACGCAGGAGCGTCCGTCGAGATTCTTCGCTACAGCAACTTCCGCTCAGAATGACAAGATTGGCGTGCGCCTTTTCACTGTTGATCCTCGCCGGCGCGACCACGTCAGCATTCGCGCAGAGCCCGGCTGCGAGCGCGACGCCGATGGTCATGCCCATGATCCCCCAGATTCAGCTTCAACCGGTGCCCGCTTACGGGCCGGCGCCACTGACCGTCGGCTTCTTTCTATCGAGCCTCAATCCGGAATCCGCGCCGCTCGCCAGTTACATATGGAATTTCGGCGACGGCCAGGTCTCGATGCTGCCGCCGACCGCGCTGTTTCACACCTACACCACTCCCGGCAGCTACGTGGTTAACGTGACGGCGACCGATACCGACGGTCATCAGGCGTCGACCTTCGCCGGCATAATCGTGACCCAGCCCGCGCAGTAGCGCGTTGCGAAGATTTCGACAGCCGCCGTCAGTCCCTCATCTTCAGCATCTCGATCGTGCCCGTATCGAGATCGTAAATGCCGCCGACGATCTTCAGCTCGCCCGAAATCACCATCGCGCGTAACTCTGGCGAGGTGGCGAGATTCAGCATCACCAGCCGCACATTCGCGCGCACCGCGTTTTCGACCGGGTCGCCCGGCATGTCATGAGTTGCGTGTACGGCCGGGTCCAATTCTTTGAGCATCGGCCCGACGTCTTTTCCTTCTTCCGAATGACCCTCGACCGCCGCGATCACCGCGCCGCATCGGCGATGCCCCAGCACCATCACCACGCGCACTCCGAGATGCTTGACCGAGTAGTCGAGGCTCTCGATCACCACTTTGTCGGCGACGTTGCCTGCAACGCGCACGGTGAAAAGGTCGCCAAGTCCGCGGTCGAAGATAATTTCCGGCGGAGTGCGCGAATCCGAGCACGCCAGCACCGACGCAAACGGATGTTGTCCCTTGGCCACTTCGGTGCGTCGGTCCGGCGTCTGGTTGGGATGCTCGAGCTTGCCGGCAACGAAACGCTGATTGCCTTCGAGTAAGAGCTTGAGGGCCTGATTAGCAGGCATAGTAGCCGGCGCAACAAGGGCTATCGCAGCGCGCGCCATCGTAATCGACAGCGCGCCGACGACCAACAGGGTCAACATTCTCAATTTATTTTTTCTACGTCCAATCACACTCGCTCCTCCTCGACCTGGTGTTGCCGCATCGTATCTGAAATCAGGCCGATATACGCGTGGGCGCGGCTGTCTCTTCCTGCGAGCGTCTGCGCCGTCGCCAGAGCGCCACTAAGGGCAGCAGCAGGAGATAAACGTATCCCGCCCAACCCGAATGGCCGAGCGTCAGCACCGATGCGACCAACATCGAGAGCAGCGCCACTCCGGTGTTCAGGACCTGCGAGACCATGGTGGTCCTGGTATAGGCGATCTCGAACGCGCTCAGGCCAAGTACTTCGCGCAACCGATAGGCGTTCCATAGCATCGCGGCGAAAACGAAATTGATTGCCGCGATGCCCGCCCCGAAGATGATAAACAGGCCGCGCACGTCCTCCTACTTCATCACCTGCATGCCTCCCGCACTGCCGACATGATTGCCCACTCCAGTCAGCGGGTTAATCCAGATGTTTACGAGAAACACACTGACGAGAAACTTCAGCGGATAGACATAGAAGAGCACCAGGAACAGCAGCAGGGTGTTGAGAACGATGGTGGTGATGTCCTCGAGACCATAGTAGCGAAAGAAATAGTAGTGCCGTCCCCACACCCACATCAGTGCCGCGAAGGTGAACGCGAAAGCTGGGAAGCCTCCATTGCGTCGGTCAGTTCGACATAGGTCCGGGGAACTTGCAGCGAGACGACCAGCAGGGTGAGCGCAAAACCAAACACCGCGTCGCTGACGGCCTCGACCCGATTGATTTGGATACCGCGAAGCTGGAACTGCATCCGCTTCGTGGGCGCCCGCGCCGAATCTTCCATCCTGAATCCTCCCGCCGCCTTGCGCGCCCAATCGACAGTGCACGTCGGCATTGACACCGCGCTCGCATTCGCCAGTATTGGTGGCGATGCGACACAAATCCACCTTGAGTGTAGTCTCCATATCGGTGACAAACCTGCCACGACGAATCCTCGCGGCGCTGGCGCTTGGCGTCCTCGCGCTCATCGGCGCGGGATGCATGAGTGATCAGATCGATGCGACCAACAAGTTGGTCCAACAGCAGCAGGAGCAGATCGAGCATCAGCAACAGGAGCTCGAACAGCTCCAGGCGAGTCAGAATCAAGGCTACACGCCGGGAGCCGCCACCGCTTCCGCTCGGGGCGGCTGCGACAAGGAAGTGGAGACGATCGCAAGGCAGCGCGGCGGCGACAAGTTTGCCGCCGGCGAATTCAACAAGGCGCTCGGATACTACCAGGATGCGCTCATGGCCTGTCCCAACGATGAACAGGCCGAGGTCAACGTCGCGCGCGCCTACGAGGCGCTCGGCAACAAGGTCGCCGCCATCAACCTCTACCGCAAGGTGGCCGACAGCAACAGCGCCACCGTCAGCGACGCCCAGGAAGAAGCCAAGGCCGCGCTGCTGCGCCTGCAAGCCTCCCGCCTGCAGTGATTCCGGATCAGGTGAGAATTCTGCGAATCGAGCAGACTCCCCGTGGATTGAACAACCATAAGCGCCGTCTCTCTTTCGGTTTGGTTCTCCGCGGCGCGCTCGTTAGATTCGATGTAGAGCGATCATCAGTGAAAAATCGCTACCCATCCCCATGGACGGCAATGGCAACAGCGAAACTCCCGAACTGACCGGCGCGCGGACCCG
>DATNLS010000128.1:0-2051 GCA_035602775.1 Candidatus Acidiferrales bacterium | reverse complement strand
TGCTCGACGAGCCGTCGATCGGATTGCATCCCCGCGACACGAACCGGCTGATCGAGATCCTGAAAGGCCTGCGCGACCTGGGAAACACGCTTCTGGTGGTGGAGCACGATCCCGACACCATGCTCGCGGCGGACAAGATTCTCGATTTGGGCCCCGGCGCCGGCGAGCATGGCGGCGAATTGATTTTCTCCGGAACGCGCGAGGAGCTGCTGAAAAGTCCCCTATCGCTGACCGGCCGCTACCTGCGGGGCGAACTCAAGATTGCGGTGCCGTCGCGCCGGCGCAAACCGCAGGGCAAATTCCTGAAGATTACCGGCGCGCACAGCCACAATCTTCAGGGCGTCGATGTGGCCGTGCCGCTGGCGATATTGGTCGCGGTCACCGGAGTTTCGGGGTCTGGAAAATCCACGCTGGTGTATGACGTGATTTTCAAAGCTTTGGAAGCGAAGCGCACCGGCGGTAACTGGCGCGAGTTCTGCGACCGCATCGACGGCGACGCCGCGATTGAAGCCGTCGAAATGGTCGATCAATCCCCGATCGGGCGGACGCCGCGTTCCAATCCGGCGACGTACATGAAGGCGTTTGACGCGATCCGCGATCTTTTCGCGGCCACTCCGGAAGCCAAGAAGCGCGGGCTGGGCGCGGGGCATTTCTCGTTCAATATTCCCGGCGGGCGATGCGAAGCGTGCCAGGGCGACGGCACCGTGACGGTCGAAATGCGCTTTCTGGCCGATGTGGAGCTGGTGTGCGAAGAATGCCGCGGCACGCGATATAAGAGCAGCGTGCTCGAAGTGCTGCATCGCGGCAAGAATATTCATGATGTGCTGCAGATGACGGTGCGCGAGGCGCTCGCGTTTTTCGCGCCCTATCCGAAAGTGACCGCGCGGCTCGCTCTCCTCGACGAAGTGGGACTGGGATATTTGCGCCTGGGCCAGTCGGGAACCACGCTTTCAGGCGGTGAGGCGCAACGCCTGAAGCTCGCCGCGCATCTCACGCGGCAGGACAACACCGGAATCCTGTACATTTTTGACGAGCCGACCACGGGCCTGCATTTCGACGATATTCAGAAGCTGCTGACGTCATTTCGGAAATTGCTCGAAGGCGGCGCATCGGTGCTGATCATCGAACACAACCTCGACGTGATCAAATCGGCCGATTGGATCATCGATCTCGGACCCGAAGGCGGCGACGCGGGCGGCCAGGTGATCGCGGCCGGCACGCCCGAACAGGTGGCGCGTAATTCTCAGTCCCACACCGGCAAATATCTGGCGCGCGCGATGAACGGCCGCAACGGAAACGGCAAGGACCTCGATAGCCACGCCGCAGCCATCAAACCGAAGCTGCCCGGCGAAACTCGATCCTCCGCATGAGAAGGCGCTCGGCTCCGCTGGCAGTCTGCGCGCTGTGCGCGCTCCTCGGCGGCGCGCAGCGACTCTCCGCGCAATCCACATCGCCTCCGCACAAGCGCCTGATGCCCGATCCGGCGGCCCAGGAACTGAACGATCTTCTGGATGCGGCCCAGGCCGCGCTCGACAAGCAGGATTTCGAAGGCGCGGCCAAGAATTATCGGGATTATCTGGCGAAAAAGCCCGACGACGCCGTTGTTCACTACGACCTCGGCTACGTCTATTCGGCGCTGAAGCGTCCCGACGACGCGAAGGCCGAGTATCAGCGGGCCATCGAACTCGATCCGAAAATGGCCGCGGCGTACTTGAACCTCGGGGTCCTGCTGATGGCGACCGATCCGATTACGGCGATCGATCCGCTTGAAAAAGCCGGCGATTTGAACCCCGGCGATGCACACACGAAATGGGTGCTGGGTACGGCACTCGAAAACGCCCGAAAACTTCCGGACGCGATCGAACAATTCCAGGCCGCGCGGAAACTCGACGACGGGGATATCAAGATCCGGCTTTCGCTGGCGCACGCGTTGCTCGCTTCGAATCGGGATGCCGACGCCGAAGCCGAATATCACGCTGCGCTCGAGCTGCAGGGCACGTCCGCTGAGATGGCCCAGGCCCACCGCGGACTCGAGGAAACCCTTCTGGCGG
>DATNLS010000208.1:0-5693 GCA_035602775.1 Candidatus Acidiferrales bacterium | reverse complement strand
GAGATCGCGCCGGCCAGTGGCAAAGTTGTCGATCGTTCGCACGCGCAATCCCGCAGTAATCAACGCGTCCACCAGATGCGATCCGATGAAGCCGGCGCCGCCGGTGACCAGCACGAGACGTCGTTGCGATTGCGATTGGGTGCTCATTGAGAGAAGCGCGCCTGAGTTGGGCAAAATTGCGCGGTTTGCATCGCTAGGATAACTTAAGTGGTTACCGCCCGCACCTGAACGGGCATCCAACAATGACCACCGATGCGCACAGGATCAAGCTTCTCAAGGAGCTGCTCGCCGAACGAATCCTCGTTCTGGACGGGGCTTTCGGCACCTTCGTGCTCGGCGAAAACCTGAGCGCGGCGGACTACGGCGGTGCTCGATACGAGGGCTGCAACGAGAACGTCGTACGCACGCGGCCCGAGCTGATTCGCCGCATGCATGACGGCTTCCTCGAAGTGGGCGCCGACATCATCGAGACCGCGAGCTTCCAGGCGAGCCCGATTGTGCTCGCCGAATACGGCCTCAAGCAGGATACGCACGAGCTCAACCGGATCGCTGCGACTCTCGCGCGCGAGCAAGCCGCCAAATTCAGCACGGCGGACCGCCCGCGCTTCGTGGCGGGCTCGATGGGCCCGACGACCAAGAGCATCTCGGTCACCGGCGGCGTCACGTTCGATCAGATGCGCGACGGCTACCAGGTGCAGGCCGAAGGGTTGATCGAAGGCGGCGCCGATATCCTGCTGCTCGAAACCGTCAACGACACGCTGAACTGCAAGGCCGGCCTCGTTGCGATCGAGGCTGCGATCGCAAAACTCGGGGTCGCGCCCGCGGTCTGCGTGTCGGGAACGATCGAGACGATGGGCACGCTGCTCAGCGGGCAGGACATCGAAGCGTTTTATACTTCGCTCGCGCATCGCGATCTGCTCTGGATGGGCCTCAACTGCGCGACCGGCCCCGACTTCATGACCGATCATCTGCGCACGCTCTCGGGTATCTCGAAATTCTTCGTCGCGTGCGTGCCCAACGCGGGCCTGCCTGATGAAGAAGGGCATTACAATGAGACGCCCGAGATGCTCGCGGGAAAAATTGCGCGCTTCGCTGAAAACGGATGGGTCAACCTGGTCGGCGGATGCTGCGGCACGACGCCCGAACATATTCGGTTGCTGGTGCAGGCCGTGGAGGGCAAGCATCCGCGACAACGCTCGGCGCTAAGGCGGTCGGTGGTTTCCGGCATCGAGACGCTCGTCATCGACAACGACACGCGGCCGGTGATCATCGGTGAGCGCACCAACGTGCTCGGCAGCCGCAAGTTCAAGCGGCTGATCGCGGACGGCAAGGTCGAGGAAGCGTCGGAAGTAGGGCGGGTGCAGGTGCGCCGCGGCGCGCACATCCTCGACGTGTGCCTGCAGGATCCGGATCGCGACGAGATGTCAGATGTTACGCGCTTTCTCGAAATCGAAGTTAAGAAAGTCAAAGTACCGCTGATGATCGATTCGACCGATCATCGCGTGATCGAGGAATCGCTCAAGCGCACGCCGGGCAAGTCGCTGATCAATTCGATCAACCTCGAAGACGGCGAGGAGGCCGAGCGCTTCCAGGCCGTGCTTCGGCTGGCGCACCGCTATGGCGCGGCGATCGTCGTTATGTGCATCGATGAGGACAAGCAGCAGGCGCAGGCCGTTACCCGACAGCGCAAGCTGCAAATCGCCGAGCGCTCCTACAAGCTGCTCACTGAGAAATATGGCGTCGAGCCCGAAGACATCATCTTCGATCCGCTCGTCTTCCCGGTGGGCACCGGCGACAAAAATTACATTGGCGCCGGCATCGAGACGATCGAAGGCATCCGCCTGATCAAACAGGCGATGCCCCGATGCAAGACGAGTCTCGGCATCTCGAACGTTTCCTTTGGATTGCCCGAGGCGGGACGCGAAGTGCTGAACGCCGTCATGCTTTATCATTGCGTGCAGGCGGGTCTCGACCTCGCGATCGTCAATTCAGAAAAGCTCCACCGCTATCCGTCGATTCCGGAAGAAGAGCGCAAACTCGCCGAGGATCTGATCTGGTGGCGCGGCGACGATCCGATCGCTGCATTCGCCGCGCATTTCCGCGAGCGCAAAAGCACCGTCAGCGCTGAAGATCGCAAGTCGATGCCGCTCGACGGTCGCCTCGCGCGTTACATCCTCGAGGGCTCGAAGGACGGCCTGATCGACGACCTGAACGAAGCGCTCACCACGCGCGGAGCGCTCGAAATCATCAACGGTCCGTTGATGAAGGGGATGGACGAGGTCGGGCGTCTGTTCAACGCCAACCAGATGATCGTCGCCGAAGTTTTGCAATCGGCCGAGGCGATGAAGGCCGCGGTTGCGCATCTCGAGCCGCACATGGAGAAATCCGAAAGCGCGACCAAGGGGAAGATTATTCTCGCGACGGTCAAGGGTGACGTTCACGACATCGGCAAGAACCTGGTCGAGATCATTCTCAGCAACAACGGCTACCGCGTCGTCAATCTCGGCATCAAGGTGCCCCCCGAGGAGTTGATCAAGGCTTTCCGCGAGCACGGACCTGACGCGATTGGGCTGTCGGGGCTGCTCGTGAAATCGGCGCAGATGATGGTCGCGACGGCGCAGGATTTGAAGACCGCGGGTATCGATTGTCCGATCCTGGTCGGCGGCGCCGCGCTGTCGAACCGCTTCACGCGGATGAAGATCGCGCCCGAGTATCCGGGCTTGGTCGCATATGCCAACGACGCGATGAACGGGCTGGACCTCGCCAATCAGATCATGGACTTCGAGCGGCGCGAATCGCTCAAGCACGTGCTCGCCGAGCAGTCGAAGAAGATGGTCGAAGCAGCGCCGAAGGTCGTTGATGCGCCCGCGGACACGACTCCGCGCACTTCATCGGTGCGCCGCGACGTCGAGATTCCCAAACCACCCGACCTGAAGACTCACGTGATCCGCAACTACGATCTCGGCGAGATCTTCGAGTACATCAATCCCAAGAATCTTTACTCGAAGCATCTCGGCTTTCAGAACTATGTTGAGGAGTTCGAGAAGGGCAACGCCAAGGCGCGCGAGCTTCACGACCGCGTCGAGGAAGTCGCGCAGGAGATGCTCTCGCGCGCGGACATTTCCGCGAACGGCGTCTATCGATTTTTCCCGGCGCAGTCCGACGGCGATCGCACTATCAGGATCTATTCGCCGGACAGCAAGACAGTGCTCGAGTCGTTTACCTTCGGTCGCCAAAGCGCAGCGCCGTATCTATGCCTCGCCGACTACGTCGCGTCGCGCGACTCCGGCCGCATCGACTATCTGTGCATGTTCGTCACGACCATCGGCACCGGCGTGCGCGCGATAGCCGAGGAATGGAAGAACAAGGGCGACTATCTCCGATCACACATCCTTCAAGTGCTGGCGAACGAAGGCGCCGAGGCGTTCGCCGAGCTGCTGCATATCAAGATTCGCCAGATGTGGGGAATCGGCGACCCGCCGGGGCTCTCGCTCAAGGATCTGGTGCAGGCACACTACCACGGCAAGCGTTTCTCGTTCGGCTATCCGGCTTGCCCCAGACACGAAGATGAGGAGCAATTGTTCCGCTTGCTCGAGGTTGAGAAGAATGCGATCGGCGTGCAATTGACCGAGGGATTCATGATGGATCCCGAGAGCACTACCAGCGCGGTCGTGTTCCACCACCCGGAGGCAAAATATTTCAGCCTCTCGCCGGCCGACATCGAGCGGCTGGAGCGTGAATTCGCGGACGCTGCGGTGAAGCGCGCCGCCAGCTAGCCAACTATTTTTTTCTAAACCGGTTTGCCGCGTAGTTCGCGCTCGGCAAGTTCAAGATCGGCTTCGATCATCAATTCGGCGAGCCTCTCGAACTTCACCTTTGGCGCCCAGCCCAGTTGCCGCTTCGCCTTCGAGGCGTCACCGATCAACAGGTCGACTTCCGCGGGCCGGAAGAATCGCTGGTCGATTTCGACGTGATCCTGCCATTTCAGTTTCAGCCGATCGAACACGACTTCGAGAAATTCCTGCACCGAATGAGTTTCGCCGGTCGCGACTACGTAGTCGTCGGGCTGATCCTGCTGCAGCATCAGCCACATCGCCTCGACGTAGTCGCCCGCGAATCCCCAGTCGCGTTGCGCGTCGAGGTTCCCGAGTGCGAGCTTCTCCTGGATGCCCACCTTGATTCGGGTCGCGCTGCGCGTGATCTTGCGCGTCACGAAATTCTCGCCGCGCCGGGGCGACTCGTGGTTGAACAGGATTCCGTTGCACGCGAACAGCCCGTAGGCCTCGCGGTAATTGACGGTCTGCCAATGCGCATAAACCTTGGCGCAGGCGTAAGGGCTGCGCGGGTGAAACGGCGTGGTCTCGCGCTGCGGATTCTCGGTTATCTTGCCGAACATCTCCGACGAGCCCGCCTGGTACAGCTTCGCCGCTCGCCCGCGCCGCTTGTTGTGATCGCGCAACGCCTCGAGCAATCGCAGCGCTCCCAGGCCGACCACATCGGCGGTGTATTCGGGCTGATCGAACGAGATGCGCACGTGCGATTGCGCGGCGAGATTGTAAACCTCGTCGGGACGCACCTGCTCGATGATTCGGCGCAGGCCGGTGCCGTCGCCGAGGTCGCCGTAGTGCAGTTGCAGGCCTTCGGAGCCGGGACCGAAGCCTTTGCGCAGATGATCGATTCGGCCGGTGGCGAAACTCGAAGTGCGGCGCACCATGCCGTGCACTTCATAACCCTTATTCAGCAGAAACTCGGCGAGGTATGAACCATCCTGTCCGGTCACGCCGGTGATCAATGCTACTTGTGCCATCTATATCCCGCGTCGCGGGCAACGCAAGAATATACCATGTCCTTCGGAGTGCAAAAAACCAGCCTGCACAACAAAAAAGGCGCGGCATGTTCACCGCGCCCGTTCAGGCACCTCGATCGATTTGCGCCGGTTCCGGATTCAGTCGCCGGGCACTAGCCGATGCGAATCGCTGTCGAAGTGCTGGGTGGAAAACTCAAACAGCTCAGCGTCCTCGAGCGCTTCCATCTGATGCACCAGTCCGATCGGGACGTCCATACATTCGCCCGCCGTTAGCACGAACTCCTCGATCGTGGGGCTTTCCGGCGACTCCTTTACCCGTATGAGCAGCCGCCCGCTGCGCAGGTAGAACGATTCGGTCTTGATCTTGTGGTAGTGCAGCGAACACTTCTTGCCCTTGCGAATCTCCAGGATTTTTCCGCAGTAGAGATCGCCATTTGCGATCCATACTTCGCGGCCCCATCCCTTGGGGACGATCCGGACCGGTTTTCTTGCTCGATTCATTTTCTCTCCGTTAATTTTACGTCGCGACGCCGGCCAGCATCGCGCCGAACATGCTGGTGACTTTGATCCGATCGAACCGCAGCTCTGCCAGGCGACGCGCACGCGCACCCATCTGTTTGAGATGCTCCGGCGTATCGACGGCCTCGCGAATCGCGTCGACCAGCGCATCGACGTCGCCCGGCCGTACCACGAAGCCAACCGCGTCTTCGCGCGCGATTTGCGCGACCTCGGCGTTATCTTCCATCATCGCGATGAACGGGCGGCCCGCCGCCAGGATTCCATAAATCTTGCTTGGCACGAGACATCCGGCCGCTCCCGGCGCGAGCGGTATGAGGTGCAAGTCGGCCGCGCTCAACGACGCGGCGAGGTCCTCCAGCGGCTGGTA
>DATNLS010000140.1:0-15353 GCA_035602775.1 Candidatus Acidiferrales bacterium | reverse complement strand
TTTTCGAGTCCGCTCGTGCGCGCGTCCGAGGGCGCGCGAATCGTGACGAACGCCTCGGCACCGCTCGTCACAATCGATGAATTCGTCGAAGTGCACTTCGGATTGTTCGAAGGTCTCACCGCTGACGAAATTCGCGATCGCTATCCCGACGAGTTCGCGCGATGGAACGCAGATCGGCTTGCGCCCGGCTACACCTATCCCGCGGGCGAGAGCCGCGCCAGTTTTACCAATCGCGTCGAGCGTGGCCTGGAACGCATGCTGGCGCTGTGGACGCCGCGTGATAGTGACGCGCTGCTGGTCGCGCACCGTGGCGTGATTCGCGCGATCGTGCGCAAGCTCACGAATCACGAACCGACCGTCGAGCTCGGCTCGATTCACATTCTTCGGTTCGACGGCGGCTGGCATGCCGAGGCGCTCGACCTGATCGATCACCTCGACGACACCTGAACTCATACGCGGCGCAGCACTCCCGTCCAGCGGTAGCGGCATCTATCGAGCGGCTTGGTGAATGACAGGTCGCAGTACGCGGCGGCCATTTGGAACATCCCCGACGCGAGCGCGGCGAGTTCCAGCGTCGCGGGCGTGATGTAGCGCACCGGGATCAAATCGCGAGTCGTCACGGCCCCGGCGGGAAAGTTGATCGTGCATTCGAGCTCGTAGATTGAGTGCAACGGCGAGTACCACGCGATCGGGCGATGGAACTCGCGGATGTCGAGCGCAACTCCCGCGGCGCGCGCCGTGCGCTCGCGCCACATCGTGCGCCGCGGCACGCGCGGAAGGGGATCCTGGCGATCGATATCGATGCAGTACAAGCCGCCGCGCTTGAGCGCCCGGCCCACTGACCTCAGGTGCGAGAGCAAGTCCGGGTTGTCGACGATCACCGGAAATGTTTCGGACATGAAAATTGCCGCGTCGAAGGGACGCTCGCGAAGAGTAAATTTTTCGATCTGCTTGCGATAGAAACGAAGGTTCGGCAATGCGTCTGCTTTGCGGCGCCCTGCCGCGATCATCGTGGGCGAGCGATCGATTCCGACCACCTGGAATCCGTCTCCCGCCAGCAGACGCCCGTGCGGCGAGTCGCCACACGCAATGTCCAGCACGCGGCGCGTCGGATTTTTGCGCAGCCGCGTCCAGACCTGTTGCAGAAAAACCACTTCGGCCGGAATTTCGCCGGGACTTTCCAAATGCGCGCGGCGGAAGACGTCGGGATATTCGTAGATGCTCGGTTCCATCGGCGATGAGCGTACCGATGGCGCGCTTCGAGATCGACGCTTGAGATTTTGCGGCGAACATTGGGATAATGCCCGCGCATCTCAGTTCCTGAACGACCGTTTAGGAGTTAGCCGAAATGAGCAAGCCGCTCGAGGGAATCAAGGTCGTCGAGATCGCGCAGGAAATCCAGGGGCCGTTCGCCTCGCTGATCCTGGCCGACATGGGCGCCAACGTCGTCAAGGTCGAGAACAAGGAGACTGGGGACCTCAGCCGCTGGATGCTGACCGCGCTGATTGGTGGTCCGGACGTAAAGAACGCGACGGTGTCGCATTACTTTATCGCGATGAATCGCGGCAAACGGAGTATCACCGCCGATCTGAAAAAGCCCGACGCGATCGAGATGGTGCGGCGGATGGTGAAATCCTACGACGTGCTCGTCACCAACTACCGGCCCGGCGTGCTCGACCGTCTCGGACTCGGCTACGACGACGCGCGCAAAATAAATCCGCGCATCGTCTACGCGCAGGGCAGTTCGTGGGGGCCGCGCGGACCGTGGGTCACCCGGCCCAGCCGCGATACTCTCGCGCAGGCGGCCAGCGGCGTGATGGCGAAGACGGGGATGCCTGACGACCCGCCGCTGGCGGCCGGGATGTTCATTGCGGATCATTCGGGCGCGCTCAGCCTTGCGAGCGGAGTGCTGGCGGCACTGTTCGCGCGCGAGCGTACCGGCAATGGGCAGAAGGTCGACGCGTCGATCTACGGCACGATGATCGCGATGCAAGGAATGGAGATCAACTACACGTCGATCACGGGCGTCGAGCCCGAGCGCGCCGGCCGCGGCCATCAATTCTTGCGCGGCGTGTGGGGAGCGTTCCCGACCAGCGACGGCTTCATCTGTATTGCGGGCGTGGACGAGAAGCGCTGGCCGTCGTTCTGCAAGATCGCCGGCATTCAGCATCTCGAGAAAGATCCCGAGTACTCGGACAACGTGATTCGTAACTTTCACGGTGACAAGATTCAGAAAGTGCTCGACGAGATCTTTCCGAAGAAGACCAGCAAAGAATGGCTAAAGGAACTTACCGACGCCGACATCCTCGCGACCGAGGTCGTCGATTATCGCACGATGCTGAAGAGCGAGCAGGCGCGCGTCAACGGATACCTGCTCGAACTCGACCACCCGGTCGCAGGCAAGGTGCTCGTGTCGGGCACGCCGATAACGATCAACGGCGAAGTTACGACGGCAGCGGAAGCCGCGCCCGAACACGGGCAGCATACCGAGGAAGTGCTGCTCGAACTCGGCTACACGTGGGAAGAGATCGGCGCGCTACGCGACAGCGGCGTCGTGTAGCTCTAGCGCATGGCGGAGAGGCATATCGTTGCCATGGGCGGCGGGGGATTCTCGATGGAGCCGCGCAACCCGCGGCTCGACGATTTTGTGTTGAGCCTCGCGCGGCGCAAGCGGCGTCCGCGGATTTGCTTCGTCGGAACCGCCAGCGGCGACAGCGATACCTACATCACGCGCTTCCATGCAGCCTTTCCGCCGTCGCGTGCCGCCGCGACCCATCTCACTTTCTTCGAGCGTACCGTTCGCGATCTCAAAGCGTTCGTGATGGATCAGGACGTTATCTACGTCGGTGGCGGCAGCAGCGCGAACCTGCTCGCAGTGTGGCGCTTGCATGGCCTCGACAAAGCATTGCGAGCGGCCTGGAAGGCGGGCGTCGTGATGGCGGGCATCAGCGCGGGCGCGATCTGCTGGTTTGAAGACGGCCTGACGGATTCGTTCGGCATGCCGTATCGCCGCCTCAATGACGGGCTCGGATTCGTGCGCGGCGCGTGTTGTCCGCATTACGACGGCGAAAAAGAAAGACGCCCCGTGCTGCTCCGATTGATCAAGCGCGGATTCCCTTCGACGCTCGCGCTCGATGAGGGAGCCGCGGCGCATTTTGTCGGAACGCGGCTCAAGGAAGTAGTCTCGTCGCGGCCGAAAGCGCGCGCGATGCGCGTCGTGCTCAGCAAGGGCGCAGTTGTCGAAAAAGCTCTGCCGGTGCGCTACCTCTGAATAACACCAGGGGAGGTTCGCGCGATGAGGGCAAATCATGTTCATGTTGGCTTCCGCGATCTGCCGGCAGCCGTCAGCTGGCTCGAGCGTGTGTGGGAGCTGAAGCCGGTATTTCAAATTCCTCAGATAGCGATTTTCGCAGTCGGCGAGTTCCAGCTGTTCCTGGACGCGGAGGATCACGACTCGCGCGCCACCGTCGGATTTGTCAGCGACGATTGCGATCGCGACTACAATCGCGTGACCGCCCGCGGCGCGGAGACCGTGAGCGCGCCCGAGGACAAGCCGTACGGCTCGCGCGCCGCTTACGTGAAAGCCCCGGGAGCTTTGACCTTCGAGATCGAGCAGCCGCTCAAGAGATGAATCGGGAGCACCTGCGTGACAAGCTGGGCCGGCCTGCTCTAGAATGCGGACCTCAAATGCGGTGAGGGTGAGTCGATGGCGGCATCTACGGAAATCGTCGAGATAAAAGCGCGCGAGATTCTCGACTCGCGCGGCAACCCCACGGTCGAAGTTGACGTACGGCTTCGCGGCGGCGCACTTGGCCGAGCGGCGGTGCCCTCGGGCGCATCAACTGGCGTTCACGAAGCGCTCGAGCTTCGCGACGGCGACCCCAAACGCTACGGCGGCAAGGGCGTGCTGAAGGCGGTCGCCAATGTCAACGGGACGATCGCTAGTAAGCTCAAGGGCGCGGACGCGACCAATCAAAGCGCGATCGATCGCACGCTGATCGATCTGGACGGCACCGCGAACAAGTCGAAGCTCGGCGCCAACGCGACGCTCGGCGTATCGCTCGCGGCCGCGCACGCGTCGGCGGCGGCCAACGGAGTTCCGCTATATCGGTATCTGAATCCCGGCGCGCACGTGATGCCGGTGCCGATGATGAACGTGGTCAACGGCGGGCGCCATGCGGACTCGAACGTCGATATGCAGGAGTTCATGATCATGCCGGTCGGAGCGCCGAGCATGGCCGAGGCGGTCCGGATGGGTTCCGAGGTCTTTCACGCGCTGGCCGCAGTACTCAAGAAGCTCGGGCATTCGACCAACGTCGGCGACGAAGGGGGCTTCGCACCGAATCTCAAGAGCAACGAAGAGCCGCTCGAATTGCTGCTTGAGGCGATCGCCAAGGCTGGCTACCGTCCCGGCGTCGACGTGTCGATCGCGCTCGATCCGGCATCGAGTGAATTTTTTGAAGACGGCAAGTACGTATTCGCGCGCGGCGATAAGAGCTCGCGCAGCGCAGAGCAGATGGTCGAGTTCTACGGAGCCTGGCTCAAGAAATATCCGATCGTCTCGCTCGAAGACCCGCTGGCGGAAGACGACTGGGCGGGTTGGAAAATTCTGACGCGCGAGCTTGGTGCGAAGACCCAACTGGTCGGCGACGACATCTTCGTCACCAATCCAAAATTTCTGAAACGCGGGATCGACGAGCACGTCGCGAATTCGATCCTGATCAAGCTCAACCAAATCGGCACGCTGACCGAAACGCTCGCCACCATCGACATGGCGCGCGCGGCCGGCTACACCAGCGTGATTTCTCATCGCTCGGGCGAGACCGAGGACACGACTATCGCAGACCTGGTGGTCGCTACCGGCGCGGGGCAAATCAAAACCGGATCGATGAGCCGCAGCGAGCGCAACGCGAAATACAACCGGCTGCTCAGAATTGCCGAAGAGCTCGGCGCCAAGGCGACGTATCCGGGCGCCGCGGCGTTCAAGCGCGGGAAGTCCTGATGCCCACGAGGCCGCCCGTTGCAGCGCTGATAATTTTCGACGGATGGGGAATCGGCGAGCGCGGCGTGTCGAATGCGATCGCGGCGGCGAAGACTCCGGTGATGGACCGGCTCTACGCGACGCAGGCGCATACCGAGCTCGACGCGTCGGGCGAGGCGGTGGGACTGCCGCCCGGCGTGATGGGAAATTCCGAAGTCGGGCATCTCACGATCGGATCGGGCCGCGTCATCTACCAGGACCTGATGCGAATCACGAAAGCGATCGGGAGCGGCGCCTTCGCGCGCAACCCGGCGATTGTCGATGCAATTAAAAAGACTGTGACGCTCGGCACTACGCTGCACATCTGGGGACTGCTTTCCGACGGCAGCGTGCACAGTCATATCGATCATCTGATGGCTTTGCTCGACGTTGCGGCTGCGAATGACGCGCGCCGGATTGCGGTTCATGCCTTGCTCGACGGGCGCGACAAGCCGCCGCGCTCGGCGCTCGCGTTTGTCGATCAGCTCGAAGCGAGGCTGAAGCAGCTCGGGCGCAGACGAATCGTGACGGTGATCGGGCGCTACTACGCGATGGATCGCGACAAGCGATGGGAGCGAGTCGAGCGGGCGTGGCGCGCGATAGTCGACGCTGACGGCGTGGCGGCGTCGAGCGCGCGCGAGGCGGTCGAAAAGTCGTACGCGGCGGACAAGAGCGATGAGTTCGTCGAGCCGCACGTGATCGGGGAGCCCGCGCCGATGGCGGACGACGACCAGGTCATCTGCTTCAACTTCCGCGCCGATCGGGCGCGCGAACTGACGGCCGCGATCGCGATCGACGGATTCTCGGAATTCCGTCGCCCGCGCATCCCGAAGACCGGCTACGTATGCATGACGGAGTACGATCGATCGTTCGCGCTGCCGCTGGCCTTCGGTCCCGAAGACGTGCGCAACACGCTGGCCGAGGTGATGGCGCATGCGGGGCTCAGGAATTTGCGCGTCGCCGAGACCGAGAAGTATGCGCACGTTACGTACTTTCTGAACGGCGGTGTCGAGAAGGCGTTCCCGCTCGAAGAGCGCGCGCTGATTCCGTCGTCGAAGGTCGCGACCTATGACCTGGAGCCCGCGATGAAAGCGGCGGCGATCGCGACGCGCGTCGCCGAGGAAATCCAGGGCGGCAAGTTCGACGTGATCGTTATGAACTTCGCCAATCCCGACATGGTCGGGCATACCGGCAAGTTTGAGGCGACGGTGGCGGCGGTCGAGGTGACGGATGCGGCGCTCGGCGTCGTGATCGACGCGCTCGAGAAGCGCGGCGGCGTGGCGCTGATCACGGCGGATCACGGCAATGCGGAGTTCATGGCCGATCCCGCGACCGGGCAGGCGCATACGGCGCATACGACGAATCCGGTGCCGCTGATTCTCTACGATCCGAAATTCAAGGGGCGGCTCGAGCACGGCGGGACGCTCGCGGATGTCGCGCCAACGTTGCTCGCGACTCTTGGGGTGAAGGCGCCGGTTGAGATGACGGGCCGCGATTTGAGGATCGAGACTGCGCGCTGACTAGGCTACCAGCGGATTACTTGCTCGTAGATTTTTGGGAGCTGGCGCGGGAGGGACGCGATGTCCTCGATTACCAGGTACCGCGAGGATTGGCACATCTGGCGCAGGTAGTCGTGGCCGGTTTTGTCGACCGTGATGCAGAATGGGAGGACGCCGGCGAGTTCGAGTTCCTTCAGCGCGACCATCGTGTCCTGGATGCCGTAGGCGTTCGAGCGTCGGTCGTGACCGTAGTCGAAATCCTGGGGGAAGCCATCGCTCAGCAGGATCATGTGCTTGGCCCGCGAGGCCACGTCCTTGAACTTCTCGCGCACGTGACGAATGGCCGCGCCCATCCGGGTTGAGCGCTTGGGCTCGACCGCGCCGACGCGAGCCTTCACCTCGTCGCTCAATTCCTGATCGAACTCCTTGATGACGTAGAACTCGACGTTGTCGCGGCCGTGCCCGGAGAAGCCCATGATTGCGTAGGCGTCGCCGATTTCCTCGAGTGCCTGCGCCATGATGACGAGCGCTTCCTTGTTCACGTCGATGATGCGGCGCGGCCGGTTCGCGGTCTGCGGGCGGCGCTGCCATGCCTTCATCCAGTCGTCGGTGTCGTCATCGTCGGTATGTTTGCGCGGCTCGCGATGAATCGGCTCGTCGGTCGAGGCCGACATGTCGAGCAGGAACAGCGTCGCGACGTCGCGCGCTTCTTTCTTGCGCGCCTTGTAGAAGCGTCCGTCGGGTGTCTCGCCCATCAGACGCGCGACGCGAGCCTCGATGGTGCGGTCGATGTCGATTTCCTCGCCGTCCTCGAGTCCGCGCACCATCCGGTACGACGCCGGGCGGATGCGCTGGAAGTTGCGGCGCACGCCGGGCAGCATCTCGGCGTAGCGGATGAGCGTGTTCTCGAAAAAATCGCCTTCGTCGCCGGTCAGTGGAATTTCGCGCAGCCGGCACCAGTTGCGGCGGTAGTCGTTCAGCACGTAATCCCATTCGTCGTAGGCGTAGTACGAATCCTGCCGCCCGCGGCCGATCATCAGGCGTCCCTGCCCGGTGACGCTGCCGACTTCGCCGAGCTGCTCGCGCATCTGCTCGAGCTCGCTGAGCTGCTTGCCGGTGAGCTGCGTCAGGTACATGCCATCGCCGTCGGCGCTGCCGTCGCCCTGAGAGGGCTTGATCTCGGCGCCCTGCTCGATGAGCTTGCGCAATTCCTCGGGCGAGAGCGCCCTGCCCTGTCCGCCCTTGGATTGCTTACCCGAGACATCCATCTGGACGTTCTGATCGGGCTCGCCGCCGCCGTCACCCTGCTCGCCGTCTTCGCCTTCGCCGGCGGTCTGAGACTCTGACCCTTTCATCCCTTTGATCAGATCGTTACGCATCCGCTCGGCTTCTTCTTCGGTGAGCGGATCGCCTTCGCCGCGCTCGCGCGCCTGGCGGATCAGCTCCTGGAGCCAATTGTAGAGAGCGGTGACCTGGTGGACGCTGGTCATGACGTCAGCGCCGCGCGCGCGCACGGGCGCGAAGTGAAGCGACGCCAGCCGCACCAGCGGGGATTCCAGCGCTTCGCCGGTTGCGTCGAGATCGAGCGCCGCGCGCACCAGCATCGTGCTGAGCGACTCGGGATGAAGCCGTTCGAGGAGAGAACGATTGAGCGTCGCAATGCGCGGTGCGAGCCCGCGATAGCGGCGTGCCAGTTCAGCGTCGATTCGCGCCGATTCCGCCAGCCGCATCAGGGCGCCCGCCAGGCCGGGATCGTCGAACGACGCGACGAAGCTGTCGATCGCTTCAACGCCGGTCTCGCCACGCTCTTCGAAGCCCGCGATGTCCGCGAGCTTCAGCTTGAAGGTGCCGAAGTCGTGGCGCGCCGCGAGATGCGCGGTGGTGACGAAATAATAGATGTAGGCGTCGCCGCGAGAGCCGAAGGGTTCGAGCTTCTCGGGCAGGTAGATCATTTCTCCCGGCAGCAGCGGATAGTGAAACGGCAGCATCGGGCCGCTGTTGGCGATCGAGTCGATGCGGAACTCAAGCGGAAACAGCATCCGCATGAACTTCGTCAGTACACCCTTGATTTCGAAGAGGTCCTGAGGTTTCTCGGGAATTTCGAGCATCGGTGTAATTGATTCTGGCAAGATCGGGTGCAGCGATCAAATTAGAAACCCAATCCCTCCCCGACGGGAAAGGGGAACCAGATTTTAGAAGACATTCCGGTCGGTTTGCTGAAGGAGATTGTCCGCGCTTGACCCAATCAGTACGTACGTCCATATTGGAGCAGATCGGCCACAACGAAAAGTCGATTTCCTAGTTGAAGACGCATTTTACGCCCCCCAAGGAGTTTGACTATGAGCACCCCAGTCGTTTTGATCACCGGCGCCCTCACCGGCATTGGACGAGCCACCGCCCTGGCCTTCGCCCAACAGAGAGCGCGTATCGTTGTCGCGGGTCGACGCGACGAAGTTGGCCAGAAATTAGCCGCTGAACTCCGCGAGATCGGCGCTGAGGCCGAGTATTGGCGTGCCGACGTGCGCCACGAGGACGATGTGCGCAGCCTGATCGACAATACCGTTAAGCGCTTCGGTCGCCTGGATATTGCCGTCAACAACGCCGCTACCGAAGGCAAAACCGGTCCGGTGACGGAGCAGACCGCCGAGACCTACGCGGCCACCTTCGACACTAACGTCCTGGGCACGCTCCTCAGCATGAAGCACGAGCTGCGTGTGATGCTGCCGCAAGGCAGCGGGAGCATAGTCAATGTTTCGTCGGCGTATGGAAGCGTCGGCGCCGCGGGAGCTTCTGTTTACGTGGCGAGTAAACATGCGGTGGAAGGAATGACCAAGTCCGCCGCACTGGAAGTCGCGGGGACCGGCGTTCGTGTAAACGTGGTGGCGCCGGGCACTACGGACACGGGCATGCTTACACGCTTCGCTCAGTCAGATGAAAACAAAGCGGCACTGGTCTCGACCGTGCCAATCAAACGTCTCGCGAAACCGGACGAGATCGCCAGCGTGATCGTCTTTGTAGCCTCCGCAAATGCCTCATACATGACCGGTGCGTCCATCCCGGTGGATGGAGGAATGCTGGCTGACTAAGGACCTCAGTGTCAGAAAAATCAGCGGCGCTGAGCAATCAGCGCCGCGAGTCTACAAATTCCTTCTCTGACAAATATGGGCGGACTGCGGCGAAACAATCTTTCTTGGACTCGGCCCAGCGTAACGGGGTTCGGATTCTTGAAGATTTGAATACGAACCTACATATTTGCGCTTAGTGGCCAAACCATCACACCGGCAGAAGATTTTGACCGAAGGACTCCGCGTCGTGCATAGGCGCGGGTTCGCGGGCGCTAGCGTCCGCGACATCGTCGAGGCTGCGGGAGTGCCGCAGGGGTCGTTCACCAATCACTTCGTTTCGAAAGAAGCTTTCTGCCTCGAAATACTTGATCTTTATTTCAACGACGCCCGCGCGACGATCGATACGACTCTTCGTAATGACTCGCTTCCACCGCTCAAGCGCCTTCGGGCCTACGTCGATGCACAGATCAAATATCTCGATCAGATCGGCCTGCAAAATGGATGTCTGGTCGGCAATTTCAGCGCCGAAGCATCCGACCACAGCGAAATAATCAGGAAACGGTTGGTTGAAATATACGAAGAGGTGAGTCAGTCGATTGCGTATTGCTTGAAAGCTGCGGTGAAGATTGGCGAGCTGCCGCGGAAAACCGAATGCGATGAGCTCGGACGCTTTCTGGTCGCGTCGTTGCAGGGCGCGATCCTTCAATCCAAGACGGAGCGCAGCTCCGCTGCCCTCGATCGATTCAAGCATTTGACCTTTTCGAAGCTCCTGCGTTGAACGGGTTCTCTTCGGTGCAGCGCCAGGAACCTGACCCTAACCCCTTCCCATAGTGGGAAGGGGAACCGGAATTAAAATCGAGCGGTGAAATCGGTTCCTTGACTTGGCGGTAAGCGGCGGATTTAGATGATCGTATCCTATGCGCATCACGATTTTTGGCTATCATCGCCGTCTCGCACTGGTGGCGGCGCTCGGTACTCTTCTATGCCTGGCCGGCGCGCCGCCTGCGCGCGCGGGAATGGCGGACGCGGTCAAGGCTCAAACGCTGCCCAACGGGCTTCGAGTGCTGGTGCTCGAGAATCACAAGGCGCCGCTGGCGACCTTCAACGTCTTCTACCGCGTCGGATCGCGCAACGAGCAGTTCGGCAAGACCGGACTGTCGCATCTGTGCGAGCATCTGATGTTCAAAGGCACCAAAAAGCTGGGGCCCGAAGAGTTCTCGCAAATCATCCAGCAGAACGGAGGCGAGGACAACGCGTTCACGGAATCGGACTTCACCGATTATTTCGAGACGATCAATAAGGATCATCTCGACGTGCCGATCTCGCTCGAAGCCGATCGGATGGGCAATTTCGAGCCCAAGGAGTTCGACAAGGAGAAGCACGTCGTGCTCGAGGAGCGGCGGCTGCGCACCGACGACAATCCGGAGGACGCGCTCGACGAGATGGTGCGTGCGCAGGCCTACGTGGCGCATCCGTACCACTGGCCGGTAATCGGATGGTTCCACGACGTTGACGGGCTGACGCTGGCGGACGCGATGGCGTATCACAAGATTTACTACTCGCCGCAAAACGCGCTGATCGTGGCGGTCGGCGACTTCGACAGCGACCAGGTGCTCAAGCAAATCAGCGAGGCGTTCGCGGGAATCAAGAACGGCCCCAAACCGCCGCCGGTGACGGAACTCGAGCCGCCCCAAACGGGAACCCGGCGCGTCGAGCTGCAGCATGCGGCGAATCTGCCGGCGTTCGAAGAGGCCTATCACGTGCCGAATCTCACGAGCCCCGACAGTTTCGCGCTCGAAGTGGCGTCCGAAATTCTGAGCGACGGACAGAGCTCGCGGCTGTACAAGAAGCTGGTCATTGAAAAACAGATGGTGGTCGATATCGGCGCGGGCTACGACATGACCTCGTTCGATCCGGGACTGTTCGTCGTGTCGGCGCAGGTGCGGCCCGGCATCAAGGCGTCGGACACGCAAGTCGAAGTCGAGAAGGAACTGGCCGCGATGCGCGATGCTCCGGTCGGCGCGGAGGAATTGCAGAAGGCCAAGAATCTCGAGGCAGCGCAATTCGTGTTCGGGCAGGACTCGGTCATGCGCGAGGCCGAGATGCTCGGCGTGTACGAGATGCTCGGCGACTATCACCTGGTCGACAAATACCTCGACGGAATCGACAAGGTGACCGCGGCTGACGTGCAGCGCGTCGCCAAGACTTACCTCGTCGCGACCAACCTGACTGAAGGCGTGCTGGTGCCGACGGGAGTTCTGCCGCACGGCGGCGAGGAACTGAGCGGCGGAGAATTGCGATGAGGGGCGCGACGATGCGGATGAGAATGTTGGCGGGTGCCGCGGCGATCGCGGCGTTGGTCTTCGCGGCCACGCCGTCGTATGCGCTCGAAATCAAGAAGATGACGCTCAGCAACGGCGCGACCCTGCTGGTCTCGGAACAGCATCAACTGCCGATGGTGACCGTGATGATCGAGTTCGACGCGGGCACTCGTCGCGATCCTAAGGGCAAGGAAGGGCTTGCCGAATTGACGGCGCGCTGTCTCTCGGAGGGTACCAAGGACCTCACCGCGCCGGAGTTCAATCAGAAAGTCGATTTCATGGGCAGCTCGGTCGGAGTATCAGCCGGCCGCGATTATTCGACCGCCGGGATGACGACACTGAAAAAATACCAGGGCGAGACGCTCGGATTGCTGGCGGGAATTTTGACGGAGCCGGGACTGCGCGATGACGACATCGAGCGCAAACGCGCCGAGCAGGTCGCGGAAATCAAGGCTGCGGAAGAGCAGCCGGGCTACACCGCCGATGTGGAATTCACCAAGGACCTGTTCGGCGACTCGCCGTACGGTCATCCAGGCGCCGGCTATTCCGATTCGGTCGCGAAACTTACCAACGACGACGTGCGCGGTTTCTACCACGACTACTACAAGCTCGGCAGCGCGATCGTCGCTGTGGCCGGAGACGTGAACCCCGACGAAGTTAAAGCATCACTTGAGAAACAGCTGGCAGGTCTCGCGGGCGCGGTCACGCCTCAAGCGGAGCCGCCGCCAATCACGGTACCGCCGGGCCTTCACGTGAAACTCATCAATCGAAACGTGATGCAAGCCAACATCATGATGGGATCGAGTGGGGTCGAGCGATCGAATCCCGATTTTTACCGGCTCAAGGTGATGAACTATATCCTGGGCGGCGGCGGATTTTCCTCGCGGCTGGTGAAGGTGGTTCGCAGCGCGCATGGCCTCGCGTACTCGATCGACAGCGGTTTCGAGCCGGGCAAATTCCAGGGCGCGTTCACCGTCAGCCTGCAGACCAAGAATCAGAGCTCGAACGAAGCAATCGATCTGATCCTGCAGCAACTGCGCGAGATCCAGGAAAAGCCGGTCAGCGACGCCGAACTGGAGAGCGCCAAAAAGTTTCTGATCGGCAGCTTTCCGCTTGGGATCGAGCGGCAAAGCGCGATCGCGTCGTTCATGGTGCAGATCGAGTTCTACGGGCTGGGACTCGACTACGCCGACCAGTATCCGAAGCTGATCGGATCGGTCACCAAGGATGAGGTGCTGGCGGTTGCGAAAAAATATCTGCATCCCGATTCGATGATCGTCGTCGCGGTCGCGAACCAAGCGGACGCGAAGATCAAAACCGCGGAGTTGGAGAAGACGGGAGACGCCACCAGCGCGCAATAGCTCCTCGCTGATCTTCACGATCGGACACTCGACGCATCCGATCGAGCGATTCCTCGAATTGCTCAGCGAGCATCGCATCGCAATCGTCGCCGACGTTCGATCGTTTCCCAGCTCGAAGCGATGGCCGCAGTTCAACCAGGCGGAACTGTCCGCCTCGCTCGAGCGCGCGAAGATCGAGTATCGATGGATCCAGCGGCTCGGCGGCAGACGCAGCTCGAAGCGCGTCGATTCGCCGCACGTCGCGTGGGAGCTTCCCGCTTTTCGATCGTACGCGGACTACACGGAGAGTATGGATTTTGAAGATGGCATGCGCGAACTGACTGATGCGACGGCACTCGCCAGGACTGCGTACAGGACTGCGTACATGTGTTCGGAAGGATTGTGGTGGCGATGCCATCGGCGAATCATCTCGGACAATCTGGTCGCGCGCGGTTGGACCGTCGAGCACATCATGCCGACCGGGAAGCTGTCGCCGCACGTGCTCGCGCCGTTCGCGCGCGTCGTCGACGGGCGAATCATTTATGACAGGAACTAAATTAATGCGGGGCTGCGCCCCGCACCTGCGGCAGGGGTGACCCCTGCACCCAGTACTCAGAAAGAAAGGATGCGGGACTTCGTCCCTGTTGGGAAGTTTGGGCGCGAGGACGCGAAGCGGGCTCGTGTCTAGAGGCGCAATTTTCCTAGGCGGCGGCACGATGGTTTAGCGCCTGGCGCAGGAATCCGGCGGTGTATGACGCTTTCACGCCGGCGACTTCCTCGGGGGTGCCTTTCGCGACGACCTGGCCGCCGCGATCTCCGCCCTCGGGGCCCAGATCGATCAGGTAGTCGGCGGTCTTGATGACGTCGAGGTTGTGCTCGATCACGACGATGGTGTTGCCCGCGTCGGCGAGGCGCCCGAGCACCCCGAGCAGCCGCTTGATGTCGTCGAAGTGCAGGCCGGTGGTTGGCTCGTCGAGGATATAAAACGTGCGGCCGGTCGCGCGCCGCGCGAGTTCCTTGGCGAGCTTGATGCGCTGCGCCTCGCCGCCGGACAGCGTCGTCGCACTCTGGCCGAGGTGAATGTAATCGAGGCCGACGTCGCGCAGCGTTTCGAGCTTCTGGCGAATCGGCGGAACCGAGCCGAGAAATTCGACCGCGTCGAGCACAGTCATGTTGAGCACCTCGGCGATACTCTTGCCCTTGTACTGAATCTCGAGCGTATCGCGATTGTAGCGCTTACCCCCGCAGACCTCGCAGGTGACGTAAACGTCGGGCAGAAAATGCATCTCGATGCGAATGATGCCGTCGCCCTCGCACGCCTCGCAGCGGCCGCCCTTGACGTTGAAAGAAAATCGCCCCGGCCCGTAGCCCCGCATTCGCGCCTCGGGCAATTGCGCAAACAGCTCGCGGATATGGGTAAACAGCCCCGTGTAGGTCGCGGGATTCGAGCGCGGCGTGCGTCCGATGGGGCTTTGATCGACGTGAATGACCTTGTCGAGATGCTCGACGCCCTCGAGCGTCTTGTATGCCCCGGCGCGCTCGCGGCTGTGATTCAGCTTCTGCGACAGCGCGCGGTACATCGTGTCGAGCACCAGCGTCGATTTGCCGGAACCCGAAACGCCGGTGATGCAGGTGAAGACGCCGAGCGGAATCGCGACGGTGAGATCGCGCAAGTTGTTTTCACGCGCGCCCTTTACGGTCAGCCAGCGGCCGGAGAGCTGGCGGCGTCGCGACGGCACGGGAATTTCGACTTCACCTGAAAGATATTTGCCGGTGAGCGAGTTCTCGTCGCGCATCACATCGTCAGGCGTGCCCTGCGAAACGATATAGCCGCCGTGGATGCCGGCGCCGGGGCCCATGTCGATGAGATGATCGGCTTCGAGCATCGTCTCGCGATCGTGCTCGACCACCAGCACGGTGTTGCCGAGCTCCTTGAGGCGCTTGAGCGTCGCGAGCAGCCGCTGGTTGTCACGCTGATGAAGTCCGATCGACGGCTCGTCGAGGATGTAGAGCACGCCGACCAGGCTCGAGCCGATTTGCGTCGCGAGCCGGATGCGCTGGCCCTCGCCGCCCGAGAGCGTGCCGGCAGTGCGCTCAAGCGTGAGGTA
>DATNLS010000273.1:0-7310 GCA_035602775.1 Candidatus Acidiferrales bacterium | reverse complement strand
CAGCTCGAGTGAAAAAAACGCGGGCGGCGTGCGCGCGACGTGGTGGCAGCGCGTGAACATCGCGCTATGCCGCGCGTCGATCGAGTACTACCAACGCGTGCGCGATGAAGTCGGCTTCCGGCAGAAGGGCTACCTCTGGCTGTACGACAGAGGCACGTTCGACCGCGCGCTCGAGCATATCCCGCTCCAGCGCGAGCTCGGCCATCCGATCGAAGCTCTGACGCCCGCCGAGGTCAATCGCCGCGTGCCTGAAATCGACAAGCTCGACAACATTGCCGGCGCCACGTTCTCGCCCGCCGACGGGCTCATCAATCCGAACCTGCTCAAGGAGCATTATCGCGACCGCGCGCTGAAGCTCGGCGCCCAGTTTCTCGATCGCACCTACGTCGTCGCCATCGACGCCGGCCCCTCGAACGTACGCCTCCAATGCTGGCAATCCGACAAACCGCATACCGACGAAGGCCTGGTCCGCATGATGACCCAGGACGGCCCCGGCGAAGCGGAGACCGGCCGCGTCTTCGAGCTCAACTGCGACTCGATCGTCGTCGCCGGCGGCGCATGGTCGCCGACTGCGATGAAGCTGCTCGAGCTGCGCAACTTTACCGAGCCGATTCGCCGCCAGGTCTGCATCGTCGACAATCGCGAAACCAACCTCGCGAATTACGGGATGATCGTCGACACCTCGGGCGTGTACTTTCACAACGAGGGCCCGCACATCCTCGCCGGATACTCGCCGCCCGACGAACCGCCCGGTTATCATTTCAACTACGACGGCGAAGCGTTTTTTCAGAATGAAATATGGCCGCGGATGTACGCCCGGATGTCCTCGATGGAGCGCCTGCGCCACGTTACCGGATGGGCCGGTCTGTACGAAGTCAGCCCCGACCGCAGCGCGATCATCGGCCGCGCCGACCCAACGAAACGCGTGTACGAGGCGCACTCATTCAGCGGCCGCGGCGTGATGCAATCCTACGGCGCCGGCCAGGCGCTCGCCGACCTGATCGCGCACGGCAAGTACGGCCCCTTCGACGCCTCGGCGCTATCGCGCGACCGTTTCGATCGCGGCGAGCAAGTCTGGGAGGAACTCCACATTTGAACTGACTGCCCCGCGGATGCCGGTCTACCGTGGGTTTCCTCGCCTTAACTCGGCGTGATATTTAATCTAATTCGCGCGGGGCTTGCCCCTTCAGCTTCGCTCTCGAGGAGGTTTGATGTTTTCATCGATCGAAGACGTAGTCGAGCGATTTGCCAAGAATAACTATATCGCCAGCCGGCGAATCGCGACCGTCATCTACCTGGCAAGCGAAATGCGCAAGCCCATCCTGGTCGAAGGCCCCGCCGGCGTCGGCAAGACCGACCTGGCAAAGGTGCTGGCCGCGTCGCTCGGCTTCGACATGATCCGCCTCCAGTGCTACGAGGGCCTGGACGAGGGCAAGGCGCTCTACGAATGGGAGTACGCCAAGCAGCTCCTCTACACGCAAATCCTCAAGGACAAAATCAGCGAAGTGCTGGTCGGCGCCAAGGGCCTGACCGAGGCGGTCGATCGAATCGCCGCGCAGGACGAAGTTTTCTTCTCCGAGCGCTTCGTGCTGCCGCGCCCGCTGCTCAAGGCGATTTCGAGCGAACAGCCGTCGGTCCTTCTGATCGACGAGATCGACAAGGCCGACGCCGAATTCGAAGCGTTCCTGCTCGAACTGCTGTCAGACTTCCAGGTCACCGTGCCTGAGTTGGGAACGCTGAAGGCCAAGCACATTCCGCTGGTGGTGCTGACGTCGAACAACGCGCGCGAAATGTCCGACGCGCTGAAGCGCCGATGCCTGCATCTCTACATCGATTTTCCCGATCGCGCCCAGGAACTTGCGATCGTCAAGCTCAAAGTCCCCGAGGCAGCGGTCAAGCTCGCCGAGGAAGTCGTCACCGTCGTGCAGTCGCTGCGCAAGCTCGATTTGAAAAAGACGCCCGGCATCAGCGAGACGCTCGATTGGGTCAAGGCGCTGACGCTGCTCAACGTCAACAGCCTCGACCAGGAACTCGTGACCGAGACGCTCGACACGATCGTCAAGTACGAGGGCGACGTTCGCAAAGCGCAGGAAGAGCTGAAGGATTATGTGCGTCGCGTGCGCGCGCGGCGCGGCACCGAAGCCGGCAGCGACAAGGATCTTTTGAACTGACCGTGAGCAGCGCGAACGGTGATCCTGAGCCCGGCGAAGGATCCCGTGCAATCGCGTGTCTGGTAGAATAGGGCAGGGCACCACCGCATCATGCAAGAGAAGCTCGTAGAATTTGCGAATCTGCTGCGCGAGAACGGAGTGCGCGTCTCACTGGCCGAGACGCTCGACGCCTTCAGCGCGTCCGAAGTCACCGGGCTCGCCGAGCGCGACGCGTTCCGCGCGGCGCTGCGGGCCACGATGGTCAAGCGGGCCAGCGAATTGCCGGTGTTCGAGGAGCTGTTCGATATCTACTTCTCCGGCCTGGGCGAGATCATCAAGCAGGCGAGCCAGGCGGTACAGAACGCGCTCTCGATGTCCGATCAGGAATTCCAGAAATTCCTGGACGAAGTCGAGAAGATGCTCAAGAAAGAGGGCAAGAATCTTTCCGAGCTCGCCAAGCAGCTTTTACAGAACAACTCCGGCGAGATGGAGCGGAAAATCCGCGAGGCCTCGCGCGCCGTCAAGCTGCAGGGCATCGAGCGCACAATTGAGGAAAACTATTTCGCGCGCGCGCTCGCCCGCCAGCTCGGCCTGGATAAAATCGAAGCCGAGATCAAGGAATTGCGCGAGCAACTCGAGAAGATGGATATCGGCTCCGAGCTCAAGGCCAAGATGGAAGAGTACCTCGAGCGCCGCCTGAAGGCGCTCGACGATATTATCCGCCGCTACGTCCGCATGGAGCGCGAGAAGCGCGATATCAAGCAGAAGGAAGATCAGCGCCTCAACCAAATAGGCGAGAAGAGTTTCTATTACCTGACCGAGGAAGAGCTCAAGAAGATGAACGAGGCGGTGACGCGCCTCGCGCAACGCCTGAAGAACGTGATCACGGTCCGGCGCAAGCGCTCAAAGAAGGGCCGCTTCGATATCAAGCGCACGCTGCGCCAGAACCTCGAGTACGGCGGCGTGCCGTTCAAGCTGCGCTTCGAGAAGCGCAAGAAAGAGAAGCCGCAGGTCGTGATCCTGTGCGACGTGTCCGACTCGGTGCGCAACGCGTCGCGCTTCATGTTGCAGTTCGTGTACTCGCTGCAGGACCTCTACTCGCGCGTGCGCAGCTTTATTTTCGTCGCCGATATCGGCGAAGTGACCGAATGCTTCCGTAACAACGACGCCAAGGAAGCGCTCGACGTCGCGCTCAAGGGCGATATCATCAACGTTTACGCGCACTCGAATTTCGGCTACGCGTTCCGCAACTTCGTCACCGATCACCTGGGCGCGGTCAACAAGCGAACGACCGTGATCGTGCTCGGCGATGCGCGCAACAATTACAATCTCCCGCACGATTGGTGCTTGCGTGAAATCCGCCAGCGCGCCAAAAGAGTGATCTGGCTTAATCCTGAGAGCCGCAACACGTGGGGCTTCGGCGACAGCGAGATGGATCGCTACGCCCCGCATTGCGACCTGGTGGAAGAGTGCCGCAATCTCAACCAGCTTTACCGCGTCGTCGATCGCTTGGTCGCCGGCTGAGCGACTCGATCCTCGCGGCTGCGCAGCTTGCTCGGTTGACCACGCGTCGTCTTTGGGCCAAGATAATTTCTCGCGGGGAGGCGCGCAATTTTCACTCGAAGCCGCGCATACTCGATGAGAAAAGGTCGATGAGCCCGTCTATGGCTGGTCACAGGGAAGATTTTATTTTGATGATTGTAGGCGGGATCATCCTTGATCCGTCGACCAAAATGCCTATCGTCGTCCTCAAGGATCCCGACAACAAGCTCAACCTGCACATCTGGATCGGTCCGCTCGAAGCGACCGCGATGGCCACCGAGCTCGAGGGAATCAAGACCCAGCGCCCGATGACTCACGACCTGCTGCGCAACCTGATGGTCGAGTTTGGCGCGACGGTCGAGTCGGCCGAGATCACCGAGTTGCGCGAGAATACCTACTACGCACGAATCCAGGTGAAGACCCGCGACGGCAAGGCGCTCGAAATAGATTCGCGCCCGAGCGACGCGATCGCGCTGGCGCTGCGGACCAAGTCGCCGATCTACGTTTCCAAGAAAGTGCTCGAAGCGAGCAGCGAGCTGCATGAATCCCAGGGCGAACAGCAGACTTCCGATCAGAACCTCGCCGGTGTCTCGCGCGATAAATGGTCCGAGATCCTCGAGCGGATGTCGCCCGAGGATTTCAAATACAAGATGTAGGGCGCGTGCGCGCTGACCCTGCTGGTCCTCTGCCGGGCGGCGCCCGCGGGAGCATTCGATGCCGCCGACTACTCATCGCCGAAAAATAACTCAAAAGGAACTGAAAGCGCCCGACGAGTTCACAACTTTCGTCGATAACGCGCGCGATTTCCTCGTCAACAATCTGACGCAAGTGATTGTCTCGACCGTGGTCGTCGTGGCGGTTGGCGCGATCGCGATTGGCACGTACTACTACGAGCGCCATCGCGACACGCTGGTGTCGGCGCGTTTTTACGATGCGATCACGGCACTCAACGCCGGCCAGAACAAACCTGCCGAGACGCAGTTCAAGCAGCTGGCCGATGACGAGCCGGGACGCCGGCTCGGACGCCTCGCACGCTTTTACCTCGCCAGCGCATATATTGCCGACGGCAACCTGCCGGATGCGCGCGATTCGCTGGTCGCGTTTCTGGCCGAGGAGCGCGACCCGCTGTTCCGCAGCCTCGCGCTGACCAATCTGGCGGTGGTGTACGAGCGCATGGCCGATTGGAAGAAGGCGGCCGGGGCCTACCAGCAGGCGGCCGCCGATCCGGGGCCGGCGCAGGTGAGGGCGGAGCTCGGAGTTGCACGGATGCTCGCGAAGGCGGGCGACAAGCAGGGCGCGATCGACGCGTACCGCGGCTTCCTCGCCGCGCATCCGTTCGCGGAGCAGCGCCAGGACGTAGCCGAATCGCTCGCGCTGCTCGGCGCTCCCGCCGCCACGTCGCCGCCTTCAGCCCCCGGCGCCGGCCCGCAGCAAGTTCTCATTCATTAATCCCGGATACATCGCGCTGCGACCTTTATTCCCCTCTCCTGAAGGGAGAGGGGTTAGGGGCGAGGTCGTACTTTTTGACTATTCACGCGCGCGGTGGGCTATGATGCGCCGATGAATCAAGCCACTGTGCCCTGTAGAAACCAGCTTAAAAGCATCGCGCGACGAGCGATGCTTGAACGAGGCTTGCTCCCGGACTTCTCCGCCGAGGTCGTGGCACAGACGAGCGCCATCACGAAGCCGGCCGCCGCGTCGGATCCATCGCTGAGAGATCTTCGGAGCCTGCTGTGGGCATCGATCGATAACGACGATTCGCTCGACCTCGATCAGCTCTCGGTCGCCGAGCAACTCCCGGGCGGCGCGGTAAAGATTCTGGTAGCAATCGCGGATGTCGATGCGATCGTGAAAAAAGATTCGGCTATCGACGGCCACGCGCGGACCAATACCACTTCGGTTTATACCGCGGCGCAAATTTTTCCGATGCTGCCGGAGAAGCTCTCGACCGACCTCACGTCGCTGGCTGACGGGAAGGAACGGCTGGCTAACGTCGTCGAGATGGAAGTCGGCGCCGACGGCGCGGTCGGCAAATCCGACATCTACCGCGCGGTGGTGGTGAATCGCGCGAAGCTCGCTTACAACAGCGTCGCCGCGTGGCTGGACGGAACTGCGCCCGCACCCGCGCCGATAACAAAAGTATCCGGCCTCGACCAGAATCTCCGCTTGCAGGATCGAGTCGCGCAGGCGATGAAAACCCGGAGGCATCAACAGGGCGCATTGTCGCTGGAGACGATCGAAGCGCGGCCGGTGTTCGACGGCGACTCGCTTCGGGATTTGCAGGCAGATCAGAAGAATCGCGCGACTGAGCTGATCGAAGATTTCATGATTGGAGCGAATGGGGTGACGGCGCGCTACCTCGAGCAGAGAGGTTTTCCGGCGCTGCGCCGCGTTCTGCGTTCGCCCGAGCGTTGGGCGAGAATAGTAGAGCTGGCGAAGGACGAGGGCGGGCGTCTTCCGCCGAATCCCGATTCCAAGGCGCTCCAGGAGTTCCTTGAAGAGCGACGACAGGCGGATCCGATGCACTTCCCAGACCTGTCGCTTTCAGTAGTCAAGCTGCTGGGCCGCGGCGAATATGTGGTCGACTTTCCCGGCCAGCCAGTGGCCGGGCACTTTGGACTTGCAGTGAACGATTACACCCATTCGACGGCGCCTAACCGGCGTTTTCCCGACCTGATCACGCAGCGGCTGTTGAAGGCAGCGCTCTCCGGGACACCTAGCCCGTACAGCTCCGACGAGCTTAACGACTTGGCTGGGCACTGCACGGACCAGGAGGATAACGCGAGCAAAGTGGAGCGGCAGGTGCGGAAGTCGGCGGCTGCGCTGTTACTCCAGTCGCGGGTGGGCGATCGGTTTGACGGGATCGTGACGGGAGCTTCGGCGAAAGGAACCTGGGTGCGAATCGACCAGCCGGCGGCGGAAGGTCGAGTCGTACGAGGCTACAAAGGCTTTGACGTCGGAGACCATGTCACAGTCGAGCTGACCCACACCGATGTCGAGCGCGGCTTCGTTGATTTCGCGGGGGTCCGAAAGTTATGAAGGTGCGCAAATCGGATTCACCGATCAACCCACCGCCGAGAGCCGATCCACCACCGACCAATCCACCGCTCGCTTACAAGGACGAGAAGTTTCTCGACAGCGACGAAGCCCGTCCGATACGGATTCTTGCGGAATATCTCGAGCCGCTTCGGATTTTTTGCCGCCAGCAGATACACGAGACGATCGCGTTCTTCGGCTCGGCGCGGATCACTCCGGACGGTCCGCTCGGGCGCTATTACCAGGATGCGCGCGAGCTGGCGAAACTGATCACTGTCTGGTCGAAGGGTCTTCGCTCGAACTGTCACCGCTACGTGGTCTGCTCAGGTGGCGGCCCCGGCATCATGGAGGCGGCCAATCGCGGCGCGTCCGACGCCGGCGGCAGGACGATAGGGCTGAACATCGGATTGCCGCATGAGCAGCGGCCCAATCCTTACATCACGCGCGGGCTATCGTTCGAGTTTCACTACTTCTTCATGCGCAAGCTGTGGTTCGCGCATCTTGCGCGGGCGCTGGTGGTGTTTCCCGGCGGCTTCGGCACTCTCGACGAAATGGCGGAGATACTGACCTTGCAGCAAACGC
>DATNLS010000174.1:0-29710 GCA_035602775.1 Candidatus Acidiferrales bacterium | reverse complement strand
GCCGCAAGCTCAGTGCCGACCTCGCTAAAATTCCAAAAGTAACCGGCGGCGGCGCCGACAGCGGCCAAATCTACGCCGCGCAGCGCCTCGGCCGCGTGCTCGCGCGCGCGGAGCAGGAGGCCGGCAAGCTCAAGGACGAGTACGTCTCGGTCGAGCATGTGCTGATCGCGATGCTCGATGAGCCGGGGGCTGCATCGAAAATTCTGCGCGAGGCCGGCCTCACGCACGACAAGCTGATGGCCGTGCTCAAGAAGGTGCGCGGCAATCAGCGCGTGACCTCGTCGAATCCTGAGGCCACCTACCAGTCGCTCGAAAAATACGGCCGCGACCTGACCAAGCTCGCTGGGGCCGGCAAAATCGATCCGGTGATAGGGCGCGACGAGGAAATTCGCCGCGTCATCCAGGTCCTCTCGCGCCGCACCAAGAATAATCCGGTGCTGATTGGCGAGCCGGGGGTCGGCAAGACCGCGATTGTCGAGGGCCTCGCGCGGCGAATTGTCCAGGGCGACGTGCCCGAGGGCCTCAAGAATCGCAAGCTGGTCGCGCTCGACATGGGTGCGCTGATTGCGGGCGCCAAGTTCCGCGGCGAGTTCGAGGAGCGGCTCAAGGCCGTGTTGAAGGAAGTGCAGGAAGCCGCCGGCGAGATAATTTTGTTCATCGACGAGTTACACACGGTCGTCGGCGCGGGCGCGGCTGAAGGCGCGATGGACGCGTCGAACCTGCTCAAGCCGATGCTGGCGCGCGGCGAACTCCATTGCATCGGCGCGACCACCCTCGACGAGTATAGAAAATATATCGAGAAGGACGCCGCGCTCGAGCGCCGCTTCCAGCCCGTGATGGTCGAGGAGCCGAGCGTCGAGGACACCATCTCGATTCTGCGCGGGCTCAAGGAACGTTACGAGGTCCATCACGGAATTCGAATCAAGGACTCCGCGCTGGTGGCCGCCGCGGTGCTCTCGAAACGCTACATCACGGATCGATTTCTGCCCGACAAGGCGATTGACCTGGTCGATGAAGCAGCCGCGAAGCTGCGCACCGAGAAGGAATCGATGCCGGTCGAGATCGACGAGGTCAATCGGCGCGTGATGCAGTTGGAAATCGAGCGCGAGGCGCTTAAACGCGAGTCCGATACGGCGTCGCGCGATCGGCTGCAGAAACTCGAAAAGGAACTCGCCGAGATCAAGGAAAAGCGCGCGGGCCTGCAGGCGCAGTGGGAAACCGAGACCGGCGGACTCGAGAAACTCGCAAAAATCAAAGCCGAGATCGAGCAGACCAGGCTCGCAATCGAAAAGGCCAAGCGCGAGTACGACCTCAACAAGGTCGCCGAGCTGCAGTACGGCAAGCTCGCTACGCTGGAGAAGAATCTCGCCGCCGAAGAGCAGAAGCTGATCGAGAAAAACTCCGGCGGCAAGCGCTTGATCAAGGAAGAAGTCGACGAGGATGACATCGCCGAAGTCGTCGCGCGATGGACCGGGATTCCAGTCTCGCGTCTGCTCGAAGGCGAGGTGCAGAAGCTCGCGCATCTCGAGGAGCATCTGCACAAACGCGTCATCGGCCAGGATGAAGCGGTGACTGCGGTTGCCGACGCCGTGATTCGCGCCCGCTCCGGACTGAAAGATCCCAACCGCCCGATCGGCTCGTTCATTTTTCTCGGCCCCACCGGCGTCGGGAAGACCGAACTCGCGCGCGCGCTGGCCGAGTTCCTGTTCGACAGCGAAGCCGCAATGATTCGAATCGACATGTCCGAGTACATGGAGAAGCACACAGTCTCGCGGCTGGTCGGCGCGCCGCCGGGCTACGTTGGCTTCGACGAAGGCGGGCAGCTGACGGAGGCTGTGCGCCGCCGTCCGTACTCGGTCATCCTGTTCGACGAGATCGAAAAGGCGCACGCCGATGTGTTCAACGTCCTGTTGCAATTGCTCGACGACGGCCGCCTTACCGACGGTCACGGACGCACGGTGGATTTTCGCAACACCGTCATAATCATGACCTCGAATATCGCGAGCCAGATCATTCTCGGGTTCAAGGGACAGGACTACGAGAAGATGAAGTCGCAGGCGCTTGAGGTCTTGCGTCAAAGTTTCAGGCCAGAGTTTCTCAACCGCGTCGACGAGGTCGTGGTGTTCCATCCGCTGACCCGCGACGAACTGCGCCAGATCGTCGACGTCCAGTTGATCCGTCTGCGCCAGCGACTCGAGGAGCGCAAGATCGAGCTCGAGTTGACCGACAAAGCGCGCGACTACCTGGCCGAGAATGGCTACGATCCGTCGTATGGAGCGCGTCCTTTGAAGCGGCTGATCCAGCGCGAACTCGAGACGTCGCTCGGACGAAAATTGCTGTCGGGCGAGATTCGCGACAATTCGAAGGTCATCGTGAGCGCAGGCGCGCGAGGCCTGGAATTCTCCAGCCAGCCGCTGGCGAGCCCAGCCTAAGTAGCTGTTTTTTCATTAGATTCGCGGCATTCGACCGGCGCTGCTCGACACCCTTGCCTGGCGCAAAATAAGCCTTATACTTTAGACAGTGTGATGCTCGTCTGATTGTTCAATCAGCTTGGCTAATGTCCAAGCGTGCGGCACCGGCGAGCGAGGAATATCAGTACCCGGAGATAATTCTTCGGCATTAGAGGACAAGGATGGCAAGTTCTACAATCGATCTCCGTATCGCTGCTACCGCTTCACGCAAGCCGCGCGCGCGAACAATTATCCGCATCGCAATCGTTGTTGCGGCGCTCGCAGTCGCCGCCTCGCTCGCATTGCTCCCCGATCCGGCCAAGGCCGCAAGCGGTCCGGTCGTGATCAAGATGGCCGACAATCAGCCGTTCTACACGCCCGCCACGGTCGCGATAAAAGTCGGCGACACCGTGCAATGGGTGAACAGCGGTTCGACGATTCACTCAGTCTCGACCAGCGCCGCCAATGCGCAAAACCCCAATGACACTTCGATGCCGAAGGGCGCGGTGGCGTTCGACTCAGGCTTCATCCCACCCGGCGGCGACTACAGTTACACTTTCACCGTGCCGGGCACTTATCGCTACTTTTGCCTTCCGCATGAAAAGGCAGGTATGGTCGGGGTGATTGTCGTCAAGAAGTAGCGCGGGAGATTCATAGAGGTGATTGGTCCGCTGGCCAGGGCGATTCGCGTCGGGGAGCTGATGCTCGGGGTCGCTATTGCAGTCGCGGCATTGCCGTCGCCGGCTGGATGCTTCCCGTGGAGCATCGACATGTACCGCGGGCCGGAGGTTCAGCCGTACGCCGAGGAGCCGCGCGTCACGCCGGCGGATACGCTTCCCGTCCATGGCGGAGAGCCGCCGATGAGCCTCGAGCAGGCGACGAGTAAGATGCACAACCCGTTGCAGCCGTCGCCCGAAAACCTCGCCAAGGGTAGAGACCAGTTCAATACTTACTGCGCACCGTGTCACGGAGAATCGGGGCAGGGTAACGGTCCGGTCGCGCACCTGCTGGGAAAGCCGCCGAAAAATCTGGTGACGGGCACGAGCAAGGATCTCCCCGACGGCTACATCTATGGCGCGATTCGCGACGGTGTCCTGTCGATGCCATCCTACGCCGAAGAAATGCCGGTCGAGCAGCGCTGGCAGGTCATCATGTACATCCGCTCGATGCAGAGCGCGGCCGCGAAACCCAAAGTCGCGGGCAACTGATCCGACCAATACTGTTCGTCAGGTCAGATAGGTCTTGATCACATCGATCAGATCCTGCGCGGCCTTCGCCTGGGCTGAGGTCGGATGATCGTCGGGATCGACGATGTGCACCTTGATGTGCCCCTCCATCACCTCCGCCATCAGGCTGTCGAGGGCGCCTCTGCTCGCGGCGAGGGTATGCATGATGTCGGTGCAATCGAGTTCTTTTTCGAGTGCACCTTCGGCCGCGTCGAGCTGACCGCGGATGCGCCGGACGCGATTGATGAGTTTTTGCTTGTCCCTGATGGTATGAGCCATTGACGCGATCCCTCGAGTTCGATATAGCATACCCCGGTAGGTATAATACGGTACCCCATAAGGTATTGCCGATAATACTTATCAGGCGGATTGAGCGGCGACAAGGCTAAATGCAATGTGCAACGCGCAATCGCACGGCGCGCTTGGTAGATTCAAACCTGGCTAATTGTTCGTTGATTGCACACTTAGCGCGGCTGATATAACCGATTCAGGGTCATGGCGATGGAACCTTTTCGAACCGGCGTCGTATTTTGGCTTGAGCGGCGAGGCGTGGACCGGGCAGTTCCGATGCCAACGACGAAGACGGGCGGTGCTTCTGACACTTGCGATCACCACCATCGGAAATTTTCAGTTCGCGCTCGGTGGGGACGCTGACACAGATCGGCAAGGAGGCCTGAATGCAATTTGGGGAGAAATTGCGAGTGGATTTCACCGCCATCGTGTCAGCTGTTGCGTTGCTGATCGCGGCCATTTTGCCGGCTCGCGCCGAGGCCGGGCTCAACGCCAATGATCTGGTGGAAATGGCTATCGAATCGAATCCCCAGATTCGTGCGGTGCACGCGCAGTGGCTGACCGCACAGCATCAGATTCTGCAGAACTATGCGCCTGCGGATCCAGTCTTCACCTATTCGAATATCGATAGCAGCAAGGACTTCAACGCGGCGACCCACGCCCATGCGGTCAGCGAAAATTTCCAGTTCCCGGGCGAAGCGTTTCTTCAGGCGGATCAGTCAAGGCGGACCGCGGCGATTGCGCATTTGACCTATGAGGCGGCGATACGCGACCTGCGCGCCGGAGTTGAGACCGCGTATTATCAGGTACTGCTGGATGAGGGCCTGATTTCAATCAACGCCGAGAATATCGGCAATTTGAAACAGGTCGTTAATGTGGTCCAGGCCCAATACACAGGTGGCCTGGCGGCCCAGTCCGATTTCATCGGTGCCGAGTTGAATCTTGAGCAGGCTCAATTGCTAGAACGTCAGTACCAGACCAACCGCTTGAACGACCGTGCAGGACTGAATCAACTGCTCTATCGGAAACCAGGCGCGCCGCTGGACCTTGACCAGAAGATCGAGCTGAAACCGCTGGAGATCAATCTGGATCAAGCAGTCGACGTCGCAACCCACGCGCGTCAGGAGATACTCGAAGCCGCGCTGTCGGAGAAAAATTCAAACACCGCGGTTACGCTCGCTGAGATGGAGTATCTGCCGAACTATACGCTCGGCTACGAGTTCGACTACTTCCTTCAACCCGGCGCTCAACCCAATGGTCCGAATTCCGTCCCCATTACGCAGGCGCACAGCTGGACGATCGGATTCAATGTGCCGATATTTTTCTGGATCCATCAGCGCGAAGACGTAAAGTCAGCGCAACATTCGTTGGAGGCCGCTCGTTACAGCATGAATTCGGTGCTGAGCCAGACCGAGACCACCGTCACTCAGCTGTACCAATCCGCGCAATTCGCCTACGAGTCGGCGCAAGTCTACAAAGGGCGGCTGACTCCCCTGGCCGACCAGAACTTCAGAGTGGCATTGGTCGCTTATCAGTCGGGCAAAGTCGACTTCCTTACGTTGTCCTCTGCCTTGCAAAGCGACTACACGTCGCGACTCACTTTCCTCCAGAACGCTAATCAGTTCTTCGCCGGGGAAGTGGCGTTGGAGCAAGCTATGGGGGTCTCGTTTAACCAATGAAGCACACAGCCATAGCTACAATATCTCCAATCTGGCTACTCGCGATAATTGCTGTCGCGATGATTGGTTGCGGCGGTTCTCCCGGCGTGACTGCGAACGATCAGCCGGGCGTCGTGTTGCCCAAATTTATTCACCAGGGGACTGGTCCCGAGTTGATGGAACTGGCTCCGGCGGATTTGGGAGGCATGACTCTGACCACAATCCAACCGGTCGATCTGCCCGGGATTCTGGAAACGTCGGGGCAGGTTACCTTCGACGATCGCCGAGTATCCACCATCATTTCGCGGGTGGCGGGCCGTATCGAGGAAGTGCGGGTCTCGCAGTGGGACTATGTTCAACGCGGCCAGGCGATCGCCACACTCTACAGCCCGGACATCATGACCGCTGAGGCGGAATATCTTCAAGCCAAGGACTCGGTTTCCAAGCTGGCGGGCATCAACAATGGCGAGTTCTCACGCGCGATGCTGGAAGCAGCGAGACGAAAGCTCGACCTGCTGGGGATCGAGCCTGCGCAGATAGCAAAGATCACGGTACCGGCTCCTTACTTCGTGATGCACGCGCCAATTAGCGGAAATATAGTTCAGAATCAGGCGCTGCGCGGTTCGGCGGTCAACCCCGGCGACGTGTTGTATTCACTCGGCACACTCGAAGACGTCTGGATTACCGCCGACATCTACGAAGACGAGCTGTCTCGAGTGAAAGAGGGTCAGCAGCTTTCAGCGATCACTACCGCGTACCCGGACGACGTTTTCCACGGAACGATTGCGCGGATCAGCCCCAACGTCGATCCGACGACGCATACGGTCCAGATTCGCTGCCAGGTTCAGAATCCCGGCTTCAAGTTGAAACCGCAGATGCTCGCGCGTGTCACGATCGTGGTGCGGCCCGGACAAGCCTTGCTGGTGCCGCTGGACGCGCTCGTCTTTGAAACCGACAAGTACTTCGCATACGTCGATGTCGGCAACCACATGCTCGAACGGCGCGTAGTAACCATAGGAGCATGGGATCAGGAAGGCTTTGCTCGTGTGATCTCGGGTTTAAGCGCGGGCGATCGCGTCGTCACTGGTGAAACATTGCAGGTCAACGCGCTCTGGCATCAGGCACGCGGCGAGAGCTCATAGCCGGGCGCTTTCGCTTCAAGGGTTATAGCAATGATTCAAGCATTGATGGCGCTGGCGCTTCGCGAGCGCGCGGTAGTGATAGGCGCAGCACTATTGCTGTTCCTGGCGGGGCTGTATTCATTTACACAATTGGACATCGAAGCTTATCCCGATCCTGTGCAACCGATGACCGAGATCCTGACGCTGCCGACAGGTCTCAGCGCCGAGGAGGTCGAGAAACTCGTCACGGTGCCGACTGAGTATGGGATGAGCGGTATGCTTCATCTGACGTCGATGGAATCGATATCGCTATACGGGCTATCCGACATTCGCCTGTACTTCGATTGGGACAGCGACTACGAATTTGACCGCGTTCAGACGATAAACCAGCTGCAGTTCGTTACTCTTCCCCAGGGTATCCAGCCAGGCCTGTCGGCGGAAAACCCCATCGGCGAGATCTATCGATATACCGTTCAGGGCCCCGACCATGACCTGGTCAAGGAGAAAGAAGTCGAAGACTGGATTTGTGAGAAGCAGTTTAAGACCGTGCCCGGCGTGCTCGACGTTTCAGGCTTTGGCGGTCTCACGAAAGAATACCAGGTCGAAGTTGACCCGGAGAAACTCAATCACTACGCGATACCGCTTTCCCAGGTAATCAGTTCAATTCAGAACTCGAACACCAATTCGGGAGGAAGCTATCTCAACGTAGGCGAACAGGCATTCGACGTGCGCGGGCTTGGCTTGATCCGCGGAGTGGGCGACATCGGCAACATAGTGCTCACGTCGAACAAGTCGACACCTATCAGGATAAGTAACGTTGCCGACGCGAAGGTCGGATGGGCGCCGCGGCTGGGTATCGTAGGAATGAACTATCAGGACGAGGTCGTCGAAGGCATCGTCCTGATGCGCAAGTACGGCGACACGCTTAAGACGCTGACCGGCGTCGAGGCAAAGGCCAAAGAGCTTAACACCACCGGCATGCTGCCCAAAGGCTACAAGGTCGTGCCTTACTACGATCGAAGAGGTCTGGTCTACACGACCCTTGAAACCGTTCTCGAGAATCTGACTCTCGGAATGGTGCTTGTGTTCCTGGTCCTGATTTTCTTTCTGGGGAGTTTGCGGACTGCGATCATCGCGGCAATCAACATACCGCTGGCCATGCTCGGGGCCTTTGTTCTGCTCTATTTAACAGGCACGCCGGCCAACCTGCTTTCTCTAGGCGCGGTCGATTTTGGAATCATTATCGATTCAACCATCATCGTCGTCGAGAATATCTATCGACATCTGACTTCCGACACTTCCCGAGGGGTGGATACTTATCATGCTATCCTGAACGCTTCCAAGGAAGTCGGCGGCCCGATGTTCTACTCGACGCTGATCTTCCTGATTGCCTTCCTTCCGCTGTTCACGATGCGTGGGGTTGAGGGTGCGATCTTCTCCCCGATGTCTCACACCTATGCCTATGCGTTGACGATCGCGATTCTGCTGGCGGTGATGCTGTCGCCCGTTCTGAGTTCCATGCTTCTCTACAAGGGCATGAAGGAGACGCACAATATTGTCTGGGAGGCGTTTCACAACTTTTACCACAACCTCTTCGTGCGAATTTTGCGGTGGCCGCGGCTGACCCTGGTGGTCATCTGTCTGTTCATGGCCGCCGGCCTGTCAATGTTCCCGCGCTTGGGCGGTGAGTTTCTACCCAAACTGGAAGAGGGCAATATCTGGGCGCATGCGATAATGCCGACGACGATCAGTCTGCCGCAAGGCGCAAAGCTGGTGAGTCAGATGCGCTCGGTATTTTTGTCGTTTCCAGAGGTAGCGAGCGCGGTATCGCAGCTGGGCAGGCCTGACGACGGTACGGAGACGACGAGTTTCTTCAGCATCGAGTTCGCGGTCGACCTGAAGCCGGAGGCGACATGGCCACAAGGGATGACCAAACAGAGTCTGGTCGCGCAGATCGATGACAAATTGCGTCAGCGATTTCGCGGAGTCAGCTTCTCGTACTCGCAAAACATCGAAGACAACATCGACGAGGCGCTCTCTGGCGTGAAAGCCGGCGAGAACGCTGTGAAGGTTTTCGGCTACGATATCGATACCGATCAATCAGTAGCGAGCCGGATCGAAGACATATTGAAACAGGTCCCGGGCGTAACGGACATTTTCATGTTCAAGTCGCTGGGACAGCCCAACATAGTGATCGAGCCTGACCGTGACGCCGCAGCGCGATACGGACTGAACACCGGGGACGTCTCCACAGTCGTGCAGGCGGCGATCGGCGGATTGCCGGCGACCCAGGTGCTCGAAGGCGATATGAGCTTTCCATTGGTGGTGCGATGGAAGCCGCAGTATCGACAGACTATCGAGGCAATGCGCGATATTCGCGTCAACGTTCCCACCGGCGGCTTTGTACCGCTTGGACAAATCGCACACGTCGACGCGTCGGAGGGCGCCTCATTCATCTATCGTGGAGATCTCCAGCGCTACGTCCCGGTGCGCTTTTCAATAAGAGGCCGTGACCTTGAGAGCGCGGTAGCCGAGGCCAAGATGCGGGTCGCTAGTGAAATCAAGATGCCCGAGGGCACGCATGTCGAATGGGTGGGAGAGTACGGAGAGCTACACGCCGCCAACCAGCGCCTCGAGGTCGTGGTTCCACTTGCTCTGCTACTGGTTATGGGTGTTCTCTACGCCGCCACACTTTCGTTCGTTAACACTCTTATTTTGATGGCGCAGATTCCGCTTGCATGCATGGGTGGGGTCTTGGCACTCGTGATAACCGGCACGCCATTCAGCGTGTCCGCGGCCGTTGGCTTTATTTCGATTTTCGCCATTGCGATCATGGACGGGATTCTACTGAACTTCTACATCCACCAATTATGGGACGAGGGTCACCCACTGGTCGAGTCGATCGTAATGGGAGCCGACCGGCGTTTCCGTGCACTGATGATGACGGCGCTGGTCGATGGACTCGGCTTACTGCCGGCGGCACTCTCAACTCGAATCGGCGCGCAGACGCAGCGTCCCCTCGCGATTGTAGTCATTGGCGGGGCCATTTCGATCGCGCTGCTGACGCGAGTGTTTCAGCCGACCCTGGTATACGTACTGCACAACTACATTGGTCTGACGGAAAGTCACAGAACGATGCCGCTGGAAGTACAAGGCAATCCTCCGGAGACTGAGTAGCTCAAGCCTCGCCGCGCGACGCGAAGCGTGGTAAACGGGCTGAGGAGGTAGCAGCGATGGAATTCGAGATGCTCGCGAGCGGCTACGGCCTGCTCGAGGCGCCGCGCGTCGACGACCTCGGCCGTCTATACTTCACCGACATTCCCAACGGCGGCATCTACCGGCGCAATCCCGGCGGCAACGTCGAAACGCTGATCCCGAAACGCAAGGGCGTCGGCGGCATGAACTTCAACCGCAGCGGCGGGCTCGTGATGACCGGCCGCGCGCTGATTCATTGGGACGAGAAGACCGGCAAGAGCCGCGACCTGTTCGCCGCGTGGGAAGGCAAGCCGATCAGCATGAACGATCTCACGAGCGACGATCACGGCAGCGTCTACACCGGCACCATCAACTTCAATCCGCTGAGCAACGACAAGCCGATTCCCGGTAGCCTGTTCCGAATCGATCCGCCCGGGCGGCCGGTGAAGCTGTGGGACGGCATCGAGGTCAGCAACGGCCTCGGCTTCAGCCCTGACAGAAAACACCTGTACCATTCGGATTCCAGCACCGGCGCCGTGTGGATTTACGACGTCACGCACGACCGCGGCGTCAAGGACCGGCGCATCTTTGCGAAAATGCCCGAGGGTATGCCCGATGGGCTCGCAGTCGATGCGCAAGGCGGTGTGTGGGTTGCGGCGGTCCGCGTCGGCGAGGTGGTGCACTTCTCGAAGGACGCCACCGTGGTGAAGCGAATCGAGTTGCCGGCCACGATGGTGACCAGCCTGGTCTTCGGCGGGCGCGACCTGCGCGATCTCTACGTCGTGACGGCCGACAATACCGACGATCCAAATCGCAAGGGTACGATTTTCCGCGCGCGTGCCGATGTGCCCGGACTGCCGGTGCCGAAAGCGAACTTTTAGCTTTTCGCTCTCGACAACGCCCCGACCACGACCGGGTCTGGGGGCAACTGCTCGCGCGCTCCGGCCAGCAATGCGCCGGCCGCGATCGTCAACACGAATGCGCCAACGCGCATCGCGGCGGGCATCGAACCGGCGGGCAGTCCTTCGCCGAACACGATCATGCCGCCGGCGATCGGTACGATATTCGACAGCGCCCCCGACAGCGGCATCGCGACTATCGCGCGCGCCGAATGAAACGCGTTCTGCAGCATCACAATCCCGACGATGTTGGCCACGAGCATGCCGTACACGTAAGGACTCGAAAGCAATCGCAGCGTTAGCGAAGCGGTATCGCCGGCGAACTCGAGGGTCATCGCCTTGGTGAACAATGCGCCCAGCCCGAACGCGACGCCGGAGAATATCGCCGCGGCGGCCCCGCTGGCATTCATCCGCGCTACAGCCATGGGAGCCAACCCTGCGGCCAACAGCAGCGCGGTGACGATCAGCAGCGTGCCGGGCTCGAAGGCACCGTCGGGCTCGGCGGCTTGCAGCGAAAGCGTCAGCATCAGCATCCCGAAAATGATTGCGCCGATGCCGACCCATTCGCGCGGGGTCGCGCGTTCGCCGAGAACTACCACCGACGCGATTACGAACAGCCCGATCCCACCCTGCATCATCACCGCCACCATCGAGACCGGCGCTCGCGAGACCGCGATCACGTAGCAGGCCCAACCCGCAGTCTGCACGCCGAGTCCGCCGATCCACATGGGATCGCGAATCCATGCGACGATTGCGCCGATCGTATTTGCGCCGGCGGCCATCGGCAGATGCGCCGATCGGCTTTTCATCATCAGCAGGCCGAGCGCCATCAGCACGCTGGCAAGAACCGCGAGCGACAGATACAGGAACATCTGTTCAGCCTTTCACTTCGCGCATCGCGCCGCCGCGGATCACCTTGAAGCGGCGGCCCGCCCACTTCACTTTGTTGCTGAACAGGCTGGCAAACCAGACCCCGGTCATAATCAGATCCTTGAAAGGGACCATCCAAAGATCGATCAGCATCTCAGGCATCTTGAGCACGCGCCCGACGATTGCCGCGGACATCGCGAGGCGCGCTGCCACGACCAGCGCCAATACCGCAAAGGCCGCGGCGCTGCCGCGCGTCGTCACCAGCAGCATCAACGCCCAGAACGGGCCGTGCATCAGGATGGTCGCGATGCTGATTGGGCGCACGGTACGGTAGGTGCGGGCCCAGCGCAACTGATGATGCCAGAATTCAGCGAGGCTCTTTTCCTCGCACGTCAACGTGACGATCGAATCGGACAGTTTGATCTCGTAGCCTCGCGCGTTGGTGAAGTTGCCGAGGTAGAAGTCGTCGGCGAGCATGTTCTTGACCGCGCGGAATCCGCCTGCGGCCTCGAGCACGTTGCGCTTGATGGCGATCGTCGCGCCGAGCGCGTAATGCATCGGCTCGATCATTTCAGCCAAGAGAACCTGCGGCAGGAAATCGGTGTTGACGTAGAGCGCCTCCAGCCGTGACGCGAATGACCCGCCCGGCCGCGCCCGATAAGCGCAAGTCACGATGCCGATTTTTTCGTCCGACATCAGTTCGCCGACAATCCGCTTCAGGTAGTCGCGGTCGACCGAAACATCGGCATCGCTCAGCACGAATACCTCGGCCTTCTCGGCGCGATCCACCATCTTGATCAGCTTGGAGATTTTCCGATTACTGCAGTTGGGCTCTCCGCCCACCAGCAGCGTCATATTCGCGTACTGGTAGCGTTGTCGGAGCGCGACCGGAATCTCCGCGGCCGAATCCTCGTAACTCTCGACGCCAAAATAATACTCCGCCCGCGGATACGAGATTTCCAGAAAGCTTACGAGGTTCGCAGCCAATGAATTGCTGCTCCCGTGTAGAGGCTTCAGAACGGTCACGCGCGGCGGAACCTTCGGCAGCGGAGGCAGGGGCGACGTCGTGCGTTTGCCGAACCTGATCGCGGCAACCGTCGCAGCGATGTAGTAGAACATCGATACGCATACGGCCACAGCCGCTAAAGTCATCAAAATCGTCATCGTATGATTCGCGCGACTCCGGCCGGGCGCGACAGATGACGCACGGGCCTCCTGCTCCGGATCTCGCGCGGGAACGTTACTCGCGCCTGGTGTTCGCCGTCAGGCCGACGCCTGCTGTGCTGTTTGATGCCTTCGCTGACGCATCGTCGAAAGAAATTGCCGCCCCTCGTTGAGCATCCGCCGGGTCTCTTCCATTGACGTCATCATCTTCTTCACCGATTTGAAAATGTACTTCGGCCGGAAGTAGAAGCTGCGATAGAAGCGCTCGACCGCGCCGTAAATCTCCTCGTTGGTGAGGCCCGGGTAAGTGATCGTGCATTTTTGATAGCCGGATTCGTCAAGCAGTGGATCGACCGCCAGGAACCCGTTCTTGGTCACGTAGTCGAACAGCTCGGTGCCCGGGTACGGCGACGCGAGCGAGACCTGGATCGTCTCGCAGTCCATCTCGCGCGCGAATCGGATCGATTCCTCGATCGTCTCCTTGTTCTCGCCCGGCAGGCCCAGGATGAAAGTGCCGTGAATCAGGATGCCGAGCTCGTGGCAATCCTTGGTGAAGCGGCGCGCGCGCTCGAGGCCGACGCCCTTCTTGATGTTCTTCAAAATCTGCGCGTTTCCCGACTCGTAACCGACCACGAACAGCCGCAGCCCGCCGTCCTTCATGATCTTCAGCGTTTCGTAATCGACGTTGGCGCGCGAGTTGGTCGACCAGGTGATACCGAGTGGCTTGAGCAACTGCGCGATCTTGCGCGCGCGCGCCGGGTCCGCGGTGAAGGTGTCGTCGTCGAAGAACAGTTCCTTCATCTTCGGGAACTTAGAGCGCATCGCAGCGACTTCCTCGTACACATTCTCGGGGCTGCGCACGCGATACCGATGCCCCTGCGTCACCTGCGGCCAGAGGCAGAACGTGCATCGCGCCGGGCATCCTCGCCCGGTGTACATCGACACGTATGGATACTGGCAATAGGGACTGTTGTACTTCAGGTAGTCGAGATTTTTTTCGTAGACCTCGGTCACGAACGGCAGCCGGTCGAGTTCTTCGTCGGTGAGCGCTGGGCGATCGGGGTTGTGATGCTGCGTGCCGTTTTTCTGCCAGCTGATGCCGCCGATCGTGCTCCACTCGCGGCCCTCGGCCACCTCGAGCATCGAGTAGTCGAATTCCTTGCGAGCCGCGATATCGATCGCCGCTGACAGTTTCAGCGTCTCCTCGGGACGCGCCGTCGGATGCCCCCCGACCATCGCGATGATCGCATTCGGGTTCGCCGCCTTGATCGCCTCCGCGGTTCGCGCGTCCATCCGCAGCGAGGGCGTCGAGGTGTGAATCACGACCAGGTCGTAGTTCTTCGCCTCGTTGACCGTCATCTCGACGGTGTAATTGTGCGGCGGCGCATCGAGCAGGCGCGCGCCCGGAATCATCCCGGCCGGATATGCCAGCCACGTCGGGTACCAGAACGACCAGACCTCGCGCGTCGCCTGGTAGCGTGAACCTGCACCGCCGTCAAAGTCATCGTACGAAGGGGGATTCAGGAAAAGTGTCTTCATTACATCCATTTTTTCAGCTTACCCAAGCCTGTCCGATTGGTTAGTCCGATTGGTCAGTGAGGGACTATACAAACGGCGTCAACCGAAGGCAAGAATGTGCGCAGGTCAAAACACGCTTCCGCCAACAGGTCCTCAAACCGCGTCTTTGCAGATTTTCGACGAATCTTCGCCCGTGGGATATTTATATCTTCTTCGCCACGATTATCATTCGCCGCGTAACGATTCCGTAAACATCGCCCTCGAATCCCCCGAAGACGTTCGTCACGTGCAGGCCCACATTCTCCAGCAGCCGCATCATCTCCGTCAGCGTGTAGAGCCGGATGATATGTCCAATCGATTCGCGGCGCCCGCCGTTGGGATCCACCACGATGAAATGCACGTGCATGCGGCTCGTCGCGAGGTCCAGGTCGCGCCGCTCGATGTACAAAGTTCGGTCCGCGCCGGTATGCCAGTCGTTCTGGATATAGTTGTCGATCGCCCATTCGCGGTTCAGCATGTCGAGCAGCAGCTGCCCGCCCGCTTTCAGAGCCTTGGCCGCCGATTCCAGCACTTTCAAATCTTCGGCTTCGGATTCCAGATATCCGAACGACGAGTACATATTGACGATCGCGTCGAACTTGTTTTCGAACGGGATCTCGCGCATGTCCGCCGCGACGGTCTCGATTTCGACTTTGGCCACGCCGGCCGCTTCCCGCGCGAGTGCAACATAATCGGGATTCAGATCGAGACCCGTTACCTTCAATCCACGTTTCGCCAGTTGCACCGAATGCCGTCCCTGGCCGCAGCACAGGTCGAGCACAGACGCGCTCGCCTTCAGTTCGAGCGCGCGCGCGACGAAGGTGCTCTCTTTTTCGGCGCGCTCTTCGGTAAACATGTGGCCGTACACGTTCAAGTAGTCGCTGCGGAAAAAATCCACGTACCAGGCAGAGCCTTGCGATGCCATCGCGTTCCCTCTCGAGCGGTTCAGTGAAGTTGATAATTCAGTTAACGCATAATGGGTCCACAAGATCGAGTCATCGCCGTCCTGTGGCCCGATTGCTTTCGATGGTGCTACGGTCTTGCGCTAAGAGAAAGCCGGTGTGGAAAAAATTTCAGTATTAGCGAGCGGCGGCCTGGACAGCTCGGTCCTGATCGCGAAGTTGGCGGATAGCGCCGAAGTGTATCCCATCTACGTGCGATGCGGTTTCGCATGGGAAGATATGGAGCTCGTAGGACTCCAATCCTTTCTCGACGCGCTCCACAACCGCGACGTGATGCCGACGACCGTGCTCACCGCCCCGGCAGACGTCCTGTACGGCAGGCACTGGAGCGTCACGGGCGCGCGCGTCCCCGCCGCCGACGAGCCCGACGAGAACACTTATCTGCCCGGCCGCAACATTCTTCTCATTTCATTGGCTGCAATCTGGGGCAGCACGCATGGCGTTTCACGCATCGCGATCGGATCGCTCGGCGGGAATCCTTTTCCCGATGCAACGCCTGAGTTCTTCGAGACCTTAGCCCGAGCCCTAAGCATGGGACTGGGAGCGAAAGTGCTTATCGAGGCGCCGCTCAGAGGCTTTCACAAGGAGGACCTGATCAAGCAGTTCAAAGACTTACCGCTCGAGTTGACCTTGACCTGTATGGCTCCTACAGGGAGTCGGCACTGCGGGCAATGCAACAAATGTTTCGAGCGTCAGCAAGCCTTTCACAAGGCTGGCGTCATAGATCGCACGATTTACGTCGGATAGTTCCCCCGTGCTGAAATTTGTGCGCATAGCTCTCCTGCTTGTACAGGTATGTGTCCTGAGTGCTTGCACCTCTCATCCTTCGACCGAAACGAAGCCCGCATCCACTGTCTTCAAAGTCGCGCTGCTGACCCCCGGGCCAGTAAGCGACGCGGGCTGGAATGCGGCCGCGTATGAAGGTCTCGAACTGATCAAGGCCAAACTCGGCGCCGACACCGCATTAGTGCAGACCAAGTCTCCAGCCGACTTCGAGGATGCCTTCCGCGATTTCGCCTCGCGCGGCTTCGATCTAATCTTCGCCCACGGCTTCGAGTACACGGATTCCGCCCTCGAGGTAGCGCGTAGCTTTCCCAATACTTACTTCGTGGTCAGCTCAGGCAGCGAGTCGTCCGCAAATGTCGCGTCGATAACTTTCAATGTCGATGAGGCGACCTATGTCGAAGGTGTGCTGGCGGCGGGCGTCTCGAAAACCGGTGTGGTAGGCGCCGTCGGCGGCATAGAACTGCCATCGATCAAATTATTCTTCGAAGGCTTTAAGCGCGGCTTTCTTGCGGAACAGCCCAAAGGCCGCATTCTGATCAGCTATACCGGCAATTTCGACGACGTCGGCGCGGCCAAGGAGGCGGCGCTGGCGCAAATCAGCCAGGGCGCCGACGTGCTGATTCACAATGCCGACGCGGCCGGCCTTGGCGTGTTTCTCGCCGCCGAACAAGGCCACGCGTATGCCTTCGGCGTGTTTACCAATCAAAACAATGTCGCCCCGGACGTAGTCCTCGCCAGCGCAGTGACTTCCACGCCGCTCGCCTTCCTGAAAATCGCAACCGAAGTCAAAGACAAGACCTTTCATCCCGCGATGCTCGAATTTGGAATGCACGACGGCATGGTGAGCGTGGTCTTCAACCCCAAACTTGAATCGCGCATCCCCGCCGCCGCATTGGAACACGCCCGCAAAGTCGAGCACGACCTGGCAACCGGCCAGCTAGTCCTGCCGCCCACGCTAACCTCGCCTGCACCTGCCAAGTAAGCCCGGAATTTCTCTGATCTATCCCTCTCCAATCGGGGCCTGCGTACTCACGAACGCGATCGCACCTGTCAAACCGCCGACCATCGTCGCCGCAAACCAAAGCAGTCCTAGCGCAATCGCTTCCTCCTTTCGCATCCCCGCCATCCCGAACAGCAGCAGGTAGGCCGATTCGCGAATCCCCAAGCCATTGAAGGTCACCGGCAGACTCGCGAACACATTCGCGACAGGGACGCAGAAAATAAACAGGGAGAGCGGCACCGTCATGCCGAGTCCGACCGCGAGCAGGTACTGGCCTACGGCCAACCCGATCTGCAGTACGATCGACAGCGCGATCGCCGGAATCAGTGCCGCGGGGTTGTACAGGTACGGCGCGACGATTCCGCCCGCGCGGCGCAAAGGCCGCGGCATCGAATGAATCAGCCGCGCGATTTGTGGCGACAGAAGTAATCCCGCCAGAGTCACCACCCCGGCGGCGATTGCAGCCGCTATCATCCAGGATGGAATCGAGGCCGGGTGCAGAAAAATCGCCGCCAGCGCCACCAGCCAGAACAAGCCCAGCAAGCCCACCGCGCGATCCGCCACCACCGACGCGATCGCCTCGCCCATCCTGCCGTGCCGCCGTCCGAGGTAAACCGATTTCGCCGCGTCGCCGCCGACCAACCCGGGCACCAACAGATTCGTGAACATGCCGACGAAATAGTAAGCGAGAAACTCGCGATAGCGGCCGTGCACCTTCAAAAGCGCGGCCAGCAACTGCCATCGGTACGAACTGAGCGCCTGACAGCCGAGGTAGAGCGCCACCGCCGCGGCAAAGCAGTCCTCGCGCTCGCGGCTCAGGATTCGAAAAATCGGGCGCGCGTCGTAGCGCCACAACAAGAAGGCGACCAGCGCCACTCCCAATCCGGCGCGCATCGCAAATGCGCGATACGGATGCGGCGATGCAGTGTGCTCAGTTTTCGGTGATTGGCTCACGGCGGGAGATTCGTTCACGTCGGACAATTGCGCGCTTCTTCCCCTCGGCTGCGATCAGGTCGAACTCGCCGAAGCGCTCCTTCATTCGCGCGAGATCACCGGCGTCGAGCACGACGACGACGCGTCCCGGCTGCTCCCATCGCCGAAACATCTGATCGTCATTGTTCATGAACCAGTCGCGCGCGTCGGGATCCAGCCGCGAGCCGAAATCGAGTTCGGTGCGCCCGCCGAGCAATACGACCCGCTTACGATTGTAAAACGGCAACGACTGAACGTAGCGATGGTAACAGATGATGTCGGCGTCAGGCGCCTGTTCGGCGATCGCGCGGCTGAGTGCCGCGTATGAACGCATCGGCTCGGTCTCGAGCCGTACCCATCCGCCCGCGATTAACGCCAGCGCGAGCGTGACGACAATCGCGCCGAGCCCCGCGCCGGTGCGTCGCATCACGAACATCGACGTCGTGACGACGCCGCCCACTACGAGGATCGCGCCGATCGCGTAGATAGCAGGCCGCGCGACCATTACATAAGGAGTGCGAAATTGCGGCGCCGCTATTGCCGCGACGATCACGCCCGCGCCCAACAGCGCCAGCAACGGCCCGCTCTCGATTAGTATCCGCGAATCAGGTGGTCTGTGCGCGGCCCGCGAGTCGGCGGCCGGCCATGCGCATGACACGAGACCGTCGGCGATCAGCACTGCCAGCGGCGGAACGGCCGGGAGGATGTATGGAATCAGTTTCGCGCTTGCGCATGAGAAAGCGACTACCGTGACGCCCGCGGCGACAACGCAGAAACTTCGCGCAGGGTTACGCGGGCCCTCGCGCCAGGTGAGAAACGGCACGAGCATGGTCCATGGCAGTAGTCCGATCGCGAGCACTGGAAGGTAAAAGTAGAACGCCTCGCTGTGGCTATAGTCGGCCTCGAACGCACGTCGCAGATGCTCGCCGACGAAGTAGAAGTCGGCGAAACCCGGCTCGCGTATCGTCATCATCACAAACCACGGCGCCGCGATCAGAGCCGTGAGTACGAGACCTGGTATCGCGCGAAATTTCGCGATCGCGCCGCGCAAGTCGCGATTCAGCGCCAGCCAAATCAGCATCGAGAGAATTGGAATCGCGGCGCCCACCGGGCCCTTGGTCATCACGGCCAGACCCATCGCGACATACGCGATCCAGCACCAGCGGCCGCCTTCCTGCCAATGCAGGTAGAGCGAGAACGTCGCGATTGTCACCAGCGCCGTGAGCGTCATGTCGGTCGTGAGCACCTGCGCCATCAACGCGTACAGTGGAGTCGTCGCGAGGATCGCGGCAGCGAGAATCGCGTGGCGGCGGCCGAACGCGTGCAGCGCGAAGAAGTAGGTCGCGAGTATTCCCGCGATCGCGGACAGCGCGACCGGTAGGCGCGCGGCAAATTCCGAGACGCCGAAGATCCGGAAGGAGAGCAGTGTCAGCCAGTAGAGCAGCGGCGGCTTCTCGACGTACGCAACGTAGTTGAGATGCGGCACCAGCAGGTTGCCGCTTTGCAGCATCTCGCGCGCAATCTCCGCGTAGCGCGCCTCGTCGGGCTCCCACAAACCGAACGAACCGAGGTGAAACAGGCAGACGGCCGCCGCCAGCGCGACGATTGCGGCAACGTCGTACACGCTCGCCGCCGAATGTAGGGGCGGAGCGGCGAAGGCCGGCGAAGAGATTTCGTTGCGAGCGGTCCCGGACACGAGGGTTGAGTCTAACGTGCCGGTGCGATCGCTAATAGCCGACGGCGCCGCCGCCCTTGCGCGGATCTGCCGCGCCGCGCAGATTCGCCGGCTCGATCGTGATCGCGCCGACCGCGCCGAGCTCGGACACGACCTTGAGCTTGTAGCCCATCTGCTCGAGCGCGCTGCGCGTCGCCGCTGGCATCGCTTGTTCGACGATCACGATGTCGGGCGCGGCCTGCTCGTGAATTCGTGGCTCGGCGACAGCGCTGACTGCGCCGAGATGGAACGCGAGAATGTTGAGCGTGACCTGCAAGACTCCGCTGATGATGGTTGGGCCGCCGGAGCCGCCGGTCGTCATCACCGGCACGCCTTTCTTCGTGACGATTATCGGCGACATCGACGAGAGTGGGCGCTTGCCGGGCCGCACCTCGTTGGCGCGCTCGCCTTCGAGGTGGTACGCGTTAGGCACTCCCGGCGCGACGGCGAAATCGTCCATCTCATCGTTAAGGATGATGCCGAGCGCGGGCACGCTCAGCTTGGAGCCGAACACGGTATTGATGGTGGTAGTGATCGCGACGACGTTGCCGTCTTTGTCCGCGACCAGCAGGTTTGAGGTGCCGTGATCGTGCGCCGCAGCCGCGGGCGTCGGCGACGTTTTTGGATGCAGCGCGTGCTCGCGCAGTTGCAGGATGTTCTCGTCGGTCAGGAGCTTCTGAATATTCACGCCGACGAACGATGGATCGGCGTATTGCTCGCGATCGATGAAACCCTGGCGCATCACTTCGATCAGGCGCGCGAGGTACGGTGGCGAGTTTACCCCGAGCCCAGACAGGTGGCCCGAGTCGAGCGCACCGAGCATCTCAAGGACGACGCCGCCCGACGACGGCGGCGGCATCGTATAGACCTCGTAATCTTCGTAGCGGCGGCGAATCGGATCGCGCCAATCGGGACGATAGTTCAGGAGATCGGCGCTGCTCACAAGTCCGCCATGCGCCTTCATGAACGCGACCAGCGCGGTTGCGATTTCACCGTGATAGAAACTCGCGACCGGATCGTCACCCAGGCTCTTCAGCGTCGCCGCGAGATTCTTCGCGACGATGGTGTCGCCGGCCTTCAGCGGTGAGCCGTCGGGCTTGAGGAAAACCTGGGATAGCCCCGGATCGTCTTTCAGCTTCGGCGCGAGCGTCTCGATTTCTTTCGCCAGGTGCGGGCTGGCGACGTAACCATCGCGGCCTAATTTCTCAGCGGGCGCCGCGATTTGCTGAAACTTCATGGTGCCGAAGCGTCTCAGCGCCGAGTCGATACCGGCGATTTCGCCCGGCACGCCCACGCCCAGGATTCCGTCACGCGCCAGGTCCTCGTCGGGTTTGCCGTTGCGCATGTACATGTCGGGGCGTGCCGTCAGCGGCGCGGTTTCGCGATAATCGAGCGCGTAAAAGGCGTGAGCCTTAGCAATGTAGATCAGCATGAAGCCGCCGCCGCCAATTCCGCACGCCGCAGGATTGGTGACGCCCACCGCCAACTCGGTAGCCAGCGCAGCGTCGACCGCGTTGCCGCCTTGTTTGAGAATCTCGACGCCGGCGTGCGCGGCATCATCGCTCTCCGACACCACCATCCCATGGACGCCGACCGCGGAGGTGCTTGGAGCCGCGGCGTCCGCATACGCACGCGGCGCGGCGAACATCGCGATCGCGAGTGTGACAGCTATCGCGCGCAAATAGGCAGCGAAGAGATTCGTCCGGCGTGGTATCAACATCAGGGCTTTACTAACAGCCATCGCCGGCCGATGAAAGGTACGTATGAACCAAATCGCGACGGCGTCAGAAGGACCGGGACTAACGGCCTGACAGGCGAAGTTCGCTCAGGCCCCGGAGCGCCATCGAGCCGCGATACTCCAGTTTCGCCTGCGGGTCGGCTAGCTGGAGGCGCGGAAACTTGTTCAGCATCGACTCGATCGCGATTGCGCCTTCAAGTCGCGCCAGCGGCGCGCCGAGGCAGAAGTGGATTCCCTCACCGAATGACACGTGCTCGTTGGGATCGCGTGCGATCTCGAAGCTTTGCGGATTCGGGAAATGCGCGGGGTCGCGATTCGCCGCCGCCAACAGGATGAAGGCGAGGCTGCCGGCAGGAATCTCGGTGCCGCCGACACTGGTCGCCGCCGTCGGCATCCGCATCGTCATCTGGACCGGCGGATCGTAACGCAGCATCTCCTCGATCGCTTTGGGGATCAGATCGCGATTCTCGCGCAGGCGCTGCTGCTGTTCGGGATTGCGGCATAGCGCGAGCAGACCATTGCCAATCAGGTTGGTCGTCGTTTCGTTGCCAGCCAGCAGCAGCAATACGACGAAGGCGAGCAGCTCATTTTCGCTGAGCGCGTCGGATTCGTCGCGCGCCGTGACCAGCGCGCTGATCAGATCGTCAGCGGGATTCGCGCTGCGTTGCTTGATCGCCTCGGCCAGATAGCGGCGCAATTCTTCCTTTGCCGCGAGGCCGGCGGCCGACGGGCCAGTCGCCATCTCCTGGCCGAATGAGCTGATCATATCATTCGACCATTGCTTGAATTGCGCGTGATCGTCGGCCGAGACGCCCAACAGCTCCGCGATAACAATGACCGGCAGCGGATTGGCCAACATAGCCATCGCTTCCACTTCGGTCGGCGTCTGCCCGCCGCGCAGCAGATCGCTGGTTATCTCGCGCACTCGCGGCTCGAGCTCGCGCACACGCCTCGGTGTGAATGCCTTGCTGACCAGCTTTCGCAGACGCGAATGCACCGGAGGATCCGCGGTGAGAATCGTGGGCGCGCCGCCAAACGGATCGATACGCTCGCGAAATGGAATTTCCGGGCGCCGAACGGTGAAGCGTTCGTGGTCGTGCAGGACCGTGACAACGTCATCGTAACGCGCGATGAGAGTCGTCGGCATGAACAGGTTGAGCTGTCGCGGAGGACCGTCGAGCAGCGCGGGGAAGTGCGGATAGGGATTCGCGCGGAAGTCCGCGTCGAAGGGATTAAAGTAGAAATCTGGTTGGGCCATTGGCGCCTCCGGGTACATGCAATCAGAACCCCTGCTGAAGCGCGAGTCCAGCAGGGCGTTTTCCTTGAGCGAAGCGAAGAATCCGGGGCTTTACCTCTACCTTCGGGAGAGGTCGGCGCGAGTCCGCGAGCGCCGGGTGAGGGCGCACGCATAGTGTGGAATCCCGGCGCCCTCACCCGCGCCGGAGGCGCGTCCTCTCCCGAAGGGAGAGCTGGAGATATCGTTCCTTGAGCGGCGGTTGACGTTGGTGCTTTAATCGCTCCTCGAAGTTCTCGCAAATCGTTCAGCAAGTAGAGGTATCCGTCATGTCCTACGCACCTGCTAACCGCGCGATGTACGACGCCGACAGCCACATCATGGAGCTGCCGGATTTTCTGCAGAAGTATGCCGACCCGGAACTGCGCGCGGACATCCCGGCGGTAAGCTACAGCGCGTCGCTGGTCACCGACGAAGAAGTCGCAGAGATCATGGCGCGCGGCGGGCGGCATACGGAGCAGCATGTTGCCGAGATGATCGCGCTCGGCGATCATCTCATCGAGAGATCTAAAGAGATCCAGGCGTTGGGCGCGTTTGATGGCCGCGAACGCTCGAAGGCCGTCGACATGCTCGGATTCAAGAAACAGCTCGTCTTCGCGACCCACAGCGTGACGATGCCGTTTTCGCCGAGTTCGAAGATCCCGCCCAAACTGCGGTACGGCGCAGCGCGCGCCCACAACCGGCACATGGCGGATTTTTGCGCGCACGATTCGCGCCTGATGGGTGTCGCGATCGCACCGCTGGACGAGCCGGCGCTCGCGCTCGAGGAACTAGAATTCGCGCTGAAGAGCGGCGCCAGGGCCATCTGGGTGCCGCATCACGCGTGCGGCGGCCGGTCACCCGGTCACGTCGAGTTCGATCCTTTTTGGGCGAGGCTGGTCGAGTCGAACACTCCGTTCGTGATGCATGTCGGCGGCTCGCCGCTGCAACTGGATAAGGCGTGGATCAACAATGGCCGGCCACCGGTCAAAGACTGGATGGGCGGCGGCGAGAATCTTCGCACCAAGGACATGGCCGTGCTGCACCAGGGGCCGGAGACGTTTCTCTCGATGATGTTGATCGACGGCGTGTTCGAGCGGTTTCCGAATCTGCGCGGCGGATGCATCGAACTCGGTGCCGGATGGGTGCCGGCGATGCTGGTGCGGCTGGACTGGACGGTAAAGATTTGGAGCAAGACGGACGCGAACCTCGCGCGCTTCACGCGCAAGCCGTCCGAACAGCTCACGCAGCAGATGGCGTTCACGCCGTTCGTGTTCGAGGACATAGGCGCACTGATCGATCAATCAAATCCGGATCTGTACCTGTTCTCGACCGACTATCCGCACACCGAGGGCGGCCGCAACCCAATCGCGCGCTTCGAGGCGGCACTCGGCGATCGCTCCGAACAGATCCGCGACCGTTTCTATTCGGAAAACTTTCTGCGGATTTTTCCCGAAGCGCGCGCGTCCTAGCTGCTCCACAAAAGACAGTCATTCTCACGCAGCGGCGGCGGACTTGAGAGAGTCCGCCGCCGCTTTTGGATCAGGTCCGCTCAGGCTTAAACACGGCTCGGGCGCAGGCGGAGAATCGAATGCGGATTGCCAAGGCACTCGCGCAGCACTCCCAGATAGCTGCGCGTCACATGAACGGACTCCTTGAAGTCCGACTTCGACATCAGCACGCGATGGAGTTCCGGCAGCCGGTAGAACGGAACGCTCGGATAGAAGTGATGCTCGATGTGGTAGTTAACGTTCTTCGGCGCAACGAAAATGTGCGCGAGGATGGACGCGCCGGTGGACCTGGTCTGCGCGTAGGCGTTCGCGCGGCCCTCGATAGCGGAGTGTTCGGCGATGCTGCGGACGCGGAAGATCACCGTCATCCAGGTGAACAGCGGCACGATCCAGTAAATCAACAGCAGGTGAAGTGCGCCGAACCCGGCGAGCGTCGCGAGCACTGCGGCGTAGAAGCCGTATCGAGCGACAAGAAACCCGCGGCTAACACCTGTGTCTTTCGACAGCAACATCAGCGCCAGCTTGAGATAGTAAATTGCGCCGAGCCCCGACAAATCTCGGAGCATCAGCAGCGCAAGCCTGCCCCAGTGTTTCGGAAAGACCCACGTCGCGTCGCCCTGCCGACGCGCCCAGTCCGGATCCTGAGCAGTATTCAAGTACCGATGATGCGCGAAATGGTTCCTGCGGTACGCACGAGCCGAAATGAGATTCGGCCAGGCCAGGATTATCTCGGCGGTCCAGTCATTGAGCCGCCGGTCGCGGAACAGCCGATAATGAACTCCGTCATGCATCAGGATGAGCAATGCATGCTGCCGGGCTCCGATGAACGCCACCGTCAGCAAGTATGCGGCTACGCTCCGGTGGCGCTGGCATAGACAGATGGCCGCAAATATCAGCGTCCATTCAGCAACGATATGAAAAGAACTCCGGAGCGGGCTGAGAGCCGACAAATTGCGCAGCTCGTCTTTGGTCAGCTTGACCGGAATAGTGCCATCGAGATCGTCGGACGGGCGTTCGTGTGCCCTGCGATCTTTTGTCAGATCGATATTCATTGAATTTTCCCTCATTCGAGTGCGCCGCGTGTGGGGGTGCGGATTCAGGAAAAGTGTTTCGCTCAATCCCAGGAATCGTTTTGAGGATTGATTCAGACGTGCATTGGCGCAGGTATTTCGCCGACTCTGAGCGGATAGCGATCTGCCGCAGGCCTCAACCGATCGGAGTTGTCGAACCGGATAGTCAGATAGTCATCCGGCGTATCGATTTTCAGCCGTCTGACGTTTGCGGTCAGTTTCGCAAGTGCTTCTCCTGCGAGGATCTTCGGCTGAACCCGCGGCGAACCCTGGTCGGGCTCCTCGAGGTACGGATATTCGACGGGGTCTCCTGCATTGACGAAGCCCATTGCCGTATAGAATCCGTCATGAGTTCCGACGGCCAGATAGACGAGAACTGCACGAGGGTCTCGTCGGACGACCTGAACCGCAATGCCGCGCCACGCACGCATCCCAGCGCCTCGCGACAGCGACCAATGGTCGCTGCATTCGAGCACCGACTGAGGCGCATAGTGTGAGAGATCGGGTTGCTGACAACTTTGCGGATAGATTGCGAGGTCATGAAGCGCGACTCCGGCGGTCATGTTTTCCGCATAGTCGCGTTCCGTTTCGAACAGTCCGTAGAGGTCTGCGGCTGCCAGACGGTTTATGTTTCTCGCCTGCGAGCGGCCTATATCTCTGTAGCTCGCTCCATGACGGGCGCGCGCGTCTGCCAGGCGCTGGGCGAAAACGTGTCGTTCGCCCTCTGTCGTTAAGAGGCGCATTTCCATTGGATGACTCCTTTTTTGTGTCGATAAAATGATTGCGAAATGGCGAGATCAGTACGGTCAGAAAAGCGTGCCGGCGGACCGCGGGCACTCTCCAATCGCTTCTGAGAGAGCGGACGGCGATGCTGTATAGGAAAGAGTTGACGTTCTCGTTGTCTGAAATTTGACTCTGCGATCATGGAAGATTAACGATCTGTCAAGTTTTAACTCCCTCTGCTGACAAATAGTCAATAATCAACATCGATATTGCGGCAAATGTTGGATTTTGCTTTCGGCGACAGGTATGATAGGTAAACTTGCGTTAGCAGCCCATGAAGCGGCATGTCGCCTTTCAGGTTCGTGGCAGCCTTCGCAGGGGGGGACGTTGACAGAGAGAGCAGCAAACCACAGCTTGTCGATTCTCGACGGACTGGCGCGGGACATAGCGATAGCGAGTAAGGGTCCGCCCGCCGCGTCACAAGCCGCTCGCGACGCTTACGCGGAAATTCGCGCTCTCGAGCAAGAGGACTACGGGCGTCCGCTACGAAGATCGCTTGGGCGTTCCGAGGTTCGAAAAATCATCGCGGAAGCCAAGGGTACGGTTTGGCCGCGCTTGAATGACGAATCCGTGAAACTGGTTTCGCCCACAGTATTCACTCGGCACTGGTCGGGGTTGGGAGTTCAGTTCCAGCTGGCAAAGCTCAGTGGAGCGGACGGACTGGCGCTGTTGGGATTTTACGTGCGCGAGATGGGCGGCTCGCGGCTGCCTCTAATCTGCGTGAACACAGCGCATCATCCGGCGGCTATCGGCGCCACATTTGCGCACGAAATGGGCCATCACCTGGTCTCGCGGCTGTTTGATTCAAGCAAGGATCACGCTCAGTTGCTGACGTACACCGCTTACGGAGAACATCTGGACGATCCGGAAGAACTGGCCGCCGACATTCTCGTGAGCCTCGGCGTATTTCCCGAAGCGATCGCGCGAAGGATTTTCCTGAAATCTGTGAATGGGCGACAGTCTAAACTCGCGGCTGCGGAACTTCCGGATTCAGTCTCTACGAAGGTGCTTAAATACTTTGAGGGCCGATTCGGCCTGAGCTTCGACGCGCCGCTGCCCGCCAGCAAGAAGCTTCAATACCTGGCCGCGGTGGTTCATTTTTCAAAATTGAGACGCGCGCTGCTGACCGAATACGAGATCTGACGCCATCCAGCGTCGCGATCACGACCGCCTCGCGCGCCGCCGGACGCCCGCGTCACCGCGCGACAATCGCGCGGATTCGTACTAAGTATCACCCAGGCGGCTGTGAAGACGTTTCCCGAAATTCCCGACAGTCCCGCTGGGCGCCAGCTCGCGTGGTATCTCGAGCGCGTCAGCACGGGCATCGAAGGCTCTTCCGAGACCGACCTCGGCGTGCGGTGCGCGCTGAACATGGTCGTGCGCGCGCCATTTCCTTATCCCCACGAAGTGCACACCGGCGGATGGAAACGCTGCAAGCAGAGTTACGGCGATTTCAAGATTACGTCGGTCGAGCAAGTGTCCGACTTCCACGTCGCGGTCATGCTGGAGTGTCCCGGCGATAAGAAATTCCGGCTGTCGTGCGAGGTCGAGGACCGCGAGCCGCATCGCATAACGGTGCTCACTCGCGATCGTATCCTTGATTTCGAGGTGGTCTCGCGAGAAGCCACGGTTGCAGACGCGGCCGTGCTCGCCGACATCGAGCGGCGATGTCCGATTGTGCTGGGCGACGGCACTACGATGACGATCGAGCGCGGCGACGACTACTTTGCGTTCACCCGGCTGATGGAAAATTTCCTGGTCGCGCTGGGCTTTGTGGATGGGAAACCGGCCGGCGTCAACGTGGCCGCACTGCATACTGTGCGCGTCGGAGGTTGCGATTATCGCATCCACGCGTTCGCTCACTTGCGCATTTTGCCCGAGCATCAAAAGAAAGGTTTGTGGGGCGCGATAAATCGCATCTTTGACGAGAAATATCCGGAAGGATCGGTGGACGGCAGCACCGCGTATCCATCGATTGATAACGCTGCGATGCTGCGCGGATTTGCGGGTGCGCCACGATGGAGCACGCGTCAGATTCGCGCACAATTTCCATGCGCGCCGCTCGCGGGGCCGCAAATCGGGAGACCGGCCACAGCGCGCGACGCGTCGCGGATCGTCGAGATTCTCAACGCGACGCACGAGCACGACGAAATGTACTTGCCGTACACGGTCGAATCGCTGATCGCGCGCGTCGAGCGCTCGCCGCGCGACTATTGCTGGGAGCGCTTGCGGATGACGGATCGCGCGGTGGTGGGAGTCTGGCCGGCGGGAGACACGGTGCGGTTTATCATCGAGTCGAAGGGAAATCGCATCGAGTCGCGGCGAGGTCTGGCGCTGGATTGGGGATTTCTGCCCGGAGCGGAGGACGAGTTCGAAGCGCTGTTGCGCACGCAATGCGGATGGCTCAACGAGCGCGGTCTCGACCGGCTGTCGGTCTTCACCTCGGAGGCGTCTGCCGGTTACGATCGCGTACGCGCGCTGGCGAGCGAGTTGGAACAGTACGTGGTGATTTCATTTGGCATCCCGGAGCCGCCCGGGGCTGCTACTCGCGGCTTGTACGTGGATCCGATTTACTTCTAGGATCGGGCAAACTATTCGACGTTCGTAAGGAGAAGATAGATGGAACTGGCACCCAAGCGGGCTGGATTCGCACCTGAACGAATCAACAGGATTACCGAGCACCTCGATAAGAACTACGTAGCGCCCGGCAAAATTGCCGGCTGCCAGACGCTGGTCGCCAGGCATGGCCACGTCGCCTATTTCAAATCGCAAGGCTTGATGGACCGGGAGCGCCGCAAGCCGCTGACCGACGATACGATCTTCCGGCTCTATTCGATGACCAAGCCGATCACGTCGGTCGCGTTGATGACTCTCTTCGAGCAGGGTCACTTCCAACTCAATGACCCGGTGTCGCGATTCATTCCGACGTGGCGCGATCACAAGGTGTGGGTGTCGGGCGAAGGCGCGAGCATGGAGACCGCGGCGCCGGCTCGGCCGATGACGATGCGTCACGTGCTAAGCCATACCGGTGGATTGACCTATGGCGCTACCAATCATCCGGTTGACCGCGTCTATCGCGAAGTAGGAGTGGGACGCGGAGCGGGTGAGACACTTAGCGGGTTTGCTGAAACACTCGCGAAGGTGCCGCTGCGTTATCAGCCCGGCGAGCGATGGATGTACTCGCTCTCGACCGACGTGTGCGGCTATCTGGTCGAGGCGATTTCCGGAAAGAGTTTCGATCAATACTTGCAGGAGACGATTTTCGATCCGCTCGACATGAAGGATACCTCGTTTATGGTGGCGCAGCGCAAGGCCGATCGCTTTGCCGCTAACTATGAACGGCAGGCCGATAAGACTCTTAAGCTGATAGACGATCCTGAGCGCAGCAATTACCTGAAGCCGCCCACCTTCTTCTCGGGCGGCGGAGGATTGACCGGCACGACGGCGGACTATCTCCGCTTCTGCGAAAT
>DATNLS010000238.1:0-6527 GCA_035602775.1 Candidatus Acidiferrales bacterium | reverse complement strand
CTGGTTCCGACCTGTCTCTGTCCTGTTGTTCTTCGATACGCTCGCGCATTGCGTCCGGTCGAATCAGGAGTTCTTTAACATTCTCGATTGGCGTAACCGCAGCGATTCCAGAATTCAATTTCATCGACGCCTCACTAGTTTTGACTACCCTGCCCTTTATATCAAAGTGTGCCGAGACCAGTCCGAGTAGTGCTCGCACCCAGTTCTGCATTGGTAATGCTAGATCGTAATGCCAGAACACCGGCGAGCCGCTATGACCACCCCAAGAATGAACCTCTGCAAGAAAGGCGCGCGTTTTAAACTCGCCGCGCGTGGCTGATTTGAGCTTGATCAACTCTTCATTTGGCATACGCGCGATGTTCCCGAATCGAACAATGGGAAGGTTGCGCTGTTGTCCGGCTGAGTGAACGAACAAGCTGGGGAAAAACAGGTCGTCGCCAATGTTGATCTCAATCCCCTCTTTGTAACTTCGATCTATCAATTCGGCATCATCGTGCGAGACTCCAACGCGCGGCAAAATTTCTCCGAACGCTCTTCGGCACCTGTTGTCGGGATCGACAAATAAAGGCTCAGCAATCGTGTCCAGTGCCGCACCCGATGGGCACTCGCGGTAGCGGAGGAGTCTTACCGCGACATCGGCATTCGGATGGACGGCCCAGTCACCCTTGCGCGTCTCCAGGTATTTGTGCCCTCCGCCCTCAAGATTGATCCGTAGAAAAATCGGTGGATCGCCCTTGTTGTCCTCGATGCAGTGCCGTGCCGTTACTGCGTAGGTGAAGAACTCGCCGGACCAAATGTCCTGAACGTAGTCGTACTGCGCGTTGTCAGCCCCCACGCTGACGAAGAACGCGGTTCCTACCGGCATCTTCTTTCCCGATTCATCGAGGAAGAGAAATGCGACGGTCTTCAAGAACTGGTCGTGAACCCGCACTTTGTGTTTCCAGCCAAACGCCCGTCTCCGTGGGCGATATAGTGGAATAAGCCTATCAGTTTTCATTGTCGAGTACATACGTCAAGGGGATACTTACCCAGGCCTTGACAGAATGAACGTTCATTCAATATAAGTAGAGCAGGAAGACGGTCGCCTTCGGAACCGCATCAGATCAGACGACAATGGCACGAATTGCTGAAGTACTGCGCGCGCCTGCTCAGGATGAGAAGCTCGTCAAGGCGCGACGCCGCCAGATCTTTCTTGCTGCATGCCGGGTGCTGGCGCGGAAGTCGTTTCATGAAGCGTCGGTCAAGGAGCTTGCGCTCGAGGCCGGGCTCGCCGCCGGTTCCATCTATCTTTATCTCGACAGCAAGGACGAAATTATTCCGCTGATTGCCGAGTCGATGGTCGCCGAGTTCGTCGAGATGCTGCCCGCGATTCGCGCGCGCAACGTTGGCGACCCGCGCCGCGAGCTGATCGACGTGATGCGCGCGATACTCGACGTGATCGATCGGTATCGCGAGGCCTTCAACGTGCTCCATCATGAGGCGCGCTATCTCGAACGCCGTCCGCAGTATCGGCCCGCGATGAGAAAAATCGGCGGCGACTACCTGGGCGCGGTGGCCGAGATTATCGAGCGCGGCCGGCAGACCGGTGTGATTCATTTCGAGGATTCGCGCAGCGCCGTTCATGCGATTCACATGCTGTGCGCGGGATGGGCGATGGGCGCGAACAATCTCAAGGGCACCGACAAGGAAACTTACTGGCGCGAGATTGCGGCGATCGTCGAAGGCCGCTTTTTCGGGTCCGCCAATGGCGAGAGTACTGCCGTCGCTCGCTGACGCGGCGCGGTTAATCTCGAGGAGTTACGAATGGCACTTTACGATCGGCGAACTCTCGAGGGCGTTTACAGCGTCCGTCAGAGCGTCATTTACATCCAGAATTATCGCTACGCCGAAGAGCGCATGATGCGCATGATGGCCGGTTGGATCGCGCTCACGCCCGAGCTCGCGGTCAAGCTCGAGATGGCCAAGCAGGTGTACGAGGACGCGCTCCATACCGACGCGCTCGGCAAGCGACTGCCCGAATTGCGCGCGCAGCCGCAGATTTCCAAGCCGCCCAACGAGGCCTTCGTCACGTTCATGAACACGATCGAGGATAAAGAGGAATGGGAGGACACGATCGAGCGGCTGGTGGGAATCTACCGCGTGCTGAAGCCGCACCTGATTTCGCATTACAGCTCTCATCTGACCGCGATGAATCCCGTCTACGAGCCCCCTACCCTGCGAATTCTCGGGCGGCTGGTCGAAGAGGAGAAAGGTCACGTCGAGCGCGGCAGCGTGCTGCTCAACGAGTTGCTCGATTCGAAGGAGAAGCATCTGCGTGCCGCGAACTGGCAGGCGCATCTCGAGGGATTGCTCGGCGCGTCGGGTGGAGTGACGGGTTTTGAAACCGATGAGCCGGCGCCGCGCAGAAAAGTCGGGCGCAGTTGAGCGATATGAAGAAGCTGGACGATATCACTGACCTGCGCGAGGCGATTGCGTCGCATGCGGCGGCGCTCGCGGCGCACGATACGGCGAAGGCGGAAGCGTTCGTGCTGCCGGGCGCGATCGAAACGCATCGCGAGACCGCGGCTGAAATCGTGCGCATCGCGCAGCCGGTCAAAACAGAAACGCTCGCGCTGGCGAAGGTCGGCTTCCAGTACATCTCGAAGCTTCGATTTACGGGCACTGGCGCGATGCGCCGTGTGCTCTACCGATGGCGCAAGGAGGCTGACGGCAAATGGGTGATCGTCAGCGTCGAGGATACGACGGGCAAGCGATCGTCGTGGAGCGACGTACCCGATCTTGCAGCCGCGGTGGCGCAAGCTCGCGCGGGGAACGGCAATGCCTGATCTTGGAGAACGTGGGAATGTAATGGGCCCGCAGCCGATTGCGCCGATCGTCGAGCCGCCCGCCGAGATGCTCGCGGCGGCTGAGCATCTTCTGAATGCGTTGATGCGCGGCGACCATGCGAGCGTCGAGGCGATGACGCCGCCGCATGTGCACGACGAGATGCTTGCGATCGCGAAGGCGATTCCGGCGAACAGGTATGCTAAGTCTGAAATAATCGGACGCGCGCGCGTGGCGCAACATTATTTTTTGAAAGCGCGGCTGACCGGGGCCGACGCCGAACCGTTCAAGTTTCAGTTTCGGCTCGGCGAGACTGACGGCAAATGGACTGTGCGCGAAGCGTTGAATCTGACCGAACGCCGCTCGGCCTGGACGCGGTGATAGGCTGGCAGGTCAGAATGTAATAAGTGGGACACTGAGAAGAGGAGAAAGCTCGATGCAAAGAATGATTCCCGTCGACAAGCTGGCGCGTCCCGAGGACCATATCCTGCTGCCCGCAAATCGCACGCGTAATGCTCGCAGCGAGCAGGGATTGTCGCCCGGCAATGCGATGCCCTACGAGGATGATTTCCTGAAATCGCGCATGCACGGGATCTGCGGCGGCGAATTCCAGGCGATGGAAGCGGCCGGCCGCACGCTCTACGATTTTCCCGATGCGCCGTGGGAGTTTCAGCTCGACATGGCGCGCCAGGTCTGGGATGAGTCGCGCCACGCCGAGATCTATATGAAGCTGCTCGAGTACGTCGGATCCTACTACGGCGAATTTCCCGAGGGCGAGGTGCTGTGGTCATGCACGCAGGCGGAGGATCCCGCGGCGCGCGTCGCGGGCATCAATCGCGGACTCGAGGGACTCGCCTGCGACGTGTTCGAACAGCTAATTCGCATCGCGCAGAAAATGGGCGACTCGATTATCGAGCGCTCGGTGGATTACGTCCTCGCCGACGAGATCACTCACGTGCGGATGGGCTCGCAATGGATGCGCAAGCTGACCGAGGGCGACCCTGAGCGCTTCAAGCGGGCGCAGGAGTTCCAGGATCGAATCGACGAGCTGTTCAACTTCGGCCCCGGCCGCAAGCGGATCGAAGACGTCGACCACATCAAGCAGCGCGTTAACGACAAGGAGATCGAGATCGACGCGAGCCTAACGATCGCGCGCGACGCGCGTCTGCTCGCGGGCTTCACCGAAGAGGAAATCGATCGGCTGGTGAAGGGTTTCGGCAAGAGTGCTGCATACTAAACGCCACTAAACGTAAAAAGTATTCACTGAAAAAATGGAAAAATGTATCCCCGTCGACCGCCTCGCCCGTCCCGACAATTGGGTAGTTCTGCGCAGCCGCCAGGTCCGCGAGATTCGCGAAGAGCAGGGCCTCGAAGGCGGGCGTCCGATGCCGTTCGACGAAGAGACGTTGCGCTCGCGCCTGCACGGTATCTATACCGGCGAGTTGCAGGCGATGGAAGCGGCGGGCCGCACGCTGTTCGATTTTCCCGACGCGCCGTGGGAGTTCCAGCTCGACATGGCGCGCCAGGTCTGGGACGAAGCGCGTCACAGCGAGATTTTCCAGCGCCTGGTCGAGTACATGGGCGGGCATCCCGGTGATTATGTCGAGACCGAAATTCTGTGGCGATGCACGCAGGCGATGGATCCGGCGGCGCGGGTCGCGGGTATCAACCGCGGCCTCGAGGGCCTCGCGTGCGACGTCTTCGATCAGCTCATTCGTATCGCGCAGCGCAACGGCGACGAGGTGATCGAGCGTTCCGTGGACTACGTGCTGGCCGACGAGATCACGCACGTGCGGATGGGCTCGAAGTGGATGCGCAAGCTGACCGAAGGCGACCCCGAGCGGCTGGCCAAGGCGCAAGCGTTCCAGGACATGGTCGACGAGGTCTTCAACTTCCGCGGCGGCCGCCTCGCGCAGGAAGATATCGAGAACGACGACGGTCAAGTGGTCTCGATCGCGAAGGAAGCGCGCATGCTCGCCGGATTCACCGAAGAAGAAATCCAGCGGCTGATCAATTCCGCGCGCAAGAGCGCCGCGTACTAAACCGCGCCCAAATCTCCCACGCAGTATCCTTTCGCCGCGAGTCAAGCGGTGCAAAAGCACCTCCTGCCCGCTCGCCGGGGTAAAGAATTACTTATAATTCTGCCCTTGATTATTCTAATCTGCTAATCTACATATTACGTGCTCATGTACGTCGGATTGCATTTTGCACCTGCGTTTGAGTACGAATTACGTCTTACGGTGACCGACGGGGAGCGCATAAAGTGACGCCCGATCGCAACGAAAAAAATTCGCCGACCACCAGCCGCGCGTTGTGTGATTGGGTCAACGAAGTAGCCGCGCTCACGAAGCCCGACGCGATAGTTTGGTGTGACGGTTCCGAAGCCGAAAAAAAGCGCCTAACCAAAAAGGCCGTCGCCGAAGGAATACTAATCGAGCTCAATCAGCAAAAGCGGCCTGGCTGCTATTTGCATCGCTCGGACCCCAACGACGTTGCGCGCACCGAACAGTTGACCTTCGTATGCACTCCGAACAAAATCGACGCCGGCCCGACGAACAACTGGTCCGAGCCCGCTGCCACCTACGCCAAGCTGCGCGGATGGCTCGACGGCTCGATGCGCGGGCGCACGATGTACGTGGTGCCCTACGTCATGGGGCCGCTCGGTTCGCCGTTGTCGAAAGTCGGCATCGAGCTGACCGACAGCATCTACGTCGTGCTGAACATGCGAATCATGACGCGGATGGGCGCGGCGGCGCTCGAACAGCTTGGCGACTCCGCCGATTTCAATCGCGGAATTCATTGCACGCTCGACTTGGATCCCGAGCGGCGCCTGATTTGCCACTTCCCGCAGGACAACACGATCATCTCGGTCGGCAGCGGCTACGGCGGCAACGCGCTGCTCAGCAAGAAATGTTTCGCGCTTAGAATCGCGAGCGTGCTTGGCCGCGACGAAGGCTGGCTCGCCGAGCACATGCTGATCCTTGGCCTGCAGAGTCCCGACGGCGAGACCACTTATATCGCCGCCGCGTTTCCGAGCGCATGCGGCAAGACCAATCTCGCGATGCTCACTCCGCCGGCCGAGTTCAAGGGATGGAAGGTCTTCACGGTCGGCGACGACATCTCGTGGATGCGCGTCGGTCCCGACGGCGGCTTGTGGGCGGTAAATCCCGAGAACGGCTACTTCGGCGTCGCGCCCGGCACCAGCGCAAAATCGAATCTGAACGCGATGAAGATGGTCGGGCACGATACGATTTTCACCAACGTCGCGATGACTCCCGACGGCGACGTGTGGTGGGAAGGCATGGACGTGCCGCCGCCCGACGGCCTGCTCGATTGGCAAGGGCGGCCGTGGAAAAAAGAATCGGGGGAAAAGGCCGCGCATCCCAACAGCCGCTTCACCACTCCGATGCGCAACAATCCCGCGTGGTCGCCGAGTGCCGATGACGTCCGCGGCGTGCCGATCTCCGCGATTATCTTCGGCGGACGCCGCGCCACGACGGTGCCGCTCGTGATCGAATCGATGGACTGGACGCACGGCGTGTTCATGGGCGCTACGATGGGATCCGAAACCACCGCGGCGGCTGCAGGAGCGGTCGGCGTGGTGCGACGCGATCCGATGGCGATGCTGCCTTTCTGTGGTTACAACATGGGCGAGTACTGGGCGCATTGGTTGCGGATGCGCGACATCATCAAGAATCCGCCCA
>DATNLS010000343.1:0-3556 GCA_035602775.1 Candidatus Acidiferrales bacterium | reverse complement strand
CGTACGCGAAGTCGACGTTCTCGAACCGGACAGCGCCGGCAGTCACCGTCAAAGGCTGAGCGCCGGGAACGTCCTCGATCTCGGGATTCTGCGCGAGGATGGCGAACATCGCCTCGACGTCGATGATCGCCTGCCGGATATCCCGGTAAACCATCCCCATGAAATTGAGCGGCTGATAGAGCTGCAACATGATCAGGTTGACGAGCACGAAGGCGCCAACGGTCTTAGTTCCGTTTCTCACCTCGGCGACGCACATCAGGAGGACGACAATTAGGCCGAGCGTGAAAATGAAGGCCTGACCTGCGTTCAGAACCGCGAGGGACACATAAGTGCGAACGCTCATCCGCTCGTACCGCGCCATTGCTTTATCGTATCGCGCCGCTTCGCGGTCCTCGGCGCCAAAATATTTCACCGTCTCGAAATTGAGCAGGCTGTCGATCGCCTTGGTGTTGGCCTCCGTGTCGCTTTCATTCATCGAGCGCCGGATGCCGATGCGCCAATTGGTGGCCAGAGTCGTAAAGACCAAATACGCGATCACCGTAACGCTGATCGCGGCGACATAGCGCCAGTCGAACGTGATCAGCATGGCGGCGACGATCATTGCGAACTCGACCACCGTCGGGATGGCAGTCAGCATCGAGGTGCGGATAAGGGTCTCGATCGCGTTACGCCCGCGCTCAAGAACGCGAGTGAGTCCACCAGTCTTGCGCTCCAGATGAAAGCGCAACGACAGGCGGTGCAAATGCTCGAACACCTCGATCGCCAATCGGCGCACAGCATTCATCGCGACTGCCGCGAACAGGCCGTCACGGCCCTGCTGGGTGAACGCCATCAGCATGCGCAAGACCCCGTAAAGAGCGGTCAGCGCCGCCGCTCCGATCAGAACGCGCGGCAGCGGGACCGCATCCAGCGCGAGCTTGTTGGCGAGCGCATCGGTCGCCCACTTGTAGGAATAGGGGATTGCGATCGTGAACAACTTCGAGAGCAGCATCAGCGCCACGGCGAGAAATACGCGCAGCTTCAGATCAGAGCGGTCGGTTGGCCAGATGTAAGGCCATAGGAGCTGGACGGTTCCCGTCAGCGTGGCCTGCCGCGTCGCGTTCCTGCGCGCCGCGACGAACGTTGACGTCTTTTGATGCTGCATTGGAACTCACGTGGCGCCGATCAATTGGATCGGCATGCCGCATATAGTCGCTTTGAGCGCCGATGACATCCTCGGGCAGTCATATTCTTTGGCTCGATCATTGTTCGCGAAGCAGCGGCGCAGATGAACGGACCACCTGCCGCGACGAATCAAGTTCGCGATTGTTCCTGGCCCGCAGTTATGCGGAAGCGCAAGCTTTCGCGTGGACGTACCGCGATCCTGAAAACGGGCCGTGATGATTCGGACAAAGCCTTTGCGGCACGTTAATTCCTGTCTGTCAAGTGAAGACAGGGGTTTTTTTATATAAATTCAGCTTCCGTCAACCAGTTCGATGTGAGTATTCACCCGATCTCCATCGATGCCCTAGTTGAAGTTAGCGTATCTTGACTTGTGCTATGTTTTCTTTTGCGCTATGTGGCGCTCGCACCAAGTCGCCACACGCGACAAAGGATGAGGAATGCTCGTCGTAGTCGGACGAGCAGCGAATGGCCTGAAGATGATCGTCAACAGGGCGCTCTACGCATGCAGCTTACTGGAGTAACGTCAACAATGAGCGATTCCACGAACCACATTGAACTCGCCGCGGAGATTGTGTCGGCTTACGTGTCGAACAATTCCGTGCCGTCGAGCGAGTTGCCGTCGCTTCTCAGCGACGTTCACGCAGCACTCGTGCGTGTCGCGACTGGCGCACAACCGGTCGTAGTCGAAGCAGCGAAGCCAGCCGTCCCACCGAAGAAATCGATTACCAGCGATTACATCATCTGCTTGGAGGACGGTCGTAAATTCAAGTCGTTGAAGCGGCATTTGCGCACCCAATACAACCTGTCGCCGGAAGAGTATCGGGAGAAGTGGGGTCTTCCCTCTGATTATCCCATGGTCGCTCCCGCCTACGCCAAAGCGCGCTCGGCTCTGGCGAAGCAAATGGGCCTTGGTCAGCAGCGGCGGCGCCGCAAGTAAGACGGGCGGTTAGTCCCGGCCCTGCATTCCTGGCCCCCCAAGACCGAGGGGCTCAGGCGCTGGACGCGGCCGTCGAGCGCCGCGCTTCTATTTCGTGCCGAACATGCGATCGCCCGCGTCGCCGAGGCCTGGAACAATGTATCCGTGGTCGTCGAGGCGTTCATCAACCGCCACGGTCCAGATCTGCACCTCAGGATGGGCCTTGGTCAGCCGTTCGATCCCCTCCGGCGCGGCGAGAAGGCAGACGAAGCGGATGTCCTTTACCCCACGCCGCTTGAGGCGGTCGATCGCGGCGACCGCTGAATTTGCGGTCGCGAGCATCGGGTCCATCACGATGACCAACCGGTCGGCCACGTCCGCCGGGGCTTTGAAATAGTACTCCACCGCCTCAAGCGTATGTGGGTCGCGATAGAGCCCGATATGGGCGACCCGCGCGCTCGGCACCAGATCGAGCATCCCATCAAGAAATCCAACGCCGGCGCGCAAAATCGGTGCAAACACCAGCTTCTTGCCGGAGATGGTCGGCGCCATGGTCTTCGTGAGGGGCGTTTCCACCTCGACCATTTCGAGCGGCAGATCGCGCGTCACCTCGTAGGCGAGCAGCATGCCGATCTCATTCATGAGTTGCCGAAAGCCCTTGGTCGAGACGCTCTTGTCGCGCATCAGCGTCAGCTTGTGCTGCACCAGCGGATGGGCGACGACGTGAACATTCGACATGGGCGAGGTCCTGGCCACGAGGAAGACTTTGAAGACCTTGACGTTAAACGAAGTTGGGCCGTCGGAGGCCAGCATGTGCGCCATCGTCCCCAGCTTTGTCCGGCGCCGCATGGCCCGCGGCCGCTTGGCGTCAGCGCCTTGCGAGCGCTATTGACGGGCGAACAGGCACGATGTCTGCTGCATCGCAAATGGTTTCTTCGACCGCCCGCCCGATCAGCCGCAATTGGTCTCTGCCCAATATTCTGACCTATGCGCGGGTCGCCGCGGTCCCGCTGGTCGCCGGGCTTTTGTTCTGGCCGGATGAGCCGTGGGCGCGATGGACGGCGCTCGCGATCTTCATCGCCGCCGGGATTAGCGACTTTTTCGACGGCTATCTGGCGCGCGCGTGGTCGCAACAGTCTTCGCTCGGAAGAATGCTGGACCCGATCGCCGACAAGCTTCTCGTCTCCGCGGTGATCCTGGTGCTCGCCGCCAATCGGACCATTTCGGGCCTCACGCTGTGGGCGGCGATCGTCATCCTTTGCCGGGAAATCTTGGTTTCGGGCTTGCGTGAGTATCTGGCGGAGCTCAGGGTTCCGCTGCCGGTCACCGCGCTCGCCAAATGGAAGACCACCGTACAATTCATCGCGCTGGCTTTTCTCATCGCTGGGCCAGCCGGAGAATCCATCCTTCCGGGATCGATAACGACCGGGATTGTGCTGTTGTGGATCGCAGCCACAGTGACGCTCTATACTGGCT
>DATNLS010000211.1:0-28205 GCA_035602775.1 Candidatus Acidiferrales bacterium | reverse complement strand
GATTACCGACCACGACGGAATAGGCGATAGCGAAGGCGGTATTCGCAAGTGGTACAAGCTGTCGGAAGCCGCGGGACTCGACGTCGCCGATGTCGCGAGCCTGCGCTACGTGCTGCCCGGAGTGCGTTTCGCGGTGGACGGCTACCTGCATCTGTGCGCGACGCGTCCGCTCACCGATGCGGTCGCGTCGTCACTGACTGAGTTGTTTGCGCCGACACTGATGGCCGATCGTATCGCCGTTCTCGAGAAGCTCTATCCGTGGCTCGACAGCCGCGGACTGGAATATTTTCGCGGACGCCTCGTGCAGGCGCCGCGCGACTCCGAGTTTGGCCTGCAATACGTCGTCGCGCATTGCACGACGCGCGAGTCGCAGGATCGCGCCGCCGACGCGCTCACGCTGAAGTGCCACATCCTCTGGGGCCTGCTCGACGCGGTCCACTACGCCTACGTTGTCCCCGGCTATTTGCCGCCGCTATGGCACGATCCGCGAAAACTCTGATGCGCGTCGGCGACGCATGGCGGCCGCGGCTGGTCGCACGCGCGCGGCTCAAGTTCGATCCAGTCGGGAACCAAACAATGATTTTGTTTCCGGAAGCAGCTCTGGCGCTCAACGAAACGGGCGCCGCGATCGTGCGGCTGTGCGACGGCGCGCGCTCGATAGATGAGATCGTCGATCAATTGTCGAAAAAATACGACAACGCCGATCGCGATGCGCTGATGCGCGAGGTGATGGATTTTCTCGACACCATTCGTGCGCGCGGGTTACTCCAATGACGGCGGCGCCGCGCCCATACACACTCGTCGCAGAGCTCACCTATCGATGCCCGCTGCGATGCGTGTACTGCTCCAACCCTGTCGACTTTCATCGCGCGCGCGCGGAACTCTCGGCCGGCGACTGGCGCCGCGTTTTTTCCGAGGCCGCGGAACTGGGCGTCATGCAGTTGCATCTTTCGGGCGGCGAGCCCGTCCTCCGCGAGGATCTCGTCGAACTGATTGAGCACGCGCGCGCGTGCGATCTCTATACCAATCTGATTACGGGCGGCACGCTGCTCGACGAAGACAAGCTGCGGCGCTTGCGTGACGCGGGCCTCGACCATATTCAACTGAGCATCCAGGGCGCCGCGCGCGAGAGCGCCGAGACCATTGCCGGCGTCCGCTCGCATCGAAAGAAACTCGAGGTCGCGCGGCTCATCCGCCAAACCGGCTTTCCACTGACGCTCAACGTCGTGATTCATCGGCTGAATATTGCCGAGGTGCCTGAGCTCATCGCTATCGCGCTGGAGCTCGGCGCGGATCGCCTCGAGCTCGCGAATACGCAGTTCTATGCATGGGCGGCTGAGAATCGTCGCGCGTTGATGCCGAGCCGCGAGCAATACGAACGCGCTGAAGAAAACGCGCGCGCGGCGATCGAGAAGTATCGCGGCACGCTCGAGATCGCGTTCGTGCAGAACGACTATCTCTCGGGCGATCCCAAGCCGTGCATGGGCGGATGGGGCCGCAGCTACATGTGCATCAATCCGGCCGGCGAGGTGATGCCGTGCCACGCCGCGTCGGTGATCCCGGGCCTGCGCTTCGAGACTGTGCGCGACAGCGCGCTCGGAGATATCTGGCGCGACTCGCCCGCGATGAACGCGTTTCGCGGCGACGACTGGATGATGGAACCGTGCCGCACCTGCGCGCGCAAAGAAATCGATTTCGGCGGGTGCCGCTGCCAGGCCTTCATGCTGGCAGGAAACGCGGCCGAAGCCGATCCGATCTGCCGCCTGTCACCGCATCACAGCGTCGTCGAGTCGATGCGAAAAGATTCGGGTGCCGCCGACCCACTGATCTATCGCGACGCAAAGACCAGCCGCGAAATTTGTAAAGCGTAGTTAGCGTCCTGACTTGCCGCGCGAGGCCACGACTCTAGACCCAGGATGGCGGGTCGCTGCCGAGCGGTGCGGGCGGAAGAGCCCATTGCGGCGGCGTCTCCGACATCCGCGCGATCGGCCCGAGACGCGTCAGTGGTCCCCACGCCGTATCCATCTCGATGATCCACGGAGCTATCGACGCCGCATCGAATCCACCCGGCCGCGCATCCGGATCGGTGCGTGGCAACGACATGATCCACATCGATGTGCGCGCGAGCGACACGCGAACGTGCCAACTGCCGCCTTCAGTTGTGCGTCGCGCGAGCGCGCGCATCACGCCGAGCGCGCCGAGATATCCGGTCGTGTAGTCGTTGATCGCGGCGGGCACCAGTGCGGGATGCTCGTCGCCGGCGTGCTCGAGCGCCATGCCGGTGACAGTCTGCGCGAGTTGTTCCCATCCGGGGCGCCCCGCGTACGGTCCTTCATGTCCGTAGCAGTCGATAGACACCGCGATGATGCCGGGCCGTATCCGCGCCAATTCCTCCGGCGCAAAACCGCGGCGAGCGAGTGCGCCAGGACGGTATCCTTGCGAGAACACGTGCGCGTCGCGAACGAGCGTGCGCAACTGCTCGGCGTCCTGCTCGCGATCGAGATCGAGAAAGCAGGAAAGTTTGCCGGGATTGGTGTCGATGACGAATGGCTCGATCGACGGCAGCTTGGGACTTCGGACATGCAGAACTTCAGCGCCATGCTCTGCGAGCGTTCGCGCGCAAGTCGGTCCGGCCAGCACGCGCGTCAGATCGAGAACCCGCACGCCTGAAAGTGGCCGCGCGCCATACTCATCGGCGCGAGGTCCGGGAATCGGCTCGGGGCGCGCATCGCCGAGGCGGATAATCTCGACCAGAGGCACGCGCGCGAGCGCGATCCCCTGCGGATGCGCGCGCCATTCGTCGGCGCTGCGCAGCTTGGCGCCGCATACACCGCGCTCGGCGAGCGCATCTTCGAGCGCCTGCGCGTCCCACTCCGCGACGGACGTCGCAATCGCGTTCGCATCATCGTCGCATTTCAAAAGTGCCAGCGTGCCTTCGCGCGAACTGAATCCGCCATGCAGATGAATCCAGCGGCCGTCGCGCGCCCGATAGAGCGCGGTTGTCGCCTGCCCGCGCCGCTCGAACGACGCGTTTTGATATCGCAAGTATGCGAACGACACGAGCGACGCCGCCGCGGCGCGCACGTCCACCTCGATGTCTTGCGAGTGGCCGCCGCGCGCGCACCACAGATCGGCGGCGGCGGTCGCATTTGCTGCGAGCACCGCGGCTGCGGCCTCTCCGGCGCGAAAGCGGGTCGCGATTACCGGATCGCGTCCGACTATCTGCAGCGTCTGTTGATTTGAGGTATCCGCGCGCCCGAGCGAAGCGAGAAGATCGCGCGTCCAGGCCGTCGGTTCGATGGTTGAAGAGGTTGCCACGCGCCAAAACTAGCATTCGATCGAATGGATCCAGAAGCGCTCCCGCGCAGTCATTTGAAAAGTTTGCCGAACGCTGGGGGACCGTGCTTGAATCGGTTTTGAGGACGGCATCATGAACTCGGAAATCGAATTGCGCGATCATCTGTTCGTCGGACCGCTGCGACGATCGGTCAACAACGCCAGTAAAGTTGCGGGCAGCATCCATGACGATGCGACGGCGACCAAGCTGGGCTTCCGCGGCGGCACCGTCGCCGGATCGATTCACCTGGAGCTGTTTCCGCCGCTGCTGCTAAAAGCGTTCGGCCAGCGATGGTTCGAGCGCGGCACGATCTCGATGTACTTCCTCAACGCGACGACCGATCGCGAGGCGGTGCGCGCCTTCGTGAAAGAGCCGCCGCTGGACGCGACCGACGCGCAGGTCGATATCTGGATCGAGCGCGATGACGGCATGCGCGTCGCGGAAGGTACCGCGTCGGTCGGAAATCCCAAAACGCCGAGCGCGCTGCTGCGGCGTCCGCTCGATCGGTTCGACTCCGGCGAGTTGCGGATTCTTGGCGGCCTCAAACCCGGCGATCGTTTCGAGGAATGCGACGCGTTCCTGACCAAAGCTGCTATGGCCGATCGGATGAAGGTGATCACCGAGCCGCTGGAATGGTACACCAAGCCCTCGCCGTGGGGCGGCACGATTGCAACTCCGGCTGCGATGGTGCAGTTGCTCTACTCGCAATCGATAGCGACGCTGCGCGGCAAGCTCGGACAGGCGGTCGGACTATTCGGCGCAATCGAGCTGCGCAATATCAACGGACCGGTTCTCGCCGAGCATCCGTACCGCGTCGGCGGGAGTATCGTGGCGCTGGGTCAGAGTCCCAAGACTGAGTACATGTGGTTCGAGACGGCGCTGAATGAAGCGGACGGCAAACGCGTCGCCGAGATGCGGATGTTGCTGCGCTTCATGAAGGCCTCGTCGCCGAAGTACAAGGACGCGAACGCAAGCTGATCCGTCGAAAGGGAGACCAATCCTTAGCGGGCCGCCCGCCGCTCGTGCATATCCATATGCGCGATCTCCTTGCCGTCGATCATGAACAGCACCGCTTCGGCGATATTGGTTGCGCTTTCGGAGATTTCATTCAGGTCCTTTGAGAGGAAGGCCATTTTGGCGTCGTGCGCAACTCGACCGGAGTCTCTTGCCAGCGAAGCGGTGAACGTCGCAAACACCTCGCCGTAGAGCGCATCAAACTCCTTGTCCTTCTCGAACACTCGTCGAGCAAGCGAACTGTCCGCCTGAACAAAGGCCATCAGGCTGTCGCGAACCATCGCGAGGGCGAGCGCTCCCATTTGCAAGACCTCGGCATGGGACGCTCCCAGATCGCTTTCGTCGCGATCGTGAACCGCCTCGCAGAGGTTGACCACCCGGTCTCCGATTCGCTCGAGTTCGGTTGTAATCTTCATCGTTGCGGTTATGCGCCGAAGGTCTCCAGCCACCGGCTGATGAAGGGCCAGAAACTGTAAACACGTTTCTTCCAGATCGATGTCCATTCGGTTCACGTCGATGTCCGTATCGATGATCGGGCGAGTGCCGCGAACGTCGTGTTCGCTCAAACACGCCAGCGCCGCCTCGATCTGCGCGATGACCAGGTCTCCCATTTTGTTGAGCTTCGTTCGCAGATCGGAAAGTTCGATGTCCAACTTCTTGTGCTCATGTTCCATGGCTGAACTCCCGATTCAGTGATCGATTCACGTCCCCAGCCGCAAACACTTGAGTATCAAATAAGAACGCAGTTGGGGAAAGAAGAAGCGTGCTCAACCGATTGGCGGCATGAAGGCGCTGACCGGCGGCGGCTCCCCCACGTATTTCTCGACCTGTACCAGCGTGGTTTGCGCGCTCGGCCCTTGCGCGAGGCTCGACGTTCCCTTGTCGAGCGTCAGCACGTTCGGGTTGCCGTGCTTGTCGAGGCTGCCGATCACTCCCGGCTCGAGGGGGTCGTACCACGCGCCAGTCGAGATTTGAATCACGCCCGGGCGAATGTCATCGGTCAGAACTGCTCCGGCGAGAATCGCGCCGCGATCATTGAAAACCTTCACGACATCGCCGTCGTGAATTCCGCGTGCGCAGGCATCGGCGCGATTGATCCGCATCGGCTCGCGCCCAGCGACCTTGCTCTGCTGGCTGACGCACCCCATGTCCATCTGGCCGTGCAATCGCGTACGCGGCTGCGTGGTCAGCAGATGCAGCGGGTAACGGCGCGCGGCATCACTGCCCAACCACTCAGCGGGTTCGAGCCAGGTGGGATGTCCGGGGCAATCTGCGTAGTTATAGCTCGCGATCTTTTCCGAAAAGATTTCGATTCGTCCCGACGAAGTCGGCAGCGGATTGGCGTCGGGATTCATTCTGAATTCCTCGAAGATGACGTGCGGAGTCGATGCTTCAGGAACTTCGAGATACCCGCGTCTCCAGAACTCGTCGAAGTCCGGCCACTCGGCAACGCGACGATTCGCACGCGCGCGCGCTTCCTCATAGATGTGACGCAGCCATTGAATCGTAGTACGGCCCTCGGCGAACGAATCGAGAGTTCCGAAGCGGTGCGCGAGGTCGCTGAAAATTTCGAAGTCGTCGCGCGCTTCCCCGACCGGCGAGATCGCCTGCTTCATCGCGATGATGAACCGGTCGCGCGCGCTGGCGCCGATATCGTCGCGCTCGAGTGTCGTCGTCGTCGGCAGCACGATATCGGCGTGGCGCGCCGTCGCTGTCCACCACGGATCGTGGACGACGATCGTCGAAGGGCGGCGCCACGCGCGGATGAGGCGGTTGAGATCCTGATGATGATGAAATGGATTGCCGCCGCACCAGTACACGAGATCGATGTCGGGATAGACCAGGTCCTGCCCGTTGTACTGGAACGGCTGCCCGGGGTTCAGCAGCAGGTCGGCGATTCGGGCCACAGGGATGAAGCTGCGAATCGGGTTGTGGCCGAGCGATAGTGTCGGGATCGGCATATCGGGCAACAGGCTCGCGAGGCCTTCCATGCTGCCGTAGCCGAAGCCGAAACCTCCGCCCGGCAGACCGACCTGGCCGAGCACCGCGCCCAGCGTGATCGCCGCCCATATCGGTTGCTCGCCATGATCGCCGCGCTGCAAAGACCAGTTGACGTTGATGAAGGTCCGCGACGCGGCCATCCTGCGCGCGAGATCGCGAATCCTGTCGGCCGATATTTCGCTCAGGCTCGCGGCCCAGTCAGCCGACTTCGCGACGCCGTCCTCCGCGCCGAGCAGATAGTCGCGGAAGCGACTGAAGCCGACGCAGTAGCGCGCGAGGAAGTCCGCGTCCTGCAGGCCCTCGACAATCAACGTGTGCGACAATGCGAGCATCAGCGCGGTATCGCTATGCGGGCGCGGCGCGATCCACTCGGCGTCGAGGAAGTCGGCCGCATCATCGCGCATCGGGCTGATATTGCAGAACTCGACGCCCGCGGCCTTGGCCTGCTCGAGCCATCCGCGCGTTGTATGCTCGCCCATCCCGCCGGGAGTGACTTGAGTGTTGCGCGTCGGCATCCCGCCGAACATCACGACCAGGTCCGCATGATCGGCGATGCTCTTCCAACTGGTACCGGGGCCGTTCATCGCGTGCATGCTGCCGAGCACGTTCTTCACCAGCACGGCGCCGGCGGCGTTGCTGTAAGTGTCACGCGCTCCGGTGTATCCGCCGATTCCGCCGAGGAAGCGCTGAAGCTGCGTGCGCGCATGATGAAAACGCCCGGCGCTGCCCCATCCGTAAGAGCCGGCGTAGATTGCCTGGTTGCCGCGATCGCGAATCACCCGCTTGATTTCATCGGCAATCAAATCGAGCGCAAGCTCCCAGCTCACGGGCACATAGCGATCGGCTCCGCGCTTATCGCGCGCACCACCGGGGCCGTGTTCGAGCCATCCGGTGCGCACACTGGGTTGCGCGACGCGGCTATGATGATGCAGTGCGTCGGGAATCGATCGCAGCAGCTGCGACGGATCTGGATCTCTCGCGAAGGGCCGCGCTTCGGTCACGCGTCCATCGACGACCACTGGCTCGAACGCGCCCCAATGCGAACCATTCAGCGCGGCCGGCGCGGTATGAATTTTTGCTGCCACTATGCGCGCGCGGCGGGACTAGGAAATGCCCTCGAAGAGTGCGGTGCTCAAGTACCGTTCGCCGGAATCCGGCAGCACGACCACAATGGTCTTGCCCTTATTTTCCGGCCGCTTGGCAATGCGCGCGGCCACGGCGGCGGCAGCGCCGCACGAAATGCCCGACAGGATTCCTTCTTCGCGCGTCAGCCGCCGCGCGTACTCAATCGCCTCTTCGTTGCTGACCTGCTCGACAACATCGACCAGCGACAGGTCCAGATTCTCGGGCACAAAGCCCGCACCAATACCTTGGATCTTGTGCGCGCCCGGCTTGAGCGGCTGGCCGCTGCGCTGCTGCGTGATAACCGGACTCGCGCTCGGCTCGACTGCGATCGAAGTGATCGCTTTGCCTTTGGTTTTTTTGATGTAACGCGAGACGCCGGTGATCGTGCCGCCAGTACCGACCCCGGCGACGAAAATATCGATCGCGCCTTCCGTGTCATTCCAGATTTCCGGGCCGGTAGTCGCTTCATGGATCGCGGGATTGGCGGGATTCCTGAACTGCTGCAGCAGGACGTAGCGACCGGGCGCCGATGCCACGATCTCCTCGGCCTTGGCAATCGCGCCGGTCATGCCGCGCGCGCCTTCGGTCAGCACGAGCTTGGCGCCGTAGGCTATCAACAACTTGCGGCGCTCGAGGCTCATCGTATCCGGCATCGTCAGGGTCAGCGGGATCTTGCGCGCGGCGGCGACGAAGGCGAGCGCGATGCCGGTGTTGCCGCTGGTCGGCTCGACCAGCTCCATCCCGGGACCGAGCAGCCCGCGCTTCTCCGCGTCCCAGACCATCGCCGCGCCGATTCGATCCTTGACGGAATACGCGGGGCCGCGGCCTTCAATCTTGCCGAGAACTGTCGCCGGCGCGCCATCGGTGACGCGGTTCAGCCGCACCAGCGGCGTATGCCCGATCGATCGTGAATTATCTTCGTACCAGTGTGGCATCGGCTGCCTCCCGCTCTTGAAGTGGTCGATTCATATTAGCTGTCAAATTGAACAAGTTTACGCGTTCATTGCTACAGATACGCCGCAGCTTATGGCGATAGCAAATTCCCGGCGTGGCGCATCATTGAGACATCGTCGATAGCAGTCGCTGGATCGGTTCCTGATCGACGGCTATCAAGCCGCGATTGGGTTGATTCAGGTCCAACGTGACAAATATGGCGAGGCTCACGAGTATTATGAAGCAGATGGTGCCGGCGAGATCCTCTTCGCCCGCGATTCCTTGTTCCCGCCCAACCAAAAGCGCCGAGATGACGGCGGACACCAGCAGCAACAGGACGATGCTGGTCGGTAGCCGATCCCTGACCGCCGCCAGGCGTTCAGCATGGCTGCTGGTAGTAGCGTTGAGCGCATTTACTAAAGGCGTCGCTATAGGTGTGCCATCCGCCAGCGCCTCAGCGACCAACTCAACCATTTGGTTGTGCATTTGCTCGAATTGGCCGAGTGCGCGTTCGAAAGCGCCCGCATCATAAGCACGCTTCGAGAGATCGACCCGCAGGGAGGCGTAGTCGCGGATGACGCGCCGCAATTTGGTCTGCTCCGGTTCCTTGAGCAAGCTGGCACAAGTGTAAAAGTCGCCGATAGCGTTGCTGTCGGCTACAACCATGAGGCGTCGTTGATCGTGCTTGACGAGGGCGGTTGAAAACGAAAAGGCCAGCAGCAATCCCAGGAGCGCCAGACTCGCGTCCAGAAATTTGGACACCGCGGCTCTGCTATCCGATTCCTCACGTAAGCGGTTTCCTATCCAGCGCCCGGCCAGCCAGCCGGCAACCATTCCCAACGCGACGATCGAGGAGATCGCCCAGGCGTCAATGTCGTCAAAAATATATGCCATGGCCCTATCCGCGCAGCAGGTGAGTGACCAGATAGATTGCGAGCATCCCCATGCAGGTGGCGACGGCGACCAGGGGAGAGTCATGCTCGCGCGCTTCCGGTAGTAGGTCCGAAGCGCCGATATAAAGAAATGAGCCCGCGAAAAATGCCAGCAGGTACGGCAGCAGTCCCATCCTCAGGTTGAACATCAGCGTCGAGGCCGCACCGAGTACAGGTGTCGCCATGTCCACCGCCAGCCAGAAGATCGCGCGCCTCGGTGGATTGCCGTGAGCAAGCACGACCGTCACCGTATTCAGCCCGTCGCTGAAATCGTGCGCGATTATGCCGAAGGCAATCAGGAGCCCCATCTGGACGCTGGTCTGAAAGCCGACACCGATTGCGACTCCATCCAGAAAACTGTGGAAGGCCAGGCCCGCCGCGGACATTGCGCCCAGTTCCGCCTCATGCGCTCCCGCCAGGTGAGGGTGTTCGCGGGCGCGATGCATCGCGGTGTAGCGTTCGAGCCCGAAGAAGGCCAGAAATCCCAGCGCGGTGATCGGCATGTACGACGCGCCGTGATCGAACGCGAAGACCTCCGGCAAAATGTCGAACAGCGCCACCGCCAGTACGGCGCCCGAACTGAATCCAAGCAGCAAGTGAAGCCGGTCGCGCATTCGGATGGCGGCCGTCCCGCCCAACCCGGTCGAGATGAGGGTTACCAAGGCAAGTAGGATTGGCGCGAATCGCATGGGTGGAATTTGCTCAGAGTCCAATGCCGGCGGTCAAATTCAAACCTGCTTTCGGGAACCAGACGCGGGCGTTCGGCGTTGCTAATATGATGAACATGAAGTCGCGAACAAAGTGGATTGTGGCGCTTTTTCTTACCGTCTCAGTGTTAGTCGGCACGCGGCGGCTCAGCGCTTTCGCGCAAGCCGCCCCGAGCGACCAGGCTACCGCGGTGTTTTCTGGCGGGTGTTTCTGGGGCGTCGATGCCGTCTTCAAGCATGTGAAGGGTGTGGACAAAGTTGTTTCAGGATACGCAGGCGGCGCGGCGAATACCGCGCAGTACGAGACCGTCAGCACGGGAACTACCGGGCATGCCGAGTCGGTGCAGGTGACTTACGATCCTACGAAAGTTTCCTACGACGATCTGTTGAAGGTATTTTTCTTCGTCGCTCACGATCCGACCGAGCTCAATCGACAGGGGCCGGATTCAGGGAGTCAGTATCGGTCGTCGATCTTCTATATGAACGACGCGCAGAAGAAGATGGCGCAAGACTACATCACGCAACTCTATCAGCAGCACGCATTCTCCTCACCGATCGTTACCAAGGTGGTTCCGTTCACGGGCTTCTATCCGGCCGAAGACTACCATCAGGACTACCTGGAGTTGCACCCGGATTCACCCTACATCGTCTACAACGACCTGCCGAAACTGGAAAAGTTTCAGAAGGACTTACCCGGGCTCTACCAGCAGCAGGTCGCAAAATAGATCAGCCGGCGGCGCGGCGAAGTTCGATCTTGCGCATCTCGTCGGCGCGTGAGCGGGCTTGATCCGCCGCGCGGACCGCTGATTCCGACGCCAGGTAGAGTCCAAGATCGGAATCGAACTCGCCGTCAACGACCGGGCTGAGCGCTACATCCATATAGTGCTTCGACGCGGGGTCGTTCTCGATCTTCTTCCGCAGCCGTTCCAGCCGCCAGAAGAACAACAGCCCAGGCAGGTAGGTCGTTAGAGTCTCGCGCGCGCGCCGCGCAAAAAAACTGAGCGGGTTCTCGCGCTTATATCCAGGACGGCGCTGCGTGCGCGGCTTACGGCGAATGATCCCGCCCTGCAGCGGATGCACGTGCTCGAAGGCGTGGCTCCCGTAGAAATAGAAAATCATCGAGGTCATCCGCCGCGAGCGCATCCCACTGGCAATCGCCCGCTTGATCAGCGTCTCGATGTGCGATGGCGAATAGTACAGGTGCCACGCGCGCTGGTAGATGTCCTGCCACTCCGCCCCGCTCATCCGCGGATGGTCGGCGGTCGCATGCTCGGCGTCGTACTTGTTGGTATCCGCTTCCATCCGCTCGCCGCGCAGATACATGTCCTGGTGATCCTTCGAGCCGGGCAGCGGCGTCAGCATGAAGAACTCCATGATGTCGATCGGGAGTTCGCGCTGGATGATCGCGATGTCGCGCTCGATGCTCGCTGGCGTGTCGGATGGGAAGCCCAGGATGTAGCCGGCGTAGGTCAATACCTTGGCGCGCTTCCACGCTTGCAGCATCTTGCGGTATTCGGTGATGCGATTCTGACCCTTCGATGCGCCCTTGAGGCTGTCGGGGTTGATGTTCTCGAGCCCGATGAAAACTTTCTTGCACCCTGCGCGCACCGACTTCTCGACGAAGTTCGGAATTTTGTGGCACATGGTGTCGACCTGCATGATGAGGTTGATCTTCAGGTGGTCGCGGCGTTTGAGTTCGATGATGCGGTCGAGGATCGGTTCCCAATTCTTGTTGCGCGCGAAATTGTCGTCGGTGATGAAGAAGCTCCTCACCCCTTGCGCCGCGTGAGCGCGAATCAACTGTTCGATGTCGTCGGCGCTGCGATGACGCGACTTGCGCCCCTGTACATTTATGATCGTGCAGAAGCTGCAACTGAACGGACATCCGCGCCCCGCGTCGAAGCATCCGAGCGCACCGGCATAGCGCTTGACGTATTTGATTGGCAGAAACGGCAGCGGCTCACCGTCCATCGCGGGTAAATCAGCCATGAAGTTGTAAACCGGCGGCAGGCGATTCTCGAACGCGGCGAGCAGCAACTCGTCCAGCCGATGCTCCGCTTCGCCCGCGAACAAGGTGATTCCGAGCGCGAGCGCGTCCTTCATCTCAGGCGGCATCTCCGGCAGCATCGCGAGGCATCCGCTGACGTGGAAGCCTCCGATCGCGACCTGGATGCCGGCCGCGCGCAGCTCGCGTGCAATGTCGACCGCGCGTGCGAACTGGTTGGTTTGCACTCCAACCAGCAGCACGACGCCACGATTGGCGTTGCGCTTGAACCGCCGGATTATCGAGTCGACCGGGACTCTTTTGTTGGTTTCGTCGTGCGCCTCGATATCGAGATCGACGCTCTCGCCCAGTAGGTGCCGCGACTGTGCGTCCAGCGCGAGGCCGTAGAGGTTCGACAGCGAACTGGAGGGCACGAAGCCCCGCCACCACTGGATGAGGTATCCGTCGTCGTCATAGTGAGAAGGTTTGATGAGTTCGACGAGAAACGTTGCGCGCGGATCCCGATTCATCATTTCTGCAAAACAAACACCGGACCACTCTATTGGTAATCGAAGTTGATCGCTACTGTGTTCTTTCTCGAGGGTTCGAGGCTGTGATTTTTTGATATTCCACCTGATTGGATTGGGTCGATATAAAGAGTAGGTATAGGTCTGATAGGTACTGCTTGCGGTCCTATTCAGCGTCGATAGGACGCAGATGACGAACAGTTACTGAAGAACGCAAACTGCAAATCGCAATCGCGACAAAGGAGCAAACCTTGGACCTGGATAAATTGGTGGCAGACTTGAAGAAGGAGAGAGACCGGCTCGGTCAGGCCATTACGGCGCTGCTGGGATCGGCCATGGGGACTGGGGCTGGCAAGAAGCGCGTCGGCAGGCCTAAGGGGAATACGTCGAAGACGTCGAAGCCAAAGAAACGCGGAGGCCTGACGGCGGCGGGCAGAAAGCGGCTGTCAATTGCGATGAAGAAGCGCTGGGCCGAACGCAAGAAGCAGAGTTCGTAGCGACTGCTCGAATCGCGCGCGGAACAGACGGCTGCGCGCGCGACTTGCTACTACAATCGGCGGGAGGCGATTCGGATGCGCTTCGTTCTTCTCGTAGTTGCGATGCTCGCGCTTGCGGGATGTTCCGGCGTCGATCAGGATTTCTCCCATCTACAGCAGGAGCAGGATGCGATCAGTGCCGCGATCAAGAAGATACAGGTCGTTCACGGCGCCAACCTCAAAGGTCATCCGCAATACACCACGCTTGGACGTGCGGAGGGTTACTGCTTCAACCGGCCCAACTCGACCGACGGCGCGGTAGTCCATGGCGACGGACTTAGAGCGGCTGCGTACCGCAAGTATGGCGACCAGGTGAATGCGATCGTGAACACGAGCGTATGGTTCGTCGAGGACGACGACTACGGCGCCTTCGAGCCTTATACTCAAGGCGGATACTTCGAATGCGCCGGTACGGCGGTCCACTTCACCGGCGAATCGGCGCCGGTCACTCAGCCCGCGCAACCACCCGCCAATTGATCCGCAAAACTGCTCCTTCAAACAAGTTAGTCGAGGAGAAACCAGGATGGCTTTACTGGTACCGGTGTTGGGAATCGAAGAGGTAAGGGCACATCGCGGCTGGTTTCTGTTCATGGGAGTGGCGCTTATCATCTTCGGCACCATCGCGATAGGCATCGCCGAAGTCATGACGATTGTTTCCGTGCTGTTCCTCGGATGGATATTGCTATTCGCCGGCGTCTTCGAAGTGATTCACGGATTTGCGCGGCGCGCGTGGGGCGGCTTCTTCGTCAATCTTATGGGCGGCCTGCTCTACGCGGTGACCGGCCTCCTGATGATCACGCATCCGGGAGTAGCGGCAGTGACGCTGACCTTCATGATCGCGCTGCTGCTGATCGTCGCCGGTACCTTTAGAATTTTCGTCGCCTTCTCGACTCCAATACATCACCGTGGATGGCTAATCCTGAACGGCGCAATCTCGCTGTTTCTCGGATTTTGCATCATGAGTTCGTGGCCGGTTTCAGGAACGTGGGTCATCGGCCTGTTCATCGGCATCGACATGATTTTCGACGGATGGACTGAAGTGATTCTTGCGTTGAGCGCCGGCGGCGGCGGAGGAACTACGCCCGCGCAACCCGTGGCTGCGTGATTCTGTCGCGGAGACTTGTTTATCGCGGCGCAGGGCGTGATCGATAGGCCTCGAGCGCGGCGCGGATCCGTTCCGTTTCCGTGAGCATCGAATCGAGCGCGGTCTGAAGGTCGCCGGTTGGCTCGCGCTTCGCGCGGTCCTCGAGATCTCTGGATAGCTCGACCAGGCGCACCGCGCCGAAGTGACCGCAGCTACCCTTAATTGCGTGTGCCGTCGCCGCAATTCCGACGCGATCGCTCCGGCTCATTTGCAATTTGATTGTACGCACACGTTCGCTCAAGTCGGCGAGAAAGACCTTGATGATTTCGGCGATAAACTCGTGGCCCATTTCGTCGCTGTCGGCGAGCTGGGTAATCGCACGCATGTCGATCGCCGGAGCGTTCATGGGTTCGATGCTCATTTCGGTTGATCGATCCAAGTTGTGTGCCGCGGCATCGTGGCAGTCATCGAGCCATGTCCCACTCCACCCATGATTATCTGCGGCGGGCATCCGCGTCCCTCGTCGACTAGATGGTGTTGTCAAGATCGAGCCGAAGCCCACGCTGAGGCTTCGCGAGCCGCCAGAATCGCATCGCTGCGTCATTTGTTTGCCACTGCGCGCTTGCTACCTCGAGGCGAACCGGCTGACCTCGTCCTGCCACTTGTCGCCGAATACGAGGATCATCACCTGGTGATTGACGTCCGCGTCGTGGCTCAAGCTGCGGATCGAGCCACCGCCGGTGGCCGCAAGCACCTTGTATGCGGCCTGAGCCTGTTTTGCGAACGGAGGCAGCGGGCCGATTTCGGCGGGAGTTGGTACGGTGCCATGTACTCTCATCCAGAACGCGCGCTGGTAACGCTCGTGCTCCTCCTGCTGCACATCGACGCCGCTCAGCGTGCCGTTGTTGTGCCTGAAATCGCGCAGCATCGCGAGCAGCGGGGCGAAATCGTCGGGCTCGGGCGGGGAGTCACCGATCAGCACGATCACCTTGCGCGCGTATGGCTTCCAATCCATCTTGGCTACGGCGGCCTGCACCGCGCCGAGCGTGTTCTCCTGCCACTCGCCGCCGCCCTTGGCCTGAATCGAGCCGAGAAACTTTTGCAGCCGGGCGGTCGAGAGCGTCAACGGCTGCAGGTCGAGCGGATCGCCCTTGCCCCCGAACACGACGACGCCGACACGCGCTATCGGCACGAGCTGACGAACTCTTATCGCGAGCTGCGTCATCCGCGCCTTCACGTCATCCATCACGAAGTCCATCGACTTGGTCCCGTCGATCACCAGCACGATGTCGAGTCCCTGATGACGCAGCTCATCGACGTACCATCCAAAGGTCTCGCCACCACCGCCACCGGGTCCGGGGTGCAGATTCAGCTGGTCGCCGAGAGGGCGATCGAGACCGATTCCATTCTCGGATGGCGTGGCGGCGATCTCGCTGGAGTTCGCGCGTAGCACCTTGTTGACGTCCACCGGCTGCGGCGAATCGTCAGGCGAGCTGGTCTTGAACTCCGGCATAGGTATGTCGGGAATTTCCTGTGGCTCGGCTTCCTCAAGCGGATGAATAGCGCCGGGCTCCCACTGGAGGATTATCAGCTCGCGCGCGCGGGTCTCGTGCACGGCGACGATGAGCGCGAGAATAATCGCGAGATGAATCGCGATCGATATCGAAAACGGGCCGCCGGCCAAACGGACCGCGCTGCGCAGCCCCGGCGGCATCGACGCGGAGATGGGAACGCCGCGAATCCGCGTCCATGCAAAGGCGACGATCAATATCGAGCAAGACAAGGCAAGGCAGGCAACCAGGATCGCAATCATCGCATCCTCCTTCACGCCAACTTTGGCCCGAGTGTTGGCGTCTCCTGGAACTAAGATCGGAGGAGTGCGGTTTTCTTGCGATTTTTGTTTTCCAAACGAGAAGAACAAAGCGCTAATATGATCGCCGTTAAACAAAATGAGGAGTCCGCGGCAGTATTTATCCGAGCGGTATCCGTGGTTGAATCTTGCCGATTCACTGGCGGTCGCCGTGGTAGTGGTAGTGGCTATCGTCGCTATCTGGCCGCGTTCGCGGATGGTGAGCGACCTGGTGCTGGTGACCGCGATTCCGGGTTCTATCGCCGCGATCGTCTGGGGCCTTACGTTCTGGCAGAAGGCACGCGTGCAGATCGGGCGGCTCAAGCTTCGCTACAAGCCGGTGCGGCGAATCGCGGGTATCGCAGCGCTGTCATGCCTGCCGTTTCTTCTGCTGCAGCAAGCGTCAATCTATCTTCAAGGTCCGAACATCCTGCGCGTCCCCGCCGTCAGTGTTACGGGACTATCGGAACCCTATCCGCAGCCTGCGAAATATTCGATTCGGGTCGTCGTGGCGATCGCTCATCTCGAAGGCGACGACGGCCATAAGATAGAAGGTCAGTTGCACGACGCGCTGGCCAGTCTGGATCCGCGACTGCACGTGATTCCGGTCATTCTAAACCGCACGATCACTCTATCGGGCCGCCCCCAAGGCATCGCTCATCTCGATGCGCTCACATCGGTAACCGACGTGCGCGTCAGCACATTGATCTGGGGAGGAGTAAAAGGGGCTCCCGCTCCAGCCGTCGGGCCGCTCTACGCCACCCAGTTCGGCGACAATCCCCAGTTCGGCGGAAGTTACCTGCCCGGCGACTTCAAGCTGCCGGAGTTACCGCTCGACATTCTGAGCCAGGTGATTAGCCTCATGGTTGCGACCCAAAGTGCCGAGTTGATGGGCCAATCGGACATCAAATTCGGCGACGCCCTGCAGCCCCAGATCGAACAAGTTCGCGCGATCGCCGACGATTCAAGCAAAAGCTCCGGCTGGAGTGCCGATACGCGGGCACGAGTGAACCTGGTGCTCGGTAGAGCCAGCGAGGTCTCAGGCACTGAACTCAAGTCAGAAGACTCGATGCATGCCGCCGTCACGTTCTTTCAAAGGACGCAGTCCGACTGGACACGTGAGAAGAATCCGCTCGAATGGGCGATAGCACAGCGCAACCTCGGTTACGCGCTCAGCGACTTATACGATCTCAATCAGCAGGATGCGCCTCTGCGAGCTGCGATTACGGCATACCAGAACGCCTTGTCCGTGTATCAATCGCGATCTGATGCTCTCGATTCAGCCAGCATGCAATTCGGTCTAGGAAAAGCATTCTTTTATATCGGCGAGCACGAAGCCGGAAGCGTCCGCATGCGTCAGGCGGCGGATTACTTTCGCGCCGCCACGCAAGGATATGAAGTTCGGTACTATCGGCTTAAGTGGGCAGCTGCCCAATACAACCTTGGCGATGCACTCTGTGAAGCTGCCGACCGCGACGCGAGTGCAAAGGAATTTGCGGAGTCGATCGCCGCAGAACGTGAAGCGTTGAAGATCTACCAGAAGCAGGCTTCGCCGATTTCCTGGGCGGAAACCCAATATCAAATCGCTGCGAGCCTAGAAGGGCTGGGGGACATGACTGACAATCGCGAGGATTTGAAACAGTCGATCGAATTGTGTCGCCAAATTCTCGATGGGTTCCCGCGCGAAAGCAATCCGGACATCTGGGTATGCCTCCAAAGCACTTTGGGCCAAGGCCTCGTCGTGTCGTATCGGATCGACAAGAAGCCCGAATCCGCCGCGGAAGCTGAAATTGCATTTCGCGCCGCTTTGGAGGAGCTGTCCGTTCGGGATCAGCCGATGGGATGGGCAATCGCAAAAGACGGTCTCGGAAGGGCTCTCGTTGGATTGGGCGAGGCCCGCTCGGACACGGGCTTGGTAGAGCAGGGGGTCGATTCGCTCAACGACGCGCTTAAGGTCCTCACACAGCAGCGCGATCCGGTCGTGTGGACATGGACAAAGTTCGACTTAGCCGACGCGTTGGTCGCACTCAGCCAGCGCGATGGAGAAGTTGTCCGTCTCAAGCAGGCAGTCGATGCCTATCATGAGGTTCTGACGGTGTCGTCGAAAGATGTAATGCCGGACCTGTATGCAAAGGCTCAGGACAATCTCAAGATCGCGCTCAACGACCTGCATCGGCGCGGATCGGAACCTCACCCCTAACCCCTCTCCCTTCTGGAGAGGGGAATATGGAAGCGTGCGGACGCGGACGAATTGAATGTGGAACCCACCGTGGGTTCCACACCTCCTTGGGCAAGGGTGACCCCTGCACCCAGTATTAGGAGAACCGACACCGCCGCGGGATGCCGGACTTCGTCTCTGTTAGAATGGGGTTGGGAATTTCGGCTCTCCCGCAACCGAGCCAGAGGCAGCTGGTCGAACAAATGGCCCAGGGAAAACGCGTCTTCCTTTCCGCCGAGTGGCGAGAACTGGTGATGTTGAATTACGAAGTCGATGCGAAACTCCTCGAGGCCCATGTTCCTGCTGGCACCGTGGTGGACTCATTTGAGGGAAGGACATACGTCAGCCTCGTGGGCTTCCGGTTTTGCCACACTAAGCTCTTTGGCTATGTTCCCATCCCCTTTCACGGCGATTTTGACGAGGTGAACTTGCGATTCTACATTCGCCGCAAAGAACAGAATGAGGATCGAAGAGGTGTGGTTTTTATCGCCGAGATTGTGCCCAAACAGGCAGTCGCGCAGGTCGCTCGACTTGCGTATGGCGAGAACTATGTCTGTCTCCCGATGAAGCATCGCATCGACATGAACGGCGCGATCAAAACAGCCGAGTATGAGTGGCATCTGAGCGGCAGTTGGTCGAAGCTCCATGCACAAGCATCCGGCGCCCCCGCGCCTGCGGAAGAGGGTAGCCTGGAGCAATTCACTACCGAGCACTATTGGGGCTACTCGGCCAAGCGCGGTGGCGACACGCTTGAATATCGTGTCACACATGTGCCTTGGAATATTTGGAAGACCAGTGCGGCTGGATTTGAAGGAGATGCGAGCGCCCTTTATGGGTTCGAGCTCGGAAAGGTTCTTCAACGTCGCCCTGATACGGCGTTCATTGCAGACGGGTCGGCTGTCGAAGTATTTACGGGGAAGAAGATTCGGTGAGCGAGACCGACTGATTTCTGGTCGAAAAACATGAGCATTCAGAAAATAGATAACTCAGCGGGAGCCCTGACTTATTTGCGGGAAGAGCTCTCCAAAGGATCGAGCCTAGCAAAGTTGGTGCTGCGCACAGTGGACTTTGGTCAGGGTACTTTTTTTGCCGGTTTGCCGGCAAATGGCGATCAAAGTCGATTGAATTTTCGATCGAGCTTGCCGGGCCTCGCCCGTGAGCATATAGCTTTGGCCCATATGATCAAAATCTTCATCGACAAACCGCACTGCACCGCACTACTTGAAGATCCTATGCCAATGACATCAAACCTTCAAAATATAGATCCGCAGTATAGGGTGCGCGCAAGAACCTTCAATGGTGAGTTATATTGGAGTATCTCGGGTCCAAGCACGCCGGAAGATGAAGTATACGCATTGCTGGGTCAGCCCATCCTCCCGTACCCTGCTTCTGTTTTCTTTTATTGCGGAGCAATCCTAGAGCAGCCCCCTAAGCTGAGAGAGCTCGACCTTAAAAATATCGCGAACACTTTGGTCGGTATCGCCGTTCATGCCTTCGATTCCCGTTCGTTTCTAATTTGGTGGCGTGAGGACAAGCATCCGTTCCCGCAACTCTGAAGTGTTAATACTCGGGATTCAGTCAGACGAACTCCAGCGCGCTCCTCGATGCCTTACGGACTCGGGCTTGATAACGGCGGAATCATACTCTCCGAGCAGTACGATGGGCCGGGGCGTCGCGAGACCACACTCGGACTCAGTTTCGAGTACGACGGCTCGACGATGATCGGCTGGAGCGAAACTGGAGCTTCCTACAATTTCCTGACTGCGCCGGGCGGCGGGGCTCTGGCCGGATCGTACACCGCGAATGGGACGACCACGACCTGGGTGCCGCTGACCGATACTTCGGGATCGACCATCGCACTGGTGAACGCGGCGAATGTGGACGCAGGCCTGTGACGACTTACACTTACGATCCGTCGGGGACGACCTCGGCGACCGGGTCGGCAAACGATTGGCCGTTCCAGTATCAAGGCATGGAGAAGGAATTCACCGATCCTAGCACGTACTACTATACCGGCGGCGGGCAGTTCTACAGTCCGCAGTTGTCGCGATCGCTGTCGGAAGTCGGCGAAACCAGCAGCAGCCAGGGTGCCTGCCCCTCTGGTAATGCTATCGGCGCGCATTCTGGCAGTTCAGGCTTCGGTATTAGCTTTCCGAGCAGCGTCGGAGCCGAACCTGAAACTTCGAGCGAGGGTCAGACTGGGGGAACTATTATAACCATAACCGGGGCTGCCGCGGTGGGTGCTATTATTGGTGCAGTCGTTGGAGCTGCAGTCGGCAATCCACTAGCTGGCGCTGTCTTAGGCGCGGTAGTAGGTGCTGTTGCCGGTGATATAGCGAACTTCTTGTTCGGGGACCTCTTTGGTGGCGGCAGCCCTCCGATTCCGCGCCAGCTGCGCCACCAGCGGCACCCGTTGTACCCGGCGATCCTGGGTCTACCCGCCGGCCTGATTCCGGATGAGATGTCCGAGGGGCTAAAGGTCATCGGAGATCCCGACCCTTCCCCCGCGACCCCGCTTTATACTCCAACGCCTACTCCGCCCGAGGAACCCATTGGTAAAGGTCATGATTTTGGCCAATGGCCTTTCGAAGGAGAAGCAACTCAAGAGCAGATAAATCAATTTTGGATAAATTTGTGCCTGGAAGTCGGCCCTGAAGACGCCACCCGTCTCCTTTTGCTGGGGTTCCAGCAGCACGGAGCATTTTCGCTTGCGCCAGGAACTTACGTCCCAAACGTCACGGAGGGTTGCGATCCGAATAGGAATCTTCCTAACGAGTGAATTGAGCGGACGACTACCAAAAATGCCCTTCATGCTATGGCGTCGGCGCAGATTCTAGGATGAAAAAATGGCCGGAAGTTCTCTCGTTTGGAATTGGCTTTGTAGGGATAGGTCCATCCTCCGCTTTTATCGTTGCGCTCCTGGTCACTGTCGAACCAGCATTTATCTATGCTCTGGATCCGGCTTGCAGCGGTATGGCGGAGTTGCTCGCGGCGCTTAGGTTAATCTCGACAGAAGCGATTTGGAGCTGTTCCTTAGCTCTGCACCTTTTGATTAGTACAGCCCTGGTTCTACTAATCGTTCATTTCTGGGAAGGAAAGGATCTTCGATCCATCGGTATCGAAAAACCCAGTTTGGACGATTTTTTCTGGGGTGTCGGCGCTTGGCTGTTTGTTGGGTGTGTTATAGACGCTATTCTTCGTTACCACCATCCCGGTATTCCTCGGGCCGCTGCCTTTAGAGGGTCTGCGGTTTTTTCCACCCGGGAGGGCTGGCTCGTCATTGATCTAACCGCGAACGTCCTTTTCGAAGATCTAACGACCCGCGGTTATGTTATAGAGCGTGCGAGCCAATATACAGGTAGCATTTGGTTGGCCAGCATCGCGTCATTTCTCTTATCGGCCGCGATGCACCTTCCCGTCCACGGCTTAGCCGGTACGCTCGGGCTCGCTCCTCTTCTGTTGACGCTAACCGCGCTCTACGCATGGCGGCGAACGATTGCTGCATGTATGCTAGCGCATCTACTCTCTGATTTGACTCTTGAATTTATATTACATGTTCCCTCGGTAGCAGTTTGGCTCTTTAGGTCTCACCATAATCAGATTATTCTCCTAGTTGGTTCTCTGCTTTACTGGAGTTTCAAGCGGAGAAACTTCTCGACAGTTCCAGATTGACGCGCCGGGAGGACTCGAGCCGCGTCTTCGGGTGCGCATTCTGCCTAGATTAGACTTAAGAGAGGCGCCTTCCAGACTGAGGTTTTAGGGACTGGGGCTCGGGTTGCTCTGATTCAGCCCGCGGCCAAAGGCAGAAACCTGCGACTGCCACTGGTCGCCGAAGGCCAGGATCAGAACCTGCTGATTGATGTGCGCGTCTTTGCTCAGCGACTTCATCGAGCCGCCGCCTGCCGTCGCCAGAACTTTGTACGCCGCTTGCGTCTGCCGGTAGAACGCCGGCAACGGCGAAATCTTCGGCGGCTCCTCGCGATGCACCTTCAGCCAGAACTCACGCTCGAACCGCTCGTGCTCCTCGGCCGCCACGTCCACCGTGTTAAAGGTGCCGTTGTTGCTCTTGAACTGCCGGATCAGGGCGAGCAGCGGCGCGAAGTCCTCGGTGCGCGGCGGTGAGTCGCCCACCAGCACCACGACCTTCTTGGCGTACGGCTTCCAGTCCATCTTGTTGATGCCGGTCTCGACCGCGCCGAGCGTATCCTCTTCCCATTCGCCGCCACCCATCGCCTGGATGCTGTCGAGGAAGGTGCTCAGCTTTTGCGGTGAAAGCGTCAGCGGCTGGATTTTCATCGCTTCGCCCTTGCCGCCGAACACGATTATTCCGATGCGTGCGATTGGCACCAGCCGATGGATCGACTGGACGAGTTGCTGCATCTTGGCTTTGACGTCGTCGATAATCAGCCGCATCGAGCCGGTGCCGTCGATGACCAGCACCACGTCGAGACCCTTGCGTCTTAATTCGCCGATAAAGCCGCCGAAGCCCGAGCCGATACCGTGGCCGTAACCCGAGCCCATGCCGCCGCCACGGCCGATGCCGATACCGCCGCCGCCGGCTGCGCGCACGTAGTCACTGGCGAGCCCGACGGCCTGCGAGGTGTCGACTGCAGTCGGCTGCTCCATCTGTTGCGGCGCCGTGTCGGGCATCGGCACTTCGGGCATATCGAGATCCTGCATCTCGTTGCCGCCACCGCCGCCGCCGCCCGCTTCGAGGTTCACCATGATCAACTCGCGCCCGCGCTGCTCGTGCACCGTGATAATGAGGAACAGCAGGCCGAGTACGTGAAGGGCGACCGACAGCGGGAAGGGGCCGATCAGCAGACCGAGCGCATCTTTCATTTTCTGGAGACGGGTCGCGTCCGCTTCGTCATCGTCGCGGTTAGCCTCGGCCGCGAGTTCTCGCTTGCCGAGTATCCGGTAGAAGATGAAAGCGACGACGAACGTCGACAGGACGAGCAAAACAACAATTACTGCGATCATATTAAAATCCTACGCTCCGCCCCCCGGCGCCGATGCACCAGCGCCGCCTGGGGGTAGCGAAGAAACTGCTATTGCTATCGCTTCCGCGCCGGCCGACTTGGCCATGTCCAGGATGCGAACCATATCACCTAGTATAACCTTTGGGTCGCCCTGGAAAATCACGATCTTGTCGGTCGAATTCTGGAGCGCATCATGAAGCTGGGGCACCAGCTCAGGCTCGGTGACCTGCTTGTCGTTGAGATAGATCAGATGCTCGGCGGTGTAGGTGACGATGATGCCCTTGGGCTTGTCGGTGGGCGAGGACGCCGCTTCGGCCTTGGGCAAATCGACGTGCGCCGCGGATTCGATCGTCACCGCGGTCGTCACCATGAAGATGATTAGCAGGACGAGAAAGATATCGGTCAACGGGGTGATGTTGATATCGGCGAATACCCCGCCGCCTTTGTTCTTGGTCATTTTCTTTGCTGCCATGCGCAAATACCTCTACTGGCCGCTTCCCCCACCCGAGGGGTTGTTTTCCAGTTGCGCACCGGTAACCCGCTTGGCTGCGATGGCAATTTGTTCGGCGCCGGCGGCCTTGGCGATATTCAGAATCCGCACCATGTCGCCCAGCAGCACTTTGCGATCACCCTGGAACACGACGATCTTCTGATCCACCTTGCCCAGCGCGTCGCGCAGACTCGATTGGAGCTCGCGCTCGGGCACGTCCTTGGAGTTCACGAACAGCTCGTGCTGGGCGGTGTAGGTGACAATAACGCCCTTGTTCTCCGGCGCGGTGTTGGTTGCGTTAGGCAGATCGACGTGAGCGGCGGACTCAATGGTGACGGAAGTCGTCACCATGAAGATGATCAGCAGAACCAGGAAAATATCGGTCAGCGGCGTAATATTGATGTCGGCGAAAACGCCGCCACCCTCGCCGCCGTGAGGTCCGCTAATTGCCACGCGCTTGTCTCCCCTGGAGTGCGGCGTCGATCAGGCGATCGTCGTTGATGTGCTGGATGGCGCTGATGTTCTCAACCTTGACCGAGAAGTAGTTGTAGAAAATAACCGCGACGATCGCGACCGCGAGTCCGAGTGCAGTCGAAATCAATGCTTCCGAAATACCGGCCGCGACGACCGAGAAACCGCCGGTGCCCATGATTGCCATCGACTGGAACGCGACCAGAATACCGACCACAGTGCCGAACAGCCCGATGAACGGAGCCGACGCGCCCGCGGTCGCGAGTACCCAGATGTAACGCTTGAACTCGAGGCCTTCCTGGTAGCGTCGCTCGTCGTCGAGCTCGAGCAGATGATCGCGGTCCATCGTCTGCGCGCCCGAAATCAAAGTGTGAAAGATACGTTCGGCAGCCGTCCCACGCGCTTGGGTGGCCTGCAGCGCTTCGTTGAACTTGCCCTGGCGCAGGTTCGGGATCAGCGAATCGGCGAGCTTGGCAGTCCGCGGTCCGACGCCCCACAGCGCCCACACGCGCTCGAAAATGATCGCCAGGCAGACGACCGAAATGAAGAGCAGGGGATACGTGGCGTAGTAGCCCTGCTGAATCATGCCCAAAATTCCAAAATTGCTTTGCATCTCTTATCCTCTCGAGATTGAAATATATTTGAGCGGCGAAATTTGGCCCGCTCGCACCGTTTGCGATAACTGCCCCAAAATGCCTCAGCGGTTCTCCCCTGAACCGGTCGTCAGCCCATTTTTAATAGCATGGGCACCCACCAGCCGGTCAAAGTTGTCCGTGATGGCGCGGAAAGTCTGAATGCAACAATAGAAAGTATTTGTCAAGAGCCTTCGCGCGGAAGGAAAAATGTTGAACATCGCGTCCACGTTTGCGAATTGGTCTGACGGCTCCCCACGCCACGCCACATTACGCAACCCTTGCACTACGCTCGGCTATCGAGTGTCGTGTCACTTAATCTTTACGCCGTTGCCATGCTGGCGACTACCTCAATCTTGTCGCTGACGGCACCGCGGACGGCTCTTGCCGCCTTGACTTCCTCGCTGCTCGCGTCTATCCAGAAGCTTGCCACAGCGTGCCGCAAGTTGACCGCGATGCGGTTTTTGTTTTTTGGGCGATTGACGCTTTTGAGAAATCTGGACCCACTACATAATATGACGGAGAACAGGCTCGGTCTGTTCAAGTTGGCTGCGCTGGCCGCCGCCAGCATGCTCGTATTCGCATGTAAAGCGGTGCCGGTGGCCGCTCCAGTCGCACCGCCCCCGGTGGTCGCGAGCGGTCCCACCGACGAGCCTGGCAACGCGCTGCCCGCAGACATGTACAAGGCGATGCCGATATACCCGGGGGCCAAAGTCGAGCACGTTCGCAAGCCCAAGGGCGCGATGCGCGAAGTATTGTTCAGTTCTGACGCCCAGATGCAGCAGATGGTCGCGTACTACAAGGGCGAGCTGAAGAAGAACGACTTTCACATCACCTCGTCGCTGATCATGCCGGCGCGCAAGACCTGGTCGTGCGATTTCAACTTCGACGGGCGCCCCGGCAGCCTCATGCTGTACCCGAGCGATCAGGATAAGGCGAAGATGACGATCGATCTTATCTACGAGCTGCCCGCGCATCTGGACCCATCGCTGATAGAACCGACAGAAGATTTCGACGTAGAAGGACCGGGCGAAATCGCCCAACAGGCACCGAATCCAAATCCAAGCGAGACCGAGAAGAGGAACTAGCGAAATGGCACTATTGACAGGCAAAGTTGCGGTAATCACCGGCGCCGGCCGCGGCATCGGGCGCGAAGAGGCGTTGCTGCTGGCGAAGCACGGCGCGAAGGTCGTCGTGAATGACCTTGGCGGTCACTTCGACGGGACCGGGCAGTCGCGATCGCCGGCCGAGGACGTGGTCAAGGAAATCCGATCGGCGGGCGGCGAGGCAGTCGCCAACTTCGAGAGCGTGACCGACTTCAAGGCCGCCAAGCGAATCGTCGATTGCGCGATCGACAACTTCGGCAAGTTGAACATCGTCGTCAACAACGCGGGCATCCTGCGCGACCGCATGATCTTCAACATGAGCGAAGAGGACTGGGACGCAGTCGTTACCGTCCATCTGAAAGGATCGTTCAACGTCGCGCGCCACGCGACCGCCTACTGGCGCGAGCAGCACAAGGCCGGCAACGTGCTCAACGGCCGGCTGATCAACACCAGCTCCGATTCAGGCATCCTGGGCAACGCCGGGCAGAGCAACTACGGCGCGGCGAAGGCGGCGGTGGCCGCGATGGCGGTAATCGTGGATCGCGAGATGAGCCGCTACGGCGTGACTGCGAATGCGATTGCGCCCGTCGCGCGCACTCGACTGACAGTGGACGCGACTCCGCAGACCGCCGCCGGCATGGCGAAGAAAGAAGGCGAATGGGACGCGTTCACGCCCGCGCACGTCGCGCCGCTGGTCGCGTGGCTGGCGAGCGACGATGCCAAGGACGTTCACGGCGAAGTGTTCCGCGTCGGCCTGGGCAATGTGTGGCTGATGCGCGGATGGCACACCGGCGCCAAGGTCTCCAAGAAAGGCTCGATGTGGGAGCCGGCGGAACTCGGCGGCAAGCTCAAGGAAGAGCTGGCCAAGGGCGTCACCAAAAAGGAGAGCATGGGCGAGGTGATGGGCGGGGGCGTGTAGATTCTTGACGGTTGATACGAAACCTAAAGGCGCGGCTCCTCGGGAGCCGCGCTTTCGTTCCATCCTGTTCATTTGCGCCGCCAACACCGCGCGCAGCGTGATGGCCGAGCATATCCTGCGGCGCGAACTCGACGCGCTCGGCTTCGAGCACAACATCACGATTTCCTCCGCCGGCATCGCGCCATACGCGCGCGACGGTGCGTTGGTCTCACTCGACACGCGGATGGCGCTGCGCGAAGTCGGCATCGACATCGGCGACGAAGCTACCTCCACCGACCTCAAGCGGCATCCCGAGATGCTCGAGCAAACCGATCTCATCATCGCGATGACCGAGCAGCAGGCGCGCGATCTGGTCGAGCGCTTTCCCGGCGCGAAAGCGCGGCCAGTGTTCACGCTGCGATCGTTCGCGGGTGAGTCCGGCGATATCAACGACCCCTACGAAAAGGGCGACCTGGTATTCGCCGAATGCCGCGAAGAGATCCATCGCCTCGTCCCGACGATCATCGAACGCCTGTTTCACAACTAGCCACGCCGCGCGTCGCGCGCGATTATATTGACGATGGAATTCAGCAACCCGAGTGACGCTGAGATACGCTCGATTCTCTCGCGGCCAGCCACCGTCGCAGTGGTCGGATGCTCCGACAATCCGGCGCGCGACTCGCTTCGAATCGCAAAATTGCTGAAAGGCCACGGCTTCAAGGTGATCCCGGTCAATCCGCAACTCGACGCCGACGCGCTGCGCGATACTTTCGGAGAGAAGTGCTATCCGGACCTGGCGTCGATTCCCGAGCGTATCGAGATGGTCGACGTATTTCGCCGGTCTGAATACGTGCCGCAGATCGTCGAGGACGCGATCGCCAAAGGCGCGAGTATCCTGTGGTGCCAGCTCGGCGTGATCCATCTCGACGCCGCGCACCGCGCGCAGCAAGCCGGCCTGACGGTAATCATGGATCGATGTCCCGCGATCGAATACGCGCGCTTGTTCTAGCGAAGACCTTATGGCGCGCTCGGAGAGCCGAACCTTCTTCGTGTACATAATGGGCAGCAAGTTCGGTGTGCTCTATATTGGGGTCACGAACAATTTAGAACGGCGCCTGAAGGAGCATCGCGAAGGACTGATTCCAGGGTTTACGAAGAAGTATCGCGTGCGGAGGCTCTTATACTTCGAAGCGTTCGAGAGAGCGGCAGAGGCAATCGCTCGCGAGAAACAAATCAAAGGATGGAAGGGGGCAAAGAAGCTCGACCTGATTCATTCGATGAATCTTGAGATGTCAGATCTTAGCGCGTGCTGGAACACGCGAGATTCTTCGCTGCGCTCAGAATGACTAAAATTATGCTACTCCGCGCACTTTCTTTTA
>DATNLS010000373.1:0-2194 GCA_035602775.1 Candidatus Acidiferrales bacterium | reverse complement strand
CGCCAGTGAGTATCGCAAACACGTCCGCGCAAAGCCGGACATCCAGTCAGTATTGCTGCCAGTCGGCAGCGGCATCGAACTAACCCGCCACACCCGCGGCCTCGAGTTCAAATGATGCGAGTGCAGAAAAGCCAAAAGACGATGGAGGCGCTGAATCGGGCTTCCGCGTCGAACGGAAAGGGTTTAGGCCACGCTGGATAGCGCCTTGGATCGCCTGATTGAGACGATGGATGGCGTCAATCGCGAACTGGACGATCTCCTCGCTAAGGCCAAGAAATAGACGCTGTCTCCGCATCTTTGGAATGGGCCGGGCTCGCAAGGGTTCGGCCTTTCGCTTTTCCTTAGGCGCGGCGCCAGCCTTGTCGCGAATATCCTTGAGCAGCCAATCACCGATTGACATTAAGCGAAGAAAGAGCGAAAACGTATCTCGTGGCTGCTCTTCCGAAACCTTCGTCATGGGTCAATCCCTCCACCCCGATTCAAGTCGTCAAACGGCCGCAACAGCTTGAATTTTCAGGGGTTTTTCGTGGACATGAACTCACCCGCAAGGACCGCCGACTAAGCTCCGGACTCGCTCCCCTCGACGCCCTTATTGACGGCGGCATTCCGCGCGGGCGAATCAGCGAAATCACGGGGCGCGCCGGTTCGGGCAAGACCTCGATCGCCGCATCGTTCGCCAGTTTCGCCACCCACCGCGGCGAGGTCGCCGCATGGCTCGACAGTTCGGGCAGCTTCGATCCCGAGAGCATGGCGGCGGCGGGAGTCGAGCTTCGCCGGATGCTGTGGGCGTCGATGAAGACGGCGGGGAAAGGATCGAAAGCGGCTCCTTATTCCCCTCTCCAGAAGGGAGAGGGGCTAGGGGTGAGGTTTCCGAATTCCCCTCTCCTGAAAGGGTCAGGGGTGAGGTCTCCGATCGTCAAAGCTGCGGAACTCGTGCTCGAGGCGGGCGGCTTCGGCCTGGTCGTCGTCGATTTCGGCGAGGCGCCTCGCGCACTCACTTATGCGTCATCTTTGCGAATCGCGCGCGCGGCTGAGCGCAGCGGCGCCGCCGTGATCGCGATCGCGCCGTGGCGGATGTGCGGGACGTTCGCCGCGCTCAGCATTGCCGCCAGCCGCGTCGAGTCGTCGTTCAGCCGGCTCGCGCCCGGATCGCCGGTAATATTCGACGGCCTCGCAGTGGACGCGATGGTCGCGCGCAACAAGATGGGCGGGACGGGGCGGCATGTTCGCGTTCGCGCGCTCGTTGATCCAATTCCGGTTCCAATTCCAAATCCCGCAGACGTAGCTCCGCAAATTTTAATTTCCGCCAGCAGCTAGGGCGGGTATTCCGATGGCTCGTATCGCGTGTATTATGGTCGCCGATTTTTCTATTGCGGCTCTCGTGCGATCGAATCCCGCGCTCGCGGACAAGGTGCTCGCGATCGGAAAAAGCCTTGCGCCGCACGCCGAGCTGGACAACGTGTCGGTGCGCGCGCGTGAACTGGGAATCCGCTCCGGGATGACGATCGCGCAGGCGCGCGCGATCTCTTCAGATCTGATCGTGGTCCATTGCTCGCCCGCCGCCGAAAGCTCGGCGCATTCCGCCCTGCTCGACGCGGTCGAATCGGTTTCTCCGGTGGTCGAGTCGGGCGCGCCTGGGTGCGCGTGGGTCGATCTCGCGGGCCTGAATCGCATCTACAATGACGAAGAAGAAATTACCGCCGATCTGATCCGATGCGTGCGCAGAGTCGGAATGGAACCCGCCGCCGGCGTCGCGGCCAACAAGGAACTGGCGCATCTGGCCGCGCGATGCGGCGGCGTGCGCGTGATCGAAGCCGGGCGCGAGCGCGAATTCCTGAACTGGCTGCCGCTCGACATGCTCGGTCTGGGAAAATCGGATCGCGGCGACGACCTCGAGACCACGCTCGCCCGATGGGGGATGCGCCGGCTGGGCGAGCTGGCGCGACTCAATCCCGACGCGGTCGGCACGCGGCTGGGGCGGCGCGGCGTCGAGCTGGTCCGCCTCGCGCGCGGTGGCAGTCATGCGCCGCTGGTATCGCGTCGCCGCGCCGAGTTTTTCGTCGAGACTGTCGAGCTCGAATATGGAATCGAGCTCCTGGAGCCGCTGGGATTCGTCATGCGTGCGATGCTCGAGCGGCTCATCGAGCGGCTTTCGCTGCGCGGCTTGGTAGCCGGCGACATCACGCTCGCGTTC
>DATNLS010000212.1:0-3831 GCA_035602775.1 Candidatus Acidiferrales bacterium | reverse complement strand
GTGCTTCCTCCGGCGCCATCACTGACACTAAAAACACTGGCAAGCGCGCGCGCATCCAGTCAAACTACTCGCCCATTGGAGGCGACAACCCGTGGGCCGTCCGTCCGCCAGGCAGCGCAAGCCCTACAACCTCGACGCGATCCTCGACGTAGCGGTGCGCGTGTTTCGCGAGCGCGGCTACGACGGGAGTACGCTCGACGACGTCGCGCGTGCGGCGGGGATCACGAAGGCCAGCATCTACTACCATGTTCGCAGCAAGGAAGAGCTGCTGGCGCGCGGCGTTGGGCGTGCGCTCGACGCGCTGTTCGCGGTGCTCGACGAGCGGCCCGCGAAGCGGGGCCGCGCAGCGGCGCGTCTCAGGTACATCGTGCATCGCACGATTGAAACCACCGTCGATCAATTGCCGGAGGTGGCGCTGCTCCTGCGTGTGCGCGGCAACACTCCCGTCGAACGGCGAATCATGGAGCGGCGCCGCGCGTTTGACCATCTGATCGCCCGGCTGATGCGCAATGCGCAGCGGCAGGGCGATTTGCGCGCCGACGTCGAGCCGCGGCTGGCGACGCGGTTGCTGTTCGGGATGCTCAACTCGGTGACAGAGTGGTATCGGCCGGGCGGGGGGCTGGACGCGCCGGATGTGGCCGAGGCGGTATTCCGGGTGGCCTTTGAGGGAATGGAGCAGGCCGCCAAACGTCGGCTTTGACAAACCAACCGAATGGTTGGTAGATTAGATCAGGAGATAACGCGATGAGCGAATTTGAAATTCCGGAAGGCGGCCTGGTCGAGGCGCCGCCGGTTGCCCAGCCCAATATCTTTCCCATCGAATGGCGATGCGAGACGCCCAAGCTCGCGGAAATCTACGAGCGGGCCAAGCGCGAAGGCTTCAATCCCGCGGATATCAACTGGAGCGAACTGTCGCCCGAGGCATGGAGCGACGACGAGAAGGTCGCGATCATGTACTGGTGGGCGCTCTTGTCCAACTTCGACTCGTCGGGACCCGCCGTGTTTGCGCGCGCGACGATTCATGCCTGGGAGATGCACGAGGAGGACCCCGTCCGCAAATGCTTCTTCTCGATCACCCGCGACGAGACCAATCACGAGGAAACCTGCCAGCGCGTCATCCAGCGCCTGGTGCCGAACGGTCCGCAAGGCTTCGCGCCGAAGACTGAGCTGCAGCGCGTCGCGCTCAACAATATCGGCTGGCTCTACCACAACGGCGGCCGCTACTGGACGGGCTACAACCGCGCGATCGATCGCTATCCGCTCGCCGTGATCTTCACCTCGTTCATGATGGGCGAAGTGGCGTCGTCGACGCTGTTCCACGGCATGGCGCACGCCACGACGCATCCGGTATTCCGTGAAATCTTCACCAAGATCGGACGCGACGAAGCGCGTCATCTCCAGATCTGCATCAACCTGCTCGAGAAGGAATGGCCGGGACTCACCGACGAGCACAAAACTTTCATCACCAAACAGCTTCGCGCCGGGTTCGTGTTCCTGTCGATGGTGCTGTGGGAGCCACCGGCGCAGTTCTGGGATTTGCCCGGCTACTTTTTGAATAACCATCGCATTCTGTTGCGGACGGCGCGCGAGGCGGGCCTCGGAATCCTCACCTATGAACAGCAGGCCGACAACTGGCGCCTGGCCATCGCGCGCGTGCGCAAGCTGGTCGAACGATGGGACATCCAGTTCCCCGCGATTCCCGAACTTGATATTGAGGGAGTTGACGTCGGCGATATCAGCGCCGAGGACATTATCCCGGTGTTCTAGCAAACCCTGAGGCCATCAATATGAGCGTTGATTTGTCGGTCGAAGGCGGCCTTGCGGAAATCGTTCTTAACCGGCCCGACAAGATGAACGCGTTGAACGACGCGATGGTGGCCGAGTTAAACGGCGCGCTCGAGCGCGCGGCCGCACAAGGCGTGCGCGCGATGGTGATTCGCGGGGAAGGCCCGGCGTTCTGCGCTGGCCGCGATCTCGCCGATGCGCATCCAGGCGACGAAGACGCCGAAGCGATAATCGAAACGACCTTCAATCCGCTGATCAAGCGAATCGTCGCGTTCCCCGCCCCGACCTTCGCCGCGGTTCATGGCGCGTGCCTGGGAGTCGGCCTCGGGCTGGCGCTCGGATGCGACGTGGTCCACGTCGCCGACGACGCGAAAATCGGCTCGCCGTTCGCGCGAATCGGCGCAGTGCTCGACTCCGGCGGCCATTCCTTTTTCGTTTCGCTCCTGGGAACGCATCGCGCGCTCGAACTGATCTACACTGGACGCCTGCTCTCAGGCGTCGAAGCCTCACAGCTAGGACTCGTGAATCGCAGCATGCCGAAAGACTCACTCGTCGCGGAGACACGGAAAGTCGCGGCGCAGGTCGCGCAGGGACCAACCGCGGCCTTCATGCAATCTAAGCGGCTGGTCCGCCGGATCGACGAAGAGGCGATGGGCCTGTTCGCGGTTCTGAAATGCGAAGCGCAAGCACAAGGCGCCGCAGGCCACACCGCGGATTACAAAGAAGGCATCACAGCCTTCCAGCAAAAGCGCGCGCCGAGGTTCGTCGGGAAGTAGGGAAAGAACGGAAGGGGAAATCACTTTTATTGAATGTGAAACCCGCGATGGGTTTCACGCTTCCTTCGGCAGGGGTGAGCCCTGCACCCGGTGATAAGATAGGGATGCGGGGCTTCGCCCCTGTTAGAAGAGGTTCGGCAGGACCCACTTCCAAAATCTGGTTCCTCTTGCCTCTCGGCAAGAGGTTCTCCCAACAATCCGGTTCCCCTTCCCGCTCGGGAAGGGGTTAGGGTTAGGTTCTTCTACGTCCGACTCTTACCTCGGTCGGGAAAGACGCGGAGCGGCGATCAACTCGACCCATCGCGGGCTTCAGCGGATACTGAGATTTGGAGAAAGACGCGATGCAAGAGAAAATCAAAGTTGGATTCCAGGCGTTTGTTTCCGACGGAGGAGAGGAGTTCGGCGCCGTTCGCCAGGTTTCGCCGGGCGGCCGGCCGGAGCTGGTCATCTACGTCGAGAATGCCGGTGACTTCACGGTTCCGCTCAGCGCCGTCGAAGCGGTGCATTCGGAAAAGGTCGTGCTCAATTGCGCGAAGCTCGATCGCAAGCTGCGCCACGCGATCGGGCATGCGCACGACGGTGAAAAGCCGGGCGCGTGATGCTCGCCGGTAGCAAGTCAGCCGGCCGCGGCTGAAGACTGGATCGGAGCCGGCTCAATCAGCGGCTCGGTTTTCCACTTTTTCAGCTCCGGCAACACATACTTCGCGAAGCACTTGAGGCTGCGCTCCGCGTCCTCGTACGGCATGCCGCCGAAACTGAAATTGAAAAACACACCGTTGGCGTCGATCGTGTCGCGGACAAAGGCGCACTTCTCGATCACCTGGTCCGGCGTGCCCCACGGCATCAGCATCGCGAAGTCGCGCGCGGCGACGTCGGGGCCGGTCTTTTTGATGAATTTGCTGACGTTGCTGTAGAACTCGTAGCTCTTCTTGGTCCCGAAATCCGGCGACATCATTTCGTAGTGCTTCATCACGGTTTGATAGTTAGCGGCGATCCATTTCATCGCCATCTCTTCGGCGCGATCCTTATTCTCGTCGACGACGCAAAAGCCGCCGGACAATGGCTTCGGTATCGGCGCCGTACCGTTAACCTCGCGCCAGACCTTGTGATAGACCTCGAAATCTTTTTTGACTGCGTCCCATGGCTTCTGCGGGATCACCAGCAGGCCGACGCCCAGCTTCGCCATTATCGGCATCGACTCGGGTGAGACCGCGGCGGCGTAAGTGCGGCCCTTGAACGAGCGTGCGGGACGCGGACGAATCTCGCGGCG
>DATNLS010000340.1:0-15711 GCA_035602775.1 Candidatus Acidiferrales bacterium | reverse complement strand
AACCAGGCTGGAACCCCGACGGCGAATATCAACTCGAGCGGGTCGGGCGCGTACTGGTACCTGATCGACGCGTCGCGGGTGATTCGTCCATTCATCTTTCAGCTCCGGCGCGAATACGCAGTCACGCGAATGACTAATGTGGCGGACGAGGCGGTCTTCAACCGGCGCGAGTTCCGCTACGGCGTCGACGGGCGCGCGAATACGGGTGTCGGGTTGTGGCAGTTGGCGTACGCCAGCAATACGGATCTGAGCAATCCGACCAACTACGGCGCCGCGCGCGCCGCGATGAGAGCGTTCAAAACCGATGCGGGACAACCGTTTGGCGCGCTATCGAGCCGCACCGGCGTATACCTGCTGGTCCCCCCGACGCTCGAGGAAGTCGCGCGCCAACTGCTGAACTCGGAGTTCATGGCGGGCACCGGCGCGAGCGCGAACGTCGCGACCTCGAACATCTGGCGCAACAGCGCCGACCTTATAGTCAGTGAGTTCCTGGCGTAAGGACGCGGCGATGAAAGCAGTCATCCTGAGCCGGCGTGCCGCGGGTTTCCCTCCTGCCCGCGGCGCCGGAGCGCACGGCCACTCTCCGCGGGCGCGGGTCATTTGCCTGACGCCCGCGGAGAGACCTGCCGTCCGAATAGCCAGTTCGGATGTAATGAGGTGTGGACAGTGAGCTACGCGACAGCGCAGGACGTGATCAATCGATACCCTAATCGAGACCTCGTCCAACTGACTAATGAAGATCCGGCGGCGACGACTGTGAATGATGCACCGATCACGCAGGCGCTGGCGGACGCTTCCGCCGAAATCGATGGGTACATCGAAGGACGCTTCACGCTGCCGCTGACAGATCCGCCGGCCGTGCTCAACCGTCTCACGACGGACATCGCGATGTACCGCTTGCAGTCGCTGCGGCCGCTGCACGACCTGGAAGACGCACGCAAACGTTATGAGGACGCGGTCGCGATGCTCAAGCAAGTCGCAGCCGGCGAGCTCACGCTTGGTCTGTCGGCCGATGGCCAGGAGCCTCCAACTGCGGAAAACGCGGAGAACGTGCAAGGGCCCCTTCGCGTCTTCAGCCGCAAAAAACTGAGGGGTTACTGAGATGGGCGTGATGCTGGACGCGCCGTGGAACGGAGTGACGTTCGCGCCGCCGACCGCGATCGACATCGCGACGATCGAGGACGCGATCGTCAGCCAACTGCAATCGCAAATCAACTCGATCGAAATCGCACACTATCCTGACAGGCCCGAGACCTGGCGCTTGACGCATCGCGTGGGCGCGGCGCTGGTGATGTACAAGGGCGCGCAATACGGCGAGCTGCTCGACACGGCGGCGGTAATCCAGGAGAAAACACTCGAGTTCGAGATCTCGGTCATGATGCGCGACCTCGGATGGGCGGTTGGTGGAGACCCGTCGGGGACGAGTCCCGGCGCGTACGCGATCATCGAAAGCATTCGCACCGCGCTGACGGGATACGTGATTCCCGGCTGCCGCAAGATGTACCCGACCCGGGAAAAATTCATAAAGCGCGACAAGCAGGGCGGCGTGTGGACGTACTCGTCGACGTTCGTACTGAGCACAGTGGCCGTCGAGACCTCGCCGATGGATGACTTCCCGCTGTTCATCAAGGGTTCGGCGCTGGAGGAAGGCGGGCAGACTTCGGTCACGGTCGGAGCGGGCGCATACACGTTCAACTCGAGCCTCCAGGTGCAGCTGCCGCAGAACAATGTGTTTGCCGTGAGCATCACGGGTCCTGGCGGCGCAGCATTGATCGAGGGTGCAGATTTCGCGGTCGAGCGGGCGAACGGAATCATCACGGCAATTCCCGGCGGTGCGATTACCTCCGGCGAGACAGTGCAGATCGCGTACGCATACGCCGAAGTAGCTATTGCGACCGCGGGCCAGAACGAACCGACTAACTAGGTTAGACAAATAGTAACTCGATCCGACTGAGTAAAGGTGATACATGCCAGCCAGTTTCCTGCACGGAGTTGAAGTAATCGAAGTACCTAATGGGCCGGTGCCGGTCACGGTCGTCAAATCGGCGGTGATTGGGTTGGTGGGGAGCGCACCTACATGGGCGGTGCAATCGCCGTCGGTAGCGCCTGCGCCCAACACGCCGACGCTGGTCTCGTCGGCCCTCGACGCGGCGAACTTCGGACCGCTGGTTCGCGGCTACTCGATACCGTACGCACTGGCGGCGATTCAGGAGCAGGGAGCGGGACAGGCGATCGTCGTCAATGTGTTCAATCCCAGTGTGCATTTCACGTCGATAGCAGCAAGTGCATTCACCTTCAACCCGCAGAACGCTATCAACCTCGGGCACATGGGGGTGTCGAGTGTAGTAGTCACTAGTAATCCAGCTGGTACTACGTACGTAGCGGGAACTGACTATACGATCGACGTAGTGAATGGCGTTGTTACTCTTATCCCCACGGCAACAGGAGGACATATCAGCGCCGGCGCCGGCGTGCTGATCGCATTCAACTACGCGGATCCTTCGAAGGTGACGGACGCGAACGTGATCGGGGCGATGACGAGCGGCGTGTACACGGGGCTGCAGGCGTTTCAGACGACCTACGGGACGATGGGGTTCTTCCCAAAGATCCTGATTGCGCCGGGCTACTCACAGAACGCCGATGTTGCGACCGCGCTTGACGCGATGGCCCAGACGATTCGCGCGATGGCGCTGGTCGATTCGCCGCCTGCGACATCGGCGGCGACAGCAATAGCCAATCGGGGGGTTATCGGCAACGCGTTCGCAACGTCGAGCAACCGAACAATTCTTTGCTATCCCCAGGAGACCTTTTACGACACCGGAATCGTGCCGACGAACGTCACGCTGAGCGCTTCGGGACTTCCGTTGACGTCGCAGTTCAACGCGAACTCGGTCGGGCCATACTCGCAGTGGGTGGCAGGAGCGATCGCGGCAAAGGACCTGGCGCAAGGTTACTGGTGGTCGCCGTCAAACACGCAGGTCGATGGAATGCTTGGGCCGGACGTTTCGCTGTATGCGTCGATTCTCGACGCGTCGTCCGACACCAACAATCTGAATGCGGCGGGGATCGTGACCGTGTTCAACGCGTTCGGCACCGGCCTTCGGGTTTGGGGCAACCGGAGCGCGGAGTATCCGACCTCAACCGCGCCGGACAATTTTATCTCGGTGCGCCGCACGATGGACGTGATCGAGGAATCGCTGGAGCTGGCGATGCTGCAGTTCATCGACCAGCCGATTTCGAACGCGCTGATCACGGCGATTCTTGCCAGCGCAAATGGGTTCATCAGATCGCTGATCCAGCGGGGCGCCCTCGTGGCCGGTGCGGCGAGCTTCGACCCGGCGGAGAATCCATACACGCAGATCGCGGCGGGCCAACTGGTCTTTGATATCGACGTGATGCCTCCGCCACCCGCGGAAAGAATCACATTTGAAGCGTTCATCGATGTGACGCTGCTTCAGCAACTCGGCCAGACGAGTCCGATAACCGTAGCGGCGGGGGCGACGTCTTAAACCGAGCGGACGAGGGAAAAGAATGAATATCCAGATAAACTCACTGACTAATGCAAATATATACATTGACGGGGTCGGACTGCTCGGCCGAGCCGAAGAGATACAGATCGCGAATCCCAAGCACAAGATGATTGACTATAAGGGCTTGGGGATGGCCGGCACGGCTGAGTTGTGGGCGGGGGTCGAGAAGCTCGAGTCAAAGATCAAATGGTCGTCGTTCGACGCCGCTACGCTCACGATGTCGACGAGTCCCTTCCAGACGCATTCCTTCCAGGCGCGTGGAAACCTGGAGCAGTACACCAGCCAGGGGCGGACCGCGCAGCTGCCGGTGGTTTACCTGATGACCGGGGTGTTCAAGGACGCCGGCAGTCCAATCTTTCGTCAGCATCAAATGGTCGAGACTACATCGGTAGTAAGTATCTATCACTGTGAACTATTCGTGGCAGGAGTCCAAATATACTTGTACGACGTATTCGCAAATATCTACGTAGTCGGTGGCGTCGATCAACTGAGTACCTTCCGATCGAATCTCGGGGGCTGAGTGAGTTGTCCACGAAGCCCGAAGACGGGGCGAATGACTAATGAAAACTGACGAGTTAATGGTGAATGGAGTGCCAATCGGCAGCGGTGAAACGAACGAGGAACAAAGCGTCCGGACGATTGACCTGCCGTCGGGTGCGCGGGCCGAGGTGCGGAAGGGTTACGGGCGAGACCTGATGCGGGCGCAACGAACAGCGGCGGGGGGCGACGCGAGTGCGGTCGTGTTTGCATTGATTGCGGAGGTGGCGCGCATCAACGGGCAGAAAATCGTGTACGAAGACGTGCTTGAGATGGATCTTGCGGACGTGATGGCGTTGCAGGCTGAGGTGATTGACGAAAATTTCGACCGCCCTCCGCAGCGAGCTTCGCAGGCCTCGTTCAATCCGGATTCTCAGTCCGAGAGCTGAGCGCGATGGACTTTGCGGAGCTGTCGTACTGGCTGGACGCAATGACGGACTATGAACGGATGCGCGTCCAACGCGGCGGAGGGACGAATGGTGAGTAGTAATTGCAGTGAGTATAGCGAAATGCGCGCGGCAAGCGATCGCGCAGTACGGTGAAACGATGGGAATAAGATTATTCGTGGGCAATTTGAGTTTCTCGCTAGGTGATGGCGATTTGCGCGAAGCCTTTGCCGAAATTGGCAGCGTCGAGCGGGCTGAGATCGTGCGCGACCGTTTCGACGGGCGATCGCGCGGGTTCGGCTTTGTCGAGATGAAGAGTGAGACCGAAGCCGCAGTCGCGGTGCGAGCGATGAACGGCAAGGAGCTCGCAGGACGTCCGCTGCGAGTGGAGGCGGCGACCTCTCAACGCCGTCCGTTCGACCGCAACGCCGCGCGCGCTAGTTGACCCTCCCGATCACGGCATCAAGAGCAAGCATCATATGGCAAGGCAACACAGGAAAGTGGCGCACGCGCTGAGCCATCTTCAGCGTGTGGCTAAGGCCGCGCGCGCGAGCGATCGACTCGCGCGAGCGGCTGCGAGCGTCGCGCCGGCAGGCGGTCATCGATGGCAACTACCCGCACAGGGCTGGCTCGTCAAAGAGAATCGAGTCGTCGAGACGGGAGATGACGACAATCGAGGAAGGGCTTCCGAGGGCTCTGAGAGCGGCCGCAGCGTCAGGGTGAACGAACGCGGAACCGGCAATCGACGCGAGAGCGCGAGGGCCGGGGGTGCGTGGCAGCGCGCAGCGGCGATGGTCGAGGGCGGCGCTCTCTGGTCCCGCGAGATGCCAGGACTGTCTCATGCGATGGATGCGCTGTCGCGAGTTGAGCGATCGGTTGAATCGGCAAGCGCGGGCCGGGCGATTGCGGATGCGCGGAAATTCGTGCCATCCAGGTTGGCTTCGAGCGCCGATTCGCGCCGAACCCGAGAGAGACTCGAAGCAACACGACCGTCTCCCGCCGGAATGCGAGCACTGGCGAAGGTTCGGGTTGCTCGAGTGATTCGCGGAATGACTTTTCTTCCGAGCGTTTCGCAGCGCGAGTTCGCGCGACCGTTGAGCGATGCTCGCGTGTCCAACGACGGCGGCGGACGCGTGGGGATCACTATCAACTCGTCGCCGACGGTGGTGATCAATGCGCCGGCGGGAGGCGCGGTGCAACATGACGTGCTCGGGGCGTTGCGGGCGCATCGCGAAGAACTGTTCGATCAATTGAAGCGGGAATCGGCGCGACGCGAGCGGGCGCAGTTCTAAGGAGAGAGCATTTGTTCGCAGCATTAGGCGAAATTCAATTCGAAGTGGTTGGGTCTCCGGACGCCTACGAATCCGCGGGGGCTTACGATTTCGCGGAACAGAAGGTGATCGAGAGCAAGCCGCAACTGCAGTGGGTCGGGGATGATCTCGAGCGACTGAAGTTCGAGGTGATATGGCATGCGTCGTTTACGAATCCGTCGACGCAACTGGCGCTGTTGCGCGCGACGGCGGCGGAGCATCTCGCACTGCCGCTGGTTTTCGGCAACGGGGATTTTCGCGGGTTCTTTGTTATCGAATCGATCAATGTGAAATCGCAGCAACTATCGGCCAGCGGCACGCCGATCGCGATTCGGGTGGCGCTTGCGCTCAAAGAGTGGATAGCGGATCCGCTGCTGCTCTCGAACGCACTGAACGCGACAGCGATATCGCCGCTTGGAATCACGCAACTGCCGCAGAACACCGCGGGCCCTGGCGCGAACAGCGTCACGCCGGGCGTGTCAGCATTACTCAGTACGCCAACGCCACTGGGAGCGAGCAGTCCCAATCTTGACGCGACAGATGTGCCGGCCGCGGTTATCGTGAGGAGTGCCGCGCGATGACGTGCTCACAGTTCATAGTCCATGTTACGACGGCCGGCGAAAGGTGGGACCTGCTGGCGTGGCAATACTACGGCGACCCGACTGACTATTCGCCGATCATAATGGCTAATCCAAACGTGCCGATCGAGCCGGTGTTCGACCCCGGCATATCGATAGAGATTCCGCTGCAGCAGAAGAGCGCTGTGGTCAAAGCTAACTTGCCGCCCTGGAAGTTGTCGCAGGCGGTGAGTGGCTAATGGCCGCGACTCCGTCTTATACAGTCCGCTCACCTCAGTGGATACTCACTTACTCGGGCGTGAATATATCTCCGGATATATCGCAGATGGTTATGGCTATTAGATATGTCGATCGGCTGGACGCTGCTTCAGGCGAGCTGGAAGTGGAGCTCGAGGACTCGATGAAGCTGTGGCAGGGGCCCTGGTATCCGGCGATCGGCGACGTTGTCAGTCTGCAAATTGGCTATAGCGGCGAGGCGATGCTGGATTGCGGCGACTTTCAGATCGACGAGCTGGAGCTGGACGGGCCGCCCGACGTGATGCGGCTGCGCTGCCTTGCCGCGTACATCACACCGGCGATGCGCACGGCCAATACGGTGGCGTACGAGAACATGGGCATCGTGGAAATCGCGGGACAGATCGCCGGGAAGTATGGGCTGACGCTGGTGACGGCGTCGGCCGAGTCCGAGAGCGACGTGGTGTTTGCGCGCGTCACCCAACGGCGGCAGATGGATTTGGAATTTCTAAAACGCCTCGCGCGAGAGCACAACTTCGATTTCACAGTGCGCGCCGGGCAGATGGTGTTTTACGAGCGGCCCGCGCTCGAGTCGGTGCCGGCCACGGCAACGATCACGCGAGCGGACACGGTGCGATTCTCATTTCGGAACCGAGCGCGTCGAATCTATGATGCCGCGGAGTTTTCCTACTTCGATCCCGACACGAAAGAACTGATTACTCAGTCGGTGTCCGCGGACGAACCTTCGCCGACGAACGACACGCTCAAAATTGTGGCGCGCTGTGAAAACGCCCAGCAAGCGCAGGTGAAGGCCGAAGCGCTGCTTCATCTGCACAACATGGTGTTCGTGGACGGGTCGATTGAAGGGCCGGGGAACACGGTGCTGGTGGCCGGCATCAATGTCCAGCTCAGTGGATGGGGTGCGCTGGATGGAACCTACCTGATCGAGATTGCGAAGCATCACCTGGCGCGGGCGACCGGATATACAACGTCGATTGCGGCGCGAAGGGTCAGCGCATGAACGACATAATCGAATATCGCGAACGATTCGCCTCGCTCAATCCGACGTTCCGCGTAGGGATCGTGCAGGCGCAGGACACGGCGCACGCAAAGGTGCGCGTGGTGTTTCCCGATTACGACGAGATGATCAGCTGGTGGCTGCCGGTTGTATTTGCGAAGACGCAGGACGACAAGTTCTACTGGATTCCGGATGTCGGCGAGCAGGTCGTGTGTTTGATGGATCTGCGCGACGAGGCGGGAGCGGTGCTGGGCGCGATTTATTCGGCGGTTGACGTGCCGCCGGTGAACAGCGCCGACAGGTTCCATATCGCGTTCAAGGACGGCGCGAACTTTGATTACAATCGCGTCACGCATCTGTTCGATCTTATTTTCCAGGACACCACGCAACTGACGTATGACTCTCTGCTTCATCTGTTCGATCTGAAATTTCAGGATCAGGCGGAGCTGAAGTACGACGGCCTCGAGCACGTGTTGAGTGTGACTCTGCCGCAGGGCAGCGCGTTCAGTCTTACGGCGAACGGCGCGCAGATTGAGATCGATTCGAGCGGCAACATCATCATCAAAAGTGCGGGGCAAATACAGCTTGGCAACGGCACGCTGGCAGGCGTCGCGCGGCTCGGCGATCAAGTCCAGGTGGGCGAGCAGACCGGGACGATCGTGACGGCGAGCACCGACGTGCTGGCGGGATGACGATGCCGGCAAACCCAGTCACTTTGGCGGATATAAGGTCGGCGGACTGGTCGTTGGCTCTGGGAGCCATCGGCGAAGTAGTGCAGGGAATCGCCGATGTCGAGCAGTGTCTCGGGATAATCGTGACGACCCCGCGTGGGAGCGACCCGTTGCGGCCGACCTTTGGCGCGAACATCTGGCGGTACATCGATTTCCCGATCAGCCTGGCGTTGCCCGCGATCGTGAGCGAACTAACCTCGGCGATCACGATGTGGGAGCCGCGGGCAAAGCTCGTGTCGGTGACGGCGCAACCGGTGTTCGACGGCAGCTCGCAGTCGGGCGCGCATCTCGACGTGACGCTCAACTGGCAGCTTAACCTGGGCGCCGCGCCGGCTACCGTTCAGACCACGACCGTGACAGTGCCTGGGGCGGCGGTCTAGTGCGGGCCGCGCCGACGGCGAAAAAAGGATGAGTTGATGGGTGCAGGAATTTCGTCGCTGCCGCCGCCGGTGTTTGTCGACGATGCGGACGGGCTCGATCCGAATCTGATCCTTGCCGATATGATCGCCGAGTTCGAGGCGGCGGCGGGACGAGTGCTGTATCCGGCGCAGGTCGAGCGCCTGCTGATCAATCTGTATGCGTACCGCGAATCGCTGGTGCGCAACGCGATTCAGTATGCGGCGCAGCAGAATCTGCTGGCGTTCGCGTCGTTTCCGATGCTCGACTATCTCGGTCAACTGTTGAGCGTCACGCGGCTCGCGTCGCAGCCGGCGGTGACGACGCTTCAATTCACGCTGACGGGCGCGCTGACGGTGCCGTTCACGATCGCGGCGGGGACGCTAGTCGGTACCAACGACGGGCAATTCACTTTCGCGACCAGCGCTACGATCATCCTGGCGGCGGGCGCGACCATCTCGAGCGTCGCGGCGACGGCGACCGCTCCAGGAGCCGGTGCGAATGGATATCTGGCGGGACAGGTAAGCGTCCAGCTGAATCCGAATGCGCTGATCGCGAGCGTGACCAACACCAGCACGACCACCGGCGGTTCCGCCCCGGAAACGGACAATCATCTGCGCGCGCGTATCCAGGCCGCGCCGAACCAGTTCAGCGTCGCGGGGCCGGCTGGCGCGTACCGCTTCTTCGCGATCGGCGCCGACCCGTCGATCGCCGACGCTCAGATTGTGAGTCCCGCCCCCGGATCGGTGAACGTGTACCTGCTGACCGGACCGGTGACGCAACAACCGGCGCCGGCGCCGAACAGCGCCGGAGTCGCGAACTCCGCGCTGCTTGCGAAAGTGGCCGCGGTGCTGAACGCCGACACTATCCGTCCGCTGACGGATACGGTGAATGTCCTCGCGGTGACCGAGGTGGACTACCAGATCACGGCGACGGTGACGCTGTACTCAGATGCCGATCCGACGGCGACTATCACGGCGGCGACCACCGCCGCGCAGGAGCTCGCGCTCGAGCTCGCGGCCAAGATTCAGCGCGACATCGTGCCGAGCCAGATAATTGCAGCGCTGTCGGTAGCGGGCGTCTATGGCGTCGCGCTCACCTCGCCAACACTGACGCCGCTGACCGCGGGGCAGTGGGCGAACTGTACGATGATCTCGCTGACCGCGGCGTTCAGCACGGAGCATAGCTGATGCCCGAGCTTTCGGCCGCGCCTTCGATCAACGATACGCGCACGCAGGCGCTGCTGGTGTTGATTGCGCGGCTCGCGGCGCTCGATCTCACGACGCTGCTGGTTTACCGAATCGACTCGGTGGTGGCGGGAGCCTTACAGTTCCTGGCATGGCAATTCGACGTGCTGTCCCCCTTGTGGCAGCTGATCGCGCCGGTGGCGATCGGCGTCGATGCGCTGACCAACATCGATTTGCTGATCGACGTGGACAACCTGATCGAGTCCGGCGGCCTGGTCACGGAGATGGTGCTGACCGAGGCGGCGCAGCGCGCGCTGCTCCAGAACGCGATCGGGCTGCATCGATTTCGCGGCACGCCGTCGGCGATCAAGCAGGCGCTTGGAGCGCTCGGATGGGAACAGGTGACGCTGCTAGAGGGACAGACGAGCTGGGGCGGGGCACTGTATCCGCCGAACCAGGGATGGGCGGTGTTCCGCGTGATGGTCGAGCTCGCGGCCGGGCAGGGCGTTTCGATCGGCGTGGCTTCGACGGCAGTGGCGGCGGTTAATTTTTTCAAACCGGCGCGAGCGTGGCTGGACTCGTTGTGGTTTGCGGTGCCGGCGATTCACGACGCGGGTCCGGCGCCGTCGGACAAGTTGACGCTCGGCGGAATCGCGGAGTACCAGCTCGACGCGGCGCCCGTGCCCAATGACAGCGCGCTGGCGTTTGCGATCGCGACGGGCTCGGCGACCGATGCGTACGGTCCGATTGTCCCCGCTTACGACGGTCACTATCTGCACAGCGGGATTACTTACAGCGTCAACGAACCCGCGGTCGCGGACTCGGCGCTGATCGTCAACGGCGCGGCCGTTTTGCACGGAGGTTAAAATGAGAAGTCCGATTGGAATCGTGCGAATCCGACTGGTCGAGCGCGGCCGAGTCGGGTGGGAATACGAGGGCCGCAATCTGTTCGTGAACGCCGGACTGCCGGCGCTCGCGGCGCTGCTGGGCGGCGATACCACGGGCGAGTTCGCGGCGGCGGTGGGATTCGGCACGGGATCGAACGCACCGACGGTGACCGACTCCGCGCTCACGGCGCCCGCCTATTACAAAGCGCTCGACGGTCACAGCGAGGACGGCAATGGCAGTCTCACGCTCAACTGGTCGCTGACGACGGCGGATACGGGCGCGCAGGGGATCACAATCCAGGAACTCGCGATCTTCGCCAATCATGCCAGCGCCACGCTGCCCGGAACGACCGCGCCGACTCCGATGCTCGCGCGCAAGACTATTGCTCCAATAGTATTTGGCGCGGGAATGAGTATCAGCGGTACGTGGACGCTCACCTTCTGAGGTAGTCAATGGCTACACTAATCGACGCGGCCGAGTTCACCTCTAATGAGGTGTATCAGATTCAGGCGACCGATCCGGTCGAGGGTGCTGCCAGCGGCGCGAGTTTCAGCGGCACCGGAATTTCGAACCAGCCGCATCAGCAACTGGCTAATCGCACCGCGTTCCTGAAGCAGCGCCAGGACGTCAATATCTCGAATATCGGGGTGTTGCAGGCCTTCGTGGCGAACTTCAGCGGCGCGATGGGAGCCAACGGCTATCTCAAGCTGCCGGTTGCCGATGTGAACAAGGGACTGATCCAGTACGTCATTCAGTGGGGCTTCGTGAATTGGGGCCAGCCCGGAAACCCGCACGGACTGTACGGTCCGTACAGTTTCCCGATTGCCTTTCCCAACGCTTGCGAGGTCTTCCTGCCGATTACCGTGAACCCCAACGCGAGCGGCTCGAGCAACGGCGAGGACGTGATAATGGTCCCTTTCACCAACCTGCCGACCACGACGCAATTTTGGGTGTACAACAACCAGCTGGGAGCGGGGAACGACAACAACAGCGGGTTCTACTGGATCGCGATTGGATTCTGAGGCCATCGGCGCAAGCGCGCGATTGATGGAATGGTGATGGATTTCAGACGAAAGATTTCGCCGACGATCCGGCGCATGACGCAGCGGAGCATGATGACGATCGCTGCGCTGATCCTGATCGCCGCGAGCGCGGACGCACCGGCGCAGAATCTGCCGCCGCCCGGAGCTTATCAGCCGATTCCCAACTTCACCGGCGTCGGCGCGGGGCTGCAGTTCCGCGAAGCGATCAATCAGCGCTTTTCGGGCGCCGAACCGATCGCGCCTTCGATAGTCACGCCGACCTTCGCCAATCTGCCGCCCGAGCAGGACGGGACTGTGCTCTATTGCAAGGATTGCCGGACCGCGGTGCCGTGCGTGAGTGGCGGCGCGGGTGCGTGGGCGCTTGGTACGCGCGGACAATGGGCATGCGCGGGTGCTGCTCTGGAAGCCACTCTCAACGCCAATGGCAACAAGGTCTCGAACCTGGCGCCGGCGATGATCGGTGGCGACGCGCTTGCGTTCGGACAGACCGGCGCCCAGCTCAATACGTTATCGGGCGCGAAGCTCGACGGCAGCGACGCGATCACCAACGTCAGCCTCAACGGGGTTGAAAACGTAAGAGCGTTCGGCGCGACCGGCTCGCTTACGGCCACGAGCGCGAACACCACCGCCGGCATCGCGACGGTCAACGTCAATTCAATCGGCGATTTCAAGACCGGCAATTGGGTCAAGATCGCTCATGCGGGCGCCGCCTCGAATGCGAGTTTGCCGACTGGCGTGACGGTCGTCCCGAACAGTTATGCGATGAATCCGAATGCGACTTCGGATATCACCAAGTCCGCGGCTAACGGCGGCGGTTGCGAGGTTGATACCGTCAGCTCGAACCCCGCGCACAATGCTACATGCAGCGTCACCTATACGTATCAAATTGTCGGAGTGAGCCAGGCTGGCGGCTGGTCGGCGCCGACCGCGGCCATCTCGACCAGCGCGGGACCCGCCACGCTCAGCACCAACAACAACATCGTGGTGAGCTGGACCGGCGGCGCGAACGATATCGCGTATCTGATCTATTCGTGCAGCGGCACGGGATGCACGCCGAGCCTGCACGCGGTGGTGCCTCACGCCGGCGCGCCGGGGGCGACGGCCGAATCGTATCGCGATTTCGGACACGCGTTTGGCACCGATGAAGATTTCGGCACCGCGATCAACTCGAGCGCCGTGGCGCAAGATCTGTTCGCGCAAATTACGGGCGTGAGCGGGACCAGCGTGACGCTGTCTCTTGCGCCCGCGCAAACCGGATCGTTCACGATGCGCCATGACGACAGCGTCCCGATCAACGCGGCGATAAGCGCGGTCTGCTCGCACACGGCCACCGGCGGCACCGTCGGCGGAATCGTCGAGTTCCCCGCGACCGCCGCTTACCCACTCAGTCAATCGCTCAATCTCTACGGATGCTGGGGCGTCACGCTTTCGCTGACCGGCGCCCAGAGCGGCGACGGCGGACATCCGGTCGACCTCGAGTGGGACGGCGTGACCGGCGGCACTGTGATCAACATGAACAAGGCGGCTGACTCGCGAGTAGCGGGGCTGTCGGTTTCGGGAATCAGCGGGAACACACCCGGCGTGATAATCGACGTGGACAATTACGCGACCGGCGCCGGTGGCGACAGCCTCGCGACCCAGCACGACACCTTCGAGCGGCTGGACCTGGGCCGCGCGGGCATCGGGATTCGGATCGCGAATCGATCCGTCGGCAACGTCCAGGACCTGAGTTTTCATGACGTGCAGATCTCGAATCCCTCGAACGGGCAGGGCGGTATGTGGGGTTACTTCTTCGGCGGAATCGGCCAGACCTACAACGAGGAAATCTACGGCGGACTGATCCAGGGTCACGACATCGCAATCATGTCGGCCTTCGTCGGCCAGCTCGAGATTTACGGCACCGACTTCGAGCAAAACAAGATCGAAGCCTGGACCATCGATCGTTTCGGCGGCGGCGCGGACGGCAACATGATGTTTTCCGGCGTGACCAGCGAGGGCGCGCAATATTTCATCTTCGACAGCAACGATGTCGCCTCCAACTTCATCATCGATGCGACTCGAATTGCCGACACTCCGGGACCGAATGGATTCCTGATGCAGTTGAACCGGCCAACCGCAATCAAGAGCTCCTGGGTTTGCGGCGGTGGAACTACCGTTTGCGGGATCAGCAACGGCAACGCGCCGAACCCGCAGCCGATCTTTTCGGTGCAGAACAGCTACGGCGACGCGAGCCCGTTTCGCAACGGCGACGGCAGCAACGCGCCCGACTCGATGATGTTTACGCAGTTCACCGATTCGATCGCGAACGGCATCGTTCGCGTCGGCTACTTGAACCACGCCCCGAGTATCGAAGCCTGTTCGAACGTTGGAACAGTTTCGGCCAACACGATGCTGGCGTTCTGGACCAACTCATGCCAGAAAATTTCCACCGCGACGACGGGACTGACCTACACGCTGTCGACGACCGGTTTGTTGGCGGATCAGGTGGTGACCATCGAGTCCTACCTCACCGGCGCGATTGCAGCGGGCCCCACATTTGCGACCTCGAGCGGCGCAATCAAATGGACTGGAGGCGCGGCGCCAACCTCGAGCATCGCAAGCGGCTGGGTGGACGTGCTGAGGCTCAAGTGGGACGGCACCAACTGGCTCGAGATCAGCCGCAGCATCGGCGACCATTGATAGGCGTCAGCCGAGACCCTCGATAACTCGTTCCATCGCCATTCCGCGCGAACCTTTGACCAACAACACGTCGCCGCGCTGCACCAGTGTCGCCACTACTTTTGCCGCGGCGATACTGTCCGGCGCGGTGAGTACGCCGGCGGTATCCGCATCGCGAGATACAACCGCGAGCGCGGAGATCATCTCGGCGCCGACGGCGACGAATGCGGCGGGACGCGCGCGCATCACGTCGCGAATCGCATCCTGATGCGCGACCGCCGCCTGCTCGCCAAGCTCCAGCATATCGCCCATCGCGATCACCAACCTGACGCCGAGACCGTCGGCGACTTCGCGCGCGGCCGCGAGCGCCGCGCGAATCGAGCGAGGATTCGAGTTGTAGCTGTCATCGATCACGAAGATGCCGTTAATCGAAGTGGTGGCGAGCCGGCCGGCGACAGGCAGGACGCTCGCGAGCGCTTCGGCGATAGAATCGAGCTCTCGCGATTCGAGCGGCGCCGCGCGCATCGCAGCGACTCCGGCGATCGCGGCGGCGCAGTTGAGAGCGGCGGCTTCGCCCAGCAGCGCGATTTCAGTTTCGATAAAAGGATCGACTCCGGGCGCGACCATCGCGAGCGCGATTTCGATGCGGACGTGTGAGCGGGCGCCCGCGCTTCGACCGACGAGCCGCACGTGCGCGTCCGGCGATTTGCCAAATAGGATCTGGCGCAGATTTTTAGGAATCCGCGACAGCACCATCGGCTCGTCGGCGGACGCGACCGCATACTGCGTGGCCGTCGAGAACAGGGCGGCTTCCTCGTCGGCGATTTCGTCGAGCGTGCCGAGGCCTTCGCTGTGTTCCAGATCGACGTTGAGGACCATCGCGACATCCGGCTCGACGATTTGCGCGAGCTGCGGAATCTCGCCGCGCGTGTTGGTCCCGCATTCGAGGACGGCCGCGCGATGTTCGCTGGTGAGCGTGAAAATCGTCATCGGCACGCCGATCAAATTGTTAAGATTGCCGGGCGTCGAAAGCGTTGAGCCGAACAGCGCGCGCGCCACGGCGGCGGTGAGTTCCTTGGTGGTGGTTTTGCCGACCGCGCCGCCGATTGCGATCAGCGGAAGTGCGCGAGTTGCTCGCGCCCGCTCCAGATGGCGGCGCGCGAGGCGGCCCAGCGCGGCGAGAGTGTCGTCGACCTCGATGCAATCGAGAGCAGG